>DATNIH010000118.1:0-61755 GCA_035604515.1 Caulobacteraceae bacterium | reverse complement strand
GGACCTGGCCGCCGGCGATGTCCGTCGCGCGTTGTACAGGCGCTCACCCTCGGCGGCGAGCGGCCGTGACGCCACGATGTGGCCAAGGGCGGCGCCGATCAGCACCGCGGCCACCGGCAGCAGCAGATCGACCTCGTGGGTAAGCCTTGCGAAGAACGCCCACCCCGTCAGCAGGATGGCGGCGCCGAGCGGCGTCGTCCAGGCGGCGCGCTGGCGGATGGACGCCTCCGCCGGGGTTAAATGCGGTTCCATCAGCCACATCAGCCAGGCGTGCAGGCGGGCGGCGACGAAGGCGAACAGCGCGGCGGACAGGAAGCCGGCGATGAAGCCGTCAATGACGCCGTCGAGCCCATGCTCCTCGATCGGATCGAACGCGCCGATCAGGACGGCGACGCCGACGAAGGTTGCCGCGGCGACCAACGCGGTCGCCGACCAGTAGAGCCGCTCGTGCGGCCAGAGCGGCGGCTTGGCCGGCGCCGAGAGCCAGTTCATCAGCTTGATAGCCGGGAACATCAGCATCGCGGTGACGAAGATCGCCGAAACCAGGCCGACGCCGGCGCCTTCGCCGCCATGGCGGTGGAGGCCGTAGAGCGCCGAGAGGGCGGGGATCACTGCGACCATCGCCAGCAGCGACCGCTGAAAGATGCGCTTTCCCCGCGGACCGATCCGCGGATCGCCGTTCGCCTGAGGTTCGCTGCCGGCCATTAGCCCGCCGATTGGTTGCACATTCGAACGACACCTCGCCATCGTTCGCTTGGCGGAGCGTGATTCCGAGATCAGGCCCTGGTCAAGGATCGCGACCGCGGAGCGGCGGCGCTGCGCGCCGTCCTTGACCAAGGCCTGATCTCGGAAAAAGCTGCCATCCAAGCGAACGACGGCAGACTCTGAACGGCTGTCCCACTTAAGGGCCCCTTCGTCGTCCGCGGCGACACTTCCCCCCTGCCGGGGGAGAGATGAGGTCGGCGCAGCGTTGACTGTCCAGGCTCTCCAGCGCATAAGCGCGCCCTTCCGGCGCAGCGCCAGCTACGCCTCAACCGCCACGACCCCCTATATCCAGGGACGAGGGCGGCGAGGACCCCAGTCCGCGTGATCGCGCACTGGGGTGGTTGGCGTTTGGGCTCATGAGGTTTGAATGTTCGACGGCTTAACCGAGCGGCTCTCTACCGTCTTCGACCGGCTTTCCGGTCGCGGCGTCCTCTCCGAGAAGGACGTCGACGAGGCGCTGCGCGAGGTGCGCGTCGCGTTGCTGGAGGCCGACGTCGCGCTGCCGGTGGTGCGCGACTTCATCGCCAAGGCCAAGCAGGAGGCGGCCGGCGAGGCGGTGATCCGCTCGATCCGGCCGGCCGACCAGGTGGTCAAGATCGTCTACGACGGCCTGATCGAGATGCTGGGCGGCGAGGAACCCGAGCCGCTGCGCCTGTCGCTGAACCCGCCGACGGTGATCCTGATGGCGGGGCTGCAGGGTTCGGGCAAGACCACCATGACCGGCAAGCTGGCGCTGCGGCTCAGCAAGACCGAGCGCAAGAAGGTGCTGGTCGCCTCGCTGGACACCCGCCGTCCGGCCGCGATGGAGCAGCTGGCGATCCTGGCCAAGCAGGCCGAGGTCGAGAGCCTGCCGATCGTGATCGGCCAGAACGCGCCCGACATCGCCCGCCGCGCGCTCTCGGCCGCCAAGCTCGGCGGCTACGACGTGCTGTTCCTCGACACCGCCGGGCGCACCACGCTCGACGAGGCGATGATGAGCGAGGCGGCCGAGATCGCCCGCATCGCCCAGCCCGCCGAGACCCTGCTGGTCGCCGACAGCCTGACCGGCCAGGACGCGGTGCGCACCGCCAAGGCGTTCCACGAGCGCCTGCCGCTGACCGGGCTCGTTTTGACCCGCGCCGACGGCGATGCGCGCGGCGGCGCGGCGCTGTCGATGCGGGCGGTCACCGGCCTGCCGATCAAGTTCCTCGGCACGGGCGAGCGGATCGAGGCGCTGGACGCGTTCGATGCGCGCCGCGTCGCCGGCCGCATCCTCGGCCAGGGCGACGTGGTGGCGCTGGTGGAAAAGGCCACCGCCGAGCTCGACGTCGCCAAGGCCGAGGCCATGGCCAAGAAGCTGGCCAAGGGCAAGTTCGACCTCGACGACCTCTCCGACCAGCTGGCGCAGATGGAGCGCATGGGCGGCATGGAGGGCGTGCTGGGCCTGCTGCCGGGCGTGCAGAAGATCAAGAAGCAGATCGCCGAAGCCAACATCAGCGACAAGCAGGTGCGCCGCCAGCGCGCGATCATCGGCTCGATGACCAAGATCGAGCGCAAGAAGCCCGACATCCTGCAGGCCTCGCGCAAGCGCCGCATCGCCGCCGGCGCCGGGGTCGAGGTGTCCGAGATCAACCGGCTCCTGAAACAGCACCGGCAGATGCAGGACGCCTTCAAGTTCATGGCCAAGGACGGCGGAAAGAACATGGCGCGCCTGGCCGGCATGATGGGCGGCGGCGGCATGGACCGGATGAAAAACATGGGCGGCGGGCGCATGCCCGAGCCCGACGCGCCGCAGGGCCTGCCGCCCGGTCTGGGCGGGATGCCGAGCTCTTCTGGCGGTTTGCCCGGCCTCCCTGGCCTGGGCTCCGCGCCGAAACCGACGCTGCCCGGCTTGGGCGGCGCGCCCTTCAACCCTTTCAAGAAACCCTGAGACTAGAAAGAAACGATATATGCTGAAGATTCGCCTGGCCCGCGGCGGCGCCAAGAAGCGCCCCTACTATTCGATCGTGGTCGCCGACAGCCATTCGCCGCGCGACGGCCGCTTCATCGAGAAGGTGGGCGCCTACAACCCGCTGCTGAAGCGCGACGATCCTAAGCGGATCACGCTGAAGAGCGAGCGCATCACCGAGTGGCTGAGCAAGGGCGCGCAGCCGACCGACCGCGTGGCGCGGTTCCTCTCCACCGAGGGCCTCGCCAAGTGGGCGCCGGGCAACAACCCGAAGAAGGCCGTGCCGCACGCCAAGGCCAAGGAGCGCGCCGAGTCCCGCGCCGAACGCGCCGCGGCCGCCGCCGCCGCGCCGGAGCCGGAAGTCGTCGAGGAAGCCGCGCAGGAAGTCGCCGCGGAAGCCGCCGAAGACACCGTCGCCGCTGCGGCTGAAGAGGTCGCCACCGAACCGGTCGCCGACGAAACCCCGGCCGAAGTCGAAGCCGCCGCCGAGGTCGCCGAGGAAGGCGCGGATGGCGCGCAGGACATCGCCAGCGAGGATGGGGCCAGCGAAGCCGTCGAAACGACCGAGCCCAGCGAAGAGGCCTAAAGCGCCTTGGCCGAGCGCCTGATCCTGGTCGGCCGCGTCGCCGGGGCGTTCGGCGTCAAGGGCGAGGTGCGGATCACGGCGTACACAGACGATCCCGCGGCTCTGGTGCGGTACCGCGAGCTGCAGCGTGAGGACGGAATGCCCGGCCTCACGCTGACCGGCGGGCGGCCGCACAAGGGCGCGCTGGTCGCCCGCGCCAAGGAGGTCGCGACGCGGGAGGACGCCGAGGCGCTGCGTGGCCTGCAGCTTTTCGTGCCCCGCGAGGCGCTACCCGAGCCGGACGAGGACGAATTCTACCTCGCCGACCTGATCGGCCTGCGGGTGGTCGATCCGGGCGGCGCCGAGCTCGGCCACATCAAGAGCGTGCAGAACTTCGGCGCCGGCGATCTGCTGGAGATCGCTCCGCCCAGCGGACCCACCTGGTGGTTGCCGTTCACGCGGGAAGCCGTGCCGGACGTGCGCATCGCCGAGGGGGTGGTCGTGGCGGTGCGGTCGGTCGAAACGGACTCCCCTCCCCCTTGAGGGGAGGGGTCAGGGGTGGGGGGCTGCCGGCGACGGCCGGGTCGCGGAGGGAGACCCCCACCCGACCGCTGCGCGGCCACCCTCCCCTCACGGGGGAGGGGGGCGCAAATCCGGCGGGGTCGCTTCCTCGGTCAGCATCCGCACAGCTTCCTCCAGCGTCACCACCGTCTGAGCCTGGGAGCCGAAGCGGCGGAGCGCCACCTTGCCCTCCTCGGCCTCGCGGCGGCCGACCACGGCGATCACCGGGACCTTGGCCAGGGAGTGTTCGCGCACCTTGTAGCCGACCTTCTCGTTGCGCAGGTCGGTCTCGGCGCGCAGGCCCGCCTTCCTGAACGCCGCCGCAGCCATAACTGCATAGTCGTCGGCCTCGGAGGTGATCGTGGCGACCACCGCCTGCGTCGGCGCGAGCCAGAGCGGAAAGGCGCCGGCGTGGTGCTCGATCAGCACGCCGAGGAAGCGCTCCATCGAGCCCAGGATCGCGCGGTGCAGCATCACCGGGGTGTGCTTGGCCCCGTCCTCGCCGATGTAGGTCGCCCCCAACCGCTGCGGCACCACGTAGTCGAGCTGCAGCGTGCCGCACTGCCAGGTGCGGCCGATGGCGTCGCGCAGGTGGAACTCGAGCTTGGGACCGTAGAAGGCGCCTTCGCCCGGCAGCTTCTCCACCTCGATGCCCGAGGCCCGCGCGGCGCGTTCGAGGCCGGCTTCCGCCGCGTCCCACACCTCGTCGGAGCCGAAGCGCAGCTCGGGGCGCAGCGCCAGCTTCACCGAATCCAGGTCCACCTCCAGCTCGGCGTAGACCAGCTTGAGCAAGTCGATGAAGTCCTTCGACTCCGCTTCGATCTGGTCCTCGCGGCAGAAGATGTGGCCATCGTCCTGCGCCATCTGGCGAACGCGCAGCAGCCCATGCAGGCCACCCGAGCCTTCGTAGCGGTGCAGGCCCTCGAACTCGGCGTAGCGGATCGGCAGCTCGCGGTAGGAGCGCTGGCCGTGCTTGAAGATCTGCACGTGGCCGGGGCAGTTCATCGGCTTGACCGCCAGCACCTCGCCCTCGGCCGTTTCGCAGATGAACATGCCGGCGTGGAACTTCTCCCAGTGGCCGGACTGCTCCCAGAACGAGCGGTCGAGAATCTGTGGGGTCTTCACCTCTTCATAGCCGGCCCGTTCGACCCGGCGGCGCACGTAGTTCTGCAGGGTCCGATAAAGCGTCCAGCCCTTCGGGTGCCAGAAGATCATGCCCTTGCCCTCTTCCTGGATGTGGAAGAGGTCCATCGCCGCGCCGAGCTTGCGGTGGTCCCGCTTCTCGGCTTCATCGAGGCGCTTGAGGTAGGCCTCGAGGTCGGCCTCGCTGGCCCAGGCGGTGCCATAGATACGCTGCAGCTGGGCATTGCGCTGGTCGCCGCGCCAGTAAGCGCCGGCGAGCTTGGTCAGCTTGAACGCGTTGCCGATGTGCTTCGTCGACGGCAAGTGCGGCCCGCGGCACAGGTCCTTCCAGTCGCCCTGACGATAGACCGTGATCGGCTCGTCGCCCGGGATGCCCTCGATGATCTCGGCCTTGTAGGCCTCGCCGATGGCCTTGAAATGCTTGATCGCCTCGCGGCGATCCCACACCTCGCGGCTGATCTTCTCGTCGCGGGCGACGATCTCGCGCATGCGCTTCTCGATCAGCGGCAGGTCGTCGAGCGAGAACGGCTCGTTGCGGGCGAAGTCGTAGTAGAAGCCGTCCTCGATGTTCGGGCCGATGGTCACCTGCGTGCCGGGAAACAGTTCCTGCACGGCCTCGGCCAGCACGTGGGCGGTGTCGTGGCGGATGGTGTCGAGCGCCTCGGGGCTCTCGCGCGTGACGATCTGGATCGCGCCGCCGTGGGGCAGCGGGCGGTCGAGGTCGATGAGCTGGCCGTCGAGCTTGGCCAACAGGGCTTTCTTCTCCAGCGATGGGGAGATCGAGGCGGCGACGGCCCTGCCCGTCACGCCGTCGTCGTAACTTCGGCCGGAGCCGTCGGGGAATTTAAGGTCGATCATGTCTCACACTTGAAGCCACGTCCGCTTTTCTTGGGGGCGGGGCGGCGCGGCGGGACCGGGTCGAACCCGGAACCCCCGAAGGGTTGGCATCGGCACAGGCGCCAGGCGGCGAGCGCGCCGCCGCGGAGGGGCCCGTGCAGGATCAGAGCCTCGGCCGCGTAGTCCGAACAGGTCGGCAGGAAGCGGCACGAACGCCCGATCCACGGCGAGAGCGTCAGCTTGTAGGCGCGGTGCGCGAGGCCGACGCAGCGTTCGTAGAGAGTCATGCCGGCGAGGGGATTGGGACTACGGATGGGGCGGCATATGGCGCCGCCCGCAAGGCCCGATCAAGCCGCGCCGGCGCGGCTAGTTCGCCCTGCCGTCCGCGCTTGGGCGATGCGGCACGCCTCCGCCGTCGCCTCGAATGCAAGCATCGTCGAGACGTGGCGCGGCGGATAGTCTTTCACGGGCGCCAGCATGGCCAGATCCGCAAACCGTCCTTCGGGCGCGGGTGCGCCTTCCTTCAACATAGCACGCAATGCCGCGCGGGCGCTTTCGATTTCCTCAACGGTGGCGCCCACCGCGTGCTCGCCCATGATCGCCGCGGCCGCCTGACCGAGCGCACAGGCCTTCACGTCCTGGGCGTAGTCGGCGATGCGGCCGTCCTTCAACGTCACATCGACGGTGATGCGGCTGCCGCACAGCTTGGAGACCTTCTCGACGCTGGCGTCGGGGTGCGCGAGACGCCCGGCGCTCGGCATGTTCGCCGCGGCCTTGAGGATCTTCGCCGAGTAAAGTTCGTCGATCATGCGGACTCTGATGTGGCGTCGGGGTGCTCGGCTTTCCAGGCCGCCTCGGCGCGGTCGCGCACGGTCTCACCAAAGGCGCGGAACCCGGCCTTGATCGCGCGGCGGGTCTTCTTGCCGATCAGACCCATCAACGGGCCCTCGAAGATCTCGCCGTTGGAGAAGATGCAGTTGCCGTTGTCGAGCGTCTCGAGCTCGATATAGCGGGTCGATCGGATCAGACCCCCCATCATCGAGAGGTTCCAGATGATCTGCTCGCCCGGGGTCCAGTCGAGAATCTTCGCCTTGATGGCGCGCGGCGCCTCGCCGGGCAAGGCGACCTCGAGCTCCAACTCGGCGCCGAACTGCACCTCACCCTTCGCCTTCGGATAGAGCGGATTCCAGGCCGGCCAGCCGTTGATATCGGCGATCATCTCCCAAATCGGCGAGGCCGGCGTCTGCACCCCGATGCGGTGCTCGATCTTCAAGGGAAGCGCCATCACACCTTCTCCCGGATGCGCCACGTTGCGCCCGTGGCGTTGTCCATCACCTCGACGTTCAACGCCGTCAGCTCGGCGCGGATGCGGTCGGCGGTGGCCCAGTCTTTGGCGTTCCGGGCGGCGACGCGCTCGGCGATCAAGCCGTCGATGCGCGACTTCAGCGCCGGGTCGGCCGCGCCCTGGAACCAGGCCTCCGGGTTCGCGCCTAGGAAGCCGATCAGGTGCGCCGAAGCGATCAGCTCGCCCTTGATCGCCGCCTGCTCGGCGCCGGTGGCCGTCTCGAGCTGGCCGGCCAGCGCGTGCAGCTCGGCGAAGGCGCGCGGCGTGTTGAGGTCGTCCTCCAGCGCTTCGAGGAAGGCGACGCTCGGGCCGACGTGGGTGGGTTCCACGTCAGCGGTGCGGCGCAGCACGCCGTACAGCCGGTCGAGCGAGCGCGTCGCCTGCACGATCAGCTCCTCGCTCCAGGCCAGCGGCTGATGGTAGTGCGCCGACAGCAGCGCCCAGCGGATCGCCTCGCCCGGGACGCGGGTCACCAGGTCGTGCACCAGCACAACGTTGCCGAGGCTCTTCGACATCTTCTCGTCGCCGAAGTTCAAGAAGCCGTTGTGGAGCCAGTAGTTGGCGTAGGCGTCCGCATGGTCGGCGCACAGGCCCTGCGCCATCTCGTTCTCATGGTGCGGGAAGATCAGGTCGTTGCCGCCGCCATGGATGTCGATGGGCAGGCCCAGCGTCTGCTCAATCATCGCCGAGCA
This sequence comes from Caulobacteraceae bacterium, assembly GCA_035604515.1. Taxonomy (GTDB): domain Bacteria; phylum Pseudomonadota; class Alphaproteobacteria; order Caulobacterales; family Caulobacteraceae; genus Acaudatibacter. Next base: position 53,920 of record DATNIH010000118.1, on the reverse strand, counting down.
CTCGATGTGCCAGCCGGGCCGGCCCGGCCCGAACGGGCTCGGCCACTCCGGCTCTCCCGGTTTGGACGGTTTCCAGAGCACGAAGTCGGCCGGGTTCTGCTTGAACGGCGCCACGTCGACCCGGGCGCCGGCGATCATCTCGTCCATCGGCCGGCCGGAAAGCTTGCCGTAGTCGGAGTAGGCCGCGGTGTTGAACAGCACGTGACCTTCGGCCTGATAGGCCGCGTTGTTGCGGATCAGCCGCCCGATCATGGCGATGATCGCGTCCATGGTCTGGGTCGCGCGCGGCTCGAAGGTGGTGGGCAAGGCCCCTAGCACCGACATGTCGGCATGATAGGCGTCGAGGTACCGGCGGGTGATCACGTCGATCGCCACCCCCTCGTCCATGGCCTTCTGGTTGATCTTGTCGTCCACGTCGGTGACGTTAGCGGCGTAGAGCACCTTGTCGTCGCCGTAGATGCGCCGCAGCAGCCGGAACAGCGTGTCGAACACCACGACCGGCCGGGCGTTGCCGACGTGGGCGTAGTTGTAGACCGTCGGCCCGCAGACATACATCGTCACCCGCTCTGGATTGACCGGAACGAAGGCGCGTTTCTGACGCGTCAGGGTGTCGTAGAGGCGAAGTGGCATGGTGACGCTTGGTTACGGTTGCCCAAAGGCGTGATCGGCCCATATACAGTCGAGACGCCTTTGAAACCACCGGCCGAAGAGCCCGTTCATAGGTGTCGTGAAAGGGTGGCACGCGTCATTTCCGAGGCCTTCGCCTCGGCGCAACTCAGCCCTGGAAAGACCTTCATTCCCAGCATGGATGCCCTGTCTCGCGACCGAGCTTCGATCGGCGACGCCGTCAACGACCTTCAGCCCATCGTCCGCCCCACCCGCGAGCAGGCGATGGAGGCTGTCCGCACCCTGATCGCCTGGGCCGGCGACGATCCGCGGCGCGAAGGCGTGCTCGACACCCCCCAGCGCGTGGTCGACGCCTACGGCGAATGGTTCTCCGGCTACGGCGCCGACCCTGGCGCGGAGCTCAGCCGCACCTTCGAGGACGTCCAGGGCTATGACGACATCGTCATGCTGCGCGACATCGAGGTGGAGAGCCACTGCGAGCATCACATGGCGCCGTTCCTGGGCAAGGCCTACGTCGCCTACATGCCGACCAACAAGGTGGTCGGCATCTCCAAGCTGGCCCGGGTGGTCGAGATCTTCGCACGCCGCCTGCAGACGCAGGAAGCGCTGACGCAGCAGATCGCGGATGCGATCAGCGACGAGCTCAAGCCCGCCGGCGTCGCCATCCTGATCGACGCGGAGCACCAGTGCATGACCACCCGCGGCGTGCACCACCGCCACGTCTCGACGGTGACGACGCAGTTCTGCGGCGTGTTCCGCTCCGACAAGGACCTGCAGAAGCGCTTCCTGGACTTCTGCAACCGACGCTGAGGTCCCGGCTGCCGGGGTGACGCGAGGGGTCAGCGGCGCCATATCTGGCCGATGACCGAGACGCTCTTTCCGACCGCCCTCGACGCCCATGCCCTCGAGCGGGGCGCGGCGCTGACACCCAATTTCAACGCCGAAGGCCTGATCGCGGCGATCCTGCAGCACGCCCAGACTGACGAGGTGCTGATGCTGGGCTGGATGAACGCCGAGGCGCTGAAGCTCACGCTGGACAGCGGCGAGGTGTGGTTCTTCAGCCGCGCCCGCCAGGCGCTCTGGCATAAGGGCGACACCAGCGGCCAGGTGCAGCAGGTGGTCGAACTGCGGGTGGACTGCGACCAGGACGCCGTGCTGGTGAAGGTGCTGCCGCAGGGCGACGGCGGGGTCTGCCACGTCGGCTTCCGCTCCTGCTTCTACCGCGTGATCGGAGACGGCAGGCTCGAGGAACGCCCGTGAGCGTCGAGGCTGCGCTGATCGCCTTCGTGCTGGCGGCCGCGCTGCTGACCATCACGCCGGGCCTGGACACGGCCATGGTGCTGCGCACGGCGGCTGTGGAAGGACCCAGGACGGCGACGCTGGCGGCGCTCGGGATCGTCCTCGGATGCCTCGCCTGGGGCGCCGCGGTGGCGCTGGGGCTTGGAGTCCTGCTGGGCGCCTCGAGCCTCGCCTACACCGCGTTGAAGTGGGCCGGCGCGGCCTATCTCGCCTGGCTGGGCGTCAGGCTGATCCTTAACCCCAGGTCGCGGTTCGATCTCGAACCGCAGGGCGGTCAGCGCGGCAACTGGCTGGCGCGAGGGTTTCTCAACAACCTGCTGAACCCGAAGATCGGCGTGTTCTACGTGTCGTTCCTGCCCCAGTTCACGCCAGTCGGCTATCCGACGGCGCCGTTCATCTTCCTGCTGGCGGCGATCCACGCCGTGCTGGGCGTGATCTGGTTCGCCGCCCTGATCGCGGCCACATCGCCGATGAAGCGCTGGCTGGCGCGCCGCGCGGTGGTGCGCTGGATCGACCGCGTCACCGGCGCAGTGTTCATCAGCTTCAGCCTGAGGCTCGCGCTTGATCGTCGCTGAGGCGCCCGGCGACGCCGACGACGAGCTCGCCGCGGGCGACATCCGTGAAGTTCAGCTTGGCGAAGACGTCGCCGGCCGGCTGGACCGCGCGCTCGCCGACGCCGCGCCAGACCTCTCGCGGGCCCGCATCCAGGCGCTGATGGCCGAGGGAGCGGTGAGCCGCGCCGGGCAGAGCCTGGTCGACGTTTCGGCCAAGGCGCTGCCCGGCCTCTACCTGATCGATATCCCGCCGCCCACGCCGGCCGACCCGCAGCCCGAGGCGATCCCCCTGACGATCCTCTACGAGGACGAGCACCTGATCGTGGTCGACAAGCCAGCCGGAATGGCCGCCCATCCCGCGCCGGGCAGTGAGACCGGCACCCTGGTCAACGCCCTGCTGGCTCATTGCGGCGTCAGCCTCTCCGGCATCGGCGGCGTCGCGCGACCCGGCATCGTGCATCGGCTCGACAAGGACACCTCGGGCGTGATGGTGGCCGCCAAGACCGACGCCGCGCACCGGGGCCTGGCCGCGCTGTTCGAGCGTCACGATATCGAGCGGGTCTACCTGGCGCTGACCCGGGGCGCGCCGAAGCAGACGGTGGGCAAAATCGCCACGCGGCTCGGCCGCTCGCCGCGCGACCGCAAGAAGATGGCGGTGGTCAGCCGTGGCGGCCGCGAGGCGGTGACGCACTACCGGGTCCAGCGCCGCTACGGTCCTGACGCCCGGCCCTTGGCGTCCCGCGTCGCCTGCCAACTGGAGACCGGCCGCACCCACCAGATCCGGGTGCACCTGGCCCACATCGGGGCGCCCTGCCTCGGCGATCCGCTCTACGGGGCTGGCGCCCCTGCCCCGGCAGTGAAGGCCGCGATGGCGCAGGCCGGCCTGATCCGTCAGGCCCTGCACGCCGCCCTACTCGGCTTCGTGCATCCGATCACCGGCGAGCGGCTGCGCCTGGAAAGTGATCCTCCTGACGATTTCGCGCGCACCGAGCGGCTATTAGAGCTTCTCTGATGGCCTCTGCAGGAGTTCTGTACCGATCGGTCCCTTCAAACGTGGGCGCCGAACACCTATCTAGACGACTGTCGGAGTGGGTCCGCACGAGTGCCGTGCGCCCAACGCTCCTAGGGGATATAATCTAAACATGGCCACCGCGTCCCTCGCTGTCATGTCGCCTGAAGGCGGCCTGTCGCGATATCTGTCTGACATCCGCAAGTTCCCCATGCTGGGGAAGGAAGAGGAGTTCATGCTCGCCAAACGTTGGCGCGAGCATCAGGACTTCGATTCCGCCCGCCAGCTGGTCAACAGCCACCTGCGCCTGGTGGCCAAGATCGCCATGGGCTACCGCGGCTACGGCCTGCCGATCGAGGAAGTGATCTCGGAAGGCAACGTCGGCCTGATGCAGGCCGTCAAGAAGTTCGAGCCCGACAAGGGCTTCCGCCTCGCCACCTACGCGATGTGGTGGATCCGCGCCTCGATCCAGGAATACATCCTGCGCTCGTGGTCGCTGGTGAAGATGGGCACCACCGCCGCGCAGAAGAAGCTGTTTTTCAACCTGCGCAAGGCCAAGAGCGAGATCTCGGCGCTCGAGGAAGGCGACATGCACCCCGACCAGGTGCGCCAGATCGCCACCAAGCTCGGCGTGCTGGACGAGGAGGTGATCTCGATGAATCGCCGCCTCTCCGGGCCGGACGCCTCGCTGAACGCGCCGCTGCGCGCCGACAGCGAGAACGAATGGCAGGACTGGCTTGCCGACGACGACGCCATCAGCCAGGAGACCCAGCTGGCCGAGAGCGAAGAGAAGTCTATCCGCATGGGCCTGCTCGAAGAGGCCATGACCGAGCTGACCGACCGCGAGCGTCACATCCTGACCGAGCGCCGGCTGAAGGACGACCCGACCACGCTCGAAGAACTCGCCAGCCAATACGGCGTCAGCCGCGAGCGGGTGCGCCAGATCGAGGTGCGGGCGTTCGAGAAGCTGCAGAAGGCGATGCGCGCCGCGGCGCACGAACGCCACCTCGACGCAGCCTAGACCCATACGTCGAGGGCGCCTGCGGCGCGCTCGAGCGCTCCCAGAGCGAGCCGGATAAGCCGCATGGACGGCCCATGGGCGGACCAGTAAACGGCTGAACATGGCGATCGGCGTATTCGATTCGGGGATCGGCGGGCTCACCGTTCTGCACGCTTTGGTCGGCCGGCTCCCGAACGCCGACATCACCTACCTCGCCGACCAAGCCAACACCCCCTACGGCGGGCGCCCCGGCGAGGAGATCGTGGAACTGACCCGCGCCGGCTGCGAGCGGCTGTTCGACCAGGGCTGCGACCTCGTCATCCTGGCCTGCAACACCGCCGCCGCCGTGGCGCTGCGCCGCCTGCAGCAGACCTGGCTGCCCGAGTATCGGCGCGAGCTGGGCCGGCCGGTGAACATCCTCGGCCTCATCGTGCCCACCATCGAGGCGGCGACCGGCCGCCCCTGGCACGAGGAGCTGGAGCAGCGCGAGGACAAGATCGAGAAGCTCGACATCCTTGGCATCTTCTCCACTCCCGCCACGGCCACGAGCCGGGTCTATGAAATCGAGATCGCCAAGCGCAGCGACGCCGTCGCGGTGTTCTCGGAGCCCTGCGCCACGCTGGCGCGCCAGATCGAGGCCGGTGAGGCCGACGATGCGATCCGGCCGGTGGTCGAGGCCCACGTCGCGGCCCTCGCCCGCCGCATTGGCCGCCCGCCCGACCGCGCCATCCTCGGCTGCACCCACTACGAGATCATCGCCGACCTGTTCCGCGCCGCGCTGCCGCCCGGCACGCCGCTGATCCACCAGCCCGCCGCCACTGCAGACGCCATCGGTCGCTACCTCGCCCGGCATCCTGAATATGCCGCAGGCGGCTCTGGCGCCCGCCGCTTCCTCACCACCGGCGCCCCCGGCCCGCAGAACGGCCTGGTCCAGCGCTTCTGGCGCGCACCGCTGCGCTTCGAATCGGCTTGATCGAGCGTTCAAGCCGCGCTTGAATGACCGTTCAACTCGGAGGGGCGGACATGCGGGGATTGGTGATGGTGGCGGCCGCGCTCGCCTTGGCAGGCGCGGCGCGGGCGGATGTGGTCGACGCCAATGCCAACGGGTTCCAAGTCAAGGAAACCGTCCAGATCGCCGCGTCGTCGGCCAAGGTCTGGACGTCGCTAGGCCAGGTCGGAGCCTGGTGGGACAGCCAGCACAGCTGGTCGCATGACGCCAAGAACCTGTCGCTCGACCTTAGACCCGGCGGATGCTGGTGCGAGGCGCTGCCGAACGGCGGCGGCGCGCACCACATGACGGTGATCTTCACTCAGCCCGCCAAGACGGCGATCATGGATGGGACGCTGGGTCCGCTGATGTTCAGCGGCGCGGCGGGGCACCTGGTCTGGGGCCTCGCTGAGAAGGACGGCCAGACCACGCTGACCCAGACCTACTACGTCGGCGGCTACTTCCAGGGCGGATTGGACAAGCTGGCGCCGGCCGTCGACGGCGTGCTCACCGACCAGGTGGGCCGGTTGAAGCGCTACGTCGAGACCGGCAAGCCCACGCCCTGAGCCGCGGCGGTCTCGCCGGCCAGCACCCGGCTGACCGCGTGCGTCACCGCGGCGATGCGCAGCGCGGCCTGCACGGCCTCGGCCGAGACGCCGCGCGAGCGCAGCGCGCCCTCGTGGGCGTCGAGGCAGTCGGGGCAGCCGTGGATGGCAGAGGCGGCGACGCACCAGAGGTCGAAGTCGTCCTTCGGAACGCCGGGGTTGAAGGCCAGGCTCATCCGCAGCCGCGAACGCAGCGCCCGATAGTCCTGGTTCTTCATCAGCGCCAGGGCGCGGAAGTAGACATTGTTCTGCGCCATGATCGCCGCGGCGCCCCGGGCGGCAGACCGGACTTCAACGCTCAGCCCCGCGGCGGCGGCCGCCGCCTCGATCGCCTCGAGCGCAGCCGGCGTCGCGACTGCGTGAGCAGAGGCGACGAAGCAGCCCCACTTCTGCGGCTCGCTGAGCAGGGTCTCTTCGGTCAGCGCCTTCAGATTCGCCGCGATATCGGCGGCGTAGGGCGGCAGGGCGGCCGCGAGGCCCTCGAGCGCCACGGTCAGGCCGCCGGGCGGCTCTGGTCGGCCTCGCTTGGCAGGTAGGCCAGCAGCGGTTCCGCCAGCGCCTGGATCTCGGCCCTCGGCATTGCGGCCGCATCGACCAACTCAAGCCTCTGGCCGAGGGTGACCGCCGCGGCGCTGAGCTCGATGTCGGCCTTGGCTCTGGCCGATCCGAGGATGTCGCTGGCCTGGACGACCATCGACCGCAACGCCTGGCGTGGGTCGCTGTCCATGGCGCCGAGAGCCGATTTGAGGATCTTCAGCGCCTGCACGAAGCGCGCCTCGTCCGGGGTGGCGACGTGATCGACGCGGCGCTTGAGCATGCCGGCGTAGTTGCCCGAATTGAACCGCCGCCGGTCCGGCCCGACATAGCCGATGCCCTCGATCCAGTCCCGCGGCCGGGTCGACACCGCCTCGAGGCGGCGAACCAGGTCCTTGATGGTGAAGGGCTTGCGCAGGAATTCGTGCACGCCGGCGTCTCGGGCGCCGATGATCGCCGCGGCGGTCGCCTGAGCGCTGATCATGATCACCGGCGAGCGGCGGCACATCATCTCGCTGCGCCGAACCGCCCTGGTGAAAGTCGCGCCATCGAGGCTGGGGCCGTGGTCGACAAAGATCACGTGCGGCTCGATGCCCTGCGCCACCGTCATCGCCTTCTGGGCGTCGGGGGCGGTCCAGATCTGGCAGCTGCAGATGTCGCGCAGGATGCCAGACAGGAGCTTGGACGACGCCGGCTGTGGGTCGGCGATCAGAACGCGTTGCATCAGCGCGAAGATGCGCTGGTTGGTCTTGGCGTCTGCGCTCAACACCAAGGCGGCTCCTGGAGGCGGCTAACCAGGTAACTTGGTCGCAAGATGGTAAACATCGGCTTGACGGCCCGCCGCGAAAGAACAGCGCAAGTCGTTTCTACTTGGCCGGCTAGTCTTGGAACGGATCGCGCATGACGATCATGTCGTCGCGCTCAGGACTGGTGCCCAGCAGGGCGACGGGGGCGCCGATCAGCTCCTCGATGCGGCGCACGTATTTCACCGCCTCGGCCGGCAGATCGCGGAAGCTGCGGGCGCCGCGGGTGCTGCCGGGCCACCCCTCGATCTCCTCGTAGATCGGGGTCAGGCCGCTCTGCGCCTTGAGCCCCGACGGCAGGTGATCGAGCGTGGCCTCGCCGGATCGATAACCGACGCAGATCTTCAGGGTCTCGAAGCCATCGAGCACGTCGAGCTTGGTCAGCGCGATGCCGTCGATGCCGTTGATCGCCACCGACTGGCGCGCCAGCACCGCGTCGAACCAGCCGCAGCGGCGAGGCCGGCCGGTGACGACCCCCATCTCCTGACCGACCTCGCGCAGACGCTTGCCGACCTCGTCGTTGAGCTCGGTCGGGAACGGGCCCTCGCCGACCCGCGTCGTGTAGGCCTTGAGGATGCCCAGCACATACCCGGGACCCTTCGGCCCCAGCCCCGACCCTGCCGCGGCCTGGCCGGCCACGGTGTTGGACGAGGTCACGTAGGGATAAGTGCCGTGGTCGACGTCGAGCAACGCTCCCTGCGCGCCTTCGAACAGCACCCGGCTGCCGCCCTTCACCGCGTCGTTGAGCAGGCGCCAAGCCGGCTTGGCGAATGGCAGGATCTGCGGCGCGATGGCTTCGAGCGAGGCGAGGATCTGTTCGGGCTTGGCCTCCGGCAGACCAAGTCCGCGGCGCAGCGGGCCGTGGTGGGCGAGCAGACGGTCGATCTTGGCCTCCATCGCGTCGCGATCGCCGAGGTCGGCCACCCGAATCGCCCGACGACCCACCTTGTCCTCGTAGGCCGGGCCGATCCCGCGTCCGGTGGTGCCGATCTTGTTCACCGCCTCGGCCTCGCGGGCGATGTCGAGCTCGCCGTGCAGCGGCAGGATCAGCGCTGCGTTGTCGGCGACGACCAGCACGTCGGGCGTGATCACGATGCCCTGGCCACGCACCCGTTCGATCTCTGCCAGCAAGGCCCAGGGATCGACCACGACGCCGTTGCCGATCACCGACAGCTTGCCCTGCACCACCCCCGACGGCAGCAGCGAGAGCTTGTAGACCTGGTTGCCGACCACCAGGGTGTGGCCGGCGTTATGCCCGCCCTGGAAGCGCACCACCACGTCGGCCCTGGCCGACAGCCAGTCGACCAGCTTACCCTTGCCCTCGTCGCCCCACTGGGCGCCGACCACCGTCACATTGGCCATGGGATACGCCTCTCCACCCCGCCGGGTGGACCCTCAACCGCCCTTCGACAGGGACTCGGCGGGAGGGCGGATCAGCCGCTCGGTCCAGCCGAGGGCGCGGCGCGTTTAGGACGACGGGGGCGGCGGCGTCAAGTCGCGATCAGCGCGGCTTCCAGCCTCCCTGGCTGAGGTTCTCGTGAACGATGCGCCACTGCCCGTCCACCCGCTTGAGCACCGAGGCGCCGCGACCGCGGCCAGCGGCCGGCTGGCCGTCGACGATGGCGGTCCACTGGAAGCGGAAGACGCAGGCGGCGACATCGTCCGTCTCGGCCACCCAGGTGACATCGTCGACATCGTAGGTGTCGCCCACGAGGCCATCGAAGTTGGCCTTCATGGCCGCCTCGATGGCCGGCTTCCCGAACATGGCCGAGCCGTTGCTCCAGAAGTAGATCGCGCCGTCGTCGATCAGCTCCATGGTGGCGGGCAGGTCCTTGGCCAACATCCGGCGCAACATCTCGCGCTTGGTCTCGGCGGGGGTCATGGCGCCTTACAGCTCCAGTTCGCTCCCCAGCATCGCCTCGGCCATGGCGCAGTGCATCGCGATGCCGCGGGCCATGACGCTCTCCTCGATCACCATGCGGTTCGAATGCAGGGCGCAGCAGGTGCGGAAATCGCCGCCTTCCGGGGCGCCACCAAGGAAGGCCATGGCGCCGGTGGTCCGCTGCAGCACGTAGGAGAAGTCCTCTGCGCCCATCATCGGATGGGTCATGCGGATCCAGCCCTCTTCACCGAACAGGCGGATCGCCACTGACTGGGCGAGGTCGACGACGCGGCCGTCGTTGACGGTGACCGGGAAGCCGCGGTCGATGGTGACATCCGCCTCGGCGCCGTGGGCCAGGGCGATGTTGGTGGCGACGCGGCGGATGCCTTCCAGCCCGATCTCGCGGGTGCGCTCCGACAGCGTGCGCATGGTGCCCCAGAGCCGGGCGAACTCGGGGATGATGTTGTCGGTGGTGCCGGCCTCGATCCGGGCGATGGTGATCACCGCCGGGTCGGAGACCGCGATGCGGCGGGTGGCCATGGCCTGCAGCGCCATGACGATCTCGCAGGCGACCGGGATCGGGTCGAGCGCGTCCTGCGGCATCGAGGCGTGGCCGCCTTTGCCCTTGATCTTGATGCGGATCTTGTCCGACGAGGCCAGCAGCGGGCCGCCGCGGCTGGCGATCACCCCGCGCGGCATGTTGGGCGAGATGTGCAGCGCGAAGGCCGCATCCGGAATCGGATCGAGCAGGCCGTCTTCCAGCATGAACCGCGCGCCGTGCCAGCCCTCCTCGCCCGGCTGGAACATGAACATCACCGAGCCCGGCAGCCGGTCGCGCCGCTCGCACAGCGCGCGGGCGGCCCCGGCCAGCATGGCGACGTGGGTGTCGTGGCCGCAGGCGTGCATCGCCCCTTCGTGCTGCGAGGTGAACGACAGGCCTGTGTCCTCGGTCAGCGGCAGGGCGTCCATGTCGCCGCGCAGCAGCACCGTGCGGCCATTGGCGGGGCCGCGCAGGATAGCCACGACGCCGCTGGTGGAGGGCCCCTCCCGGATCTCCAGCGGCAGCCCGGCCAGCGCCGCCTTCACCTTGGCGGTGGTCTTGGGAAGATCGAGACCCAGCTCCGGCTCGGCGTGGATGGCGCGCCGCAGCTTGATCGCCTCAGGCAGGAGCGCCTCGCCGACCGCGGCCCAGCCTTCGGGATCGAGGGTCACGGCGTTCATGGGCTAGTCCTCCTGGAAAAATGGCCCTGCGAGCATGGCCTTGCCGCGCCGACGAAGTCTACCGGCATTGCGTCTCCCGGTTGGTCGCGTAAGACGGCGCCGATGGAGCGCCCACGATTCCACCTCGCCTTCCCGGTGCGCAGCCTCACCGAGGCCCGCGCCTTCTATGGCGACCTGCTGGGTTGTCCAGAGGGCCGCTCGGCGAATGACTGGGTCGACTTCGATTTCCACGGCCACCAGATCGTCGCCCACCTGGCGCCGGCGGAGGCGGCCGCGGCCACCAACAGCGTCGATGGCGAGGACGTGCCCGTGCGCCACTTCGGCCTGATCCTGACCCTCGACGACTGGAAGGCGCTGGCGGCGCGGCTGCAGGCGGCCAGCGTCCGCTTCATCATCGAGCCGCAGACCCGCTTCGCCGGTGGCCCGGGCGAGCAGGCGACCCTGTTCGTCGCCGATCCTTCCGGCAACGCGCTGGAGTTCAAGGCCTTCGCCGACGAGGCGATGATCTTCGCGAAGTAGGCGCGGCGCGTCAGGCGTAGCGCTGCTTGAGCATGCCGTAGAGGCCGCGGATCGCCTGGGCCTCTGCGCCGGCGGGCCAGCCGGGGCGGTTGCGCGGGTTCCAGGCGAAGATGTCGAAGTGGGCCCAGGCGCCCTTCGGCGCGAACCGGCGCAGGAACAGCGCCGCCGTCACCGAACCGGCCTGCGCCCAGCCATCCGGATCGTTTCGCAAGTCGGCGACATCGCTCTCGATCGCCGGCTCGTAGCCGCCCCACAGCGGCATGCGCCAGACCGGGTCGGACGCCGCCTTTGCGCCAGCCTCGATCGCGGCCGCGAGGGCGTCGTCGTCGGTATAGAACGGCGGCAACTCGGGACCCAGCGCCGCGCGGGCCGCGCCGGTCAGCGTGGCCAGATCGATGGTCAGGTCGGGCTCGAATTCGGCGGCGCGGGCCAGGGCGTCGGCGAGGATCAGACGCCCCTCCGCGTCGGTGTTGCCGACCTCGATGGTGAGGCCCTTGCGCGAGGCGAGGACGTCACCGGGGCGCATCGCGTCGCCCGCGATGGCGTTCTCCACCACCGGCAACAGCACCACGAGGCGCACCGGCAGCTTCGCCGCCATCACCATGCGGCCGAGCGCCAGGGCATGCGCCGCGCCGCCCATGTCCTTCTTCATCTGCCGCATGCTGGCCGAGGGCTTGATGTCGAGACCGCCGGTGTCGAACACCACGCCCTTGCCGACCAGAGCGACCAGCGGCCGGCCCGTCTCGCCCCAGCTGATCTCGATCATCCTAGGCGCCCGCTCGGGCGTGGCGGCGCGGCCGACCGCGTGCACCGCCGGGTAGTTCTCCTCCAGCAGCGCAGCGCCGGTGACGACCGAGATGCGCGCACCGAACGCCTCGGCGACCTCGCGGGCGATCGTCTCCATCTGCCGCGGGCCCATGTCGTTGGCGGGGGTGTTGACCATGTCCCTGGCCAGCGCGCAGGCGTGGGAGACGGCGTGCAATTCGTCCAGATCGACTCCATCCGGCGCAACCAGGCGCGCGGTGGCGTCTCGGCCCTCCTTGCGGTAGCGGTCGAACCGGTAGTGGCCGAGGGCAAAAGCCAGGGCGACGTCGGCCGGCGGCGGCCCATCGCCCCCGGTCTCGAGCGCATAAAGCCCCGCCGGCAGCTTCGCCGGCAGCGCCCGCAGCGCCATGACGCCCGCGCCGTCGCCGACGCCCGCCAGCACCTGAGCCGGACCGTCCTCGCCGGTCAGCACCGCGACCTCGCCGGCCTTGCCCGCGAACTTGGCGAGCTTGGCCTGGCTGCGATAGCGCAGGGAGAGCGCGGCGAGGACGGCCTCGGCGTTGGCGCTAGCCACCAGGCGAATCGGGATGGCCGCTTCATCGGAGGCGGCGACGATCGGGTCTGACATCAGGGACACCGGCAAAAGTTGACGCCGCCGGATTATGCTTAACGCTTCCTTGACGCTAGCGCCCCGATCCTCGGCCGGACAAGATTCCCGCCGAGGTCCGTCGATGCTGCTCAAGCGCGCCCTGTTCGTCACCGCCTTCGTCTTTGCCGCAGCGCCAGCCCTGTCCGCGAGCGCCGCCGCCGGAGCGCCGGTGGCCGCCAGCGCTCAGAGCGTCGCCACGACCCCGGCCAAGCCGGTCCCGCCGCCGCCGAGGGCGAAGCCGACGCCGGAGCAGCGCGCTGAAGTCGCGCGCCTGGACCCCTTGGGCAGAGCGGCATTCTGGGCCCGCGAGGTCGACGCCGACCAGACCGACGGCGACGCGCGACTCCAACTGGCCAGGGCGCTGCGCGCGCTCGGCAAGTACGAGGAGGCCGGCGAGAACGCCGACCAACTGCTGGTGACCCAGCCGACCAACTTCGAAGCCCTGCTGGAAAGCGCCCGCGACCGGATCGCGCAGAACCAGGGCTTCTACGCCATCGACACCGCCCAGCGCGCCGAGGCGCTCGAGCCGCGCGACTGGCGACCGGTGAGTCTGCTGGCGATCGGGCTGGAGCAATCGGAGCGCGACAGCGAGGCGCTCGCGGCGCACCAGAAGGCGCTGGCGCTGGCGCCCAACAACCCCGCCACGCTTTCGAACCTCGGCATGTACTACGCCACGCACGGCGACCGCACCCAGGCTGAAACCCTGCTGCGGCGGGCTGTCGCCGCGCCCGAGGCCGGGGCGCAGGAGCGTCAGAACCTGGCTCTGGTGCTGGGGCTTGAGGGCAAGATCGCCGAGGCCGAACCGCTGGAGCGCCAGGATCTGCCGCCGCAGACGGTGTCCAACAACCTTGCCTACCTGCACGCCGCCATCGACCCGGCGCCCGCCCCAGGCTCAGCCCACAACTGGGACCAGCTCAAGACCGCCCAGTAAGCGGCGCTCGAGGCCAACGCCGACAACCGCAGTCGCAACGCGGGTAGGCCGAATCCGCTTCGGCCGACTCAGCGACGGGCGTTCGCCAGCGCGCCGCGCAGAACATCGTTTTCTGGATCAACGGTGCGGTTCAACACCGTCTGTCCTTGCGCGCCTCAAGCACGGCGAAGTTGATCGAGTCAGAGCTGTTGTATAGCCTCGGGACGCGCTCGCCCGACGCCCCATTTGTCGGGAGGTGTGTCCGGTGCGACACTTTCGCGCGCATGGCAGCTTGATATAACACGGCTCGGTCTGTTCGATCGCCTAAGAGGGCAAGGAAGGACTTCTAATGAAACTCAAACTGCTAGCTGGCGCGGCTTTGGCCGGAGCTCTCGCAGCGGGAACCGCCTCTGCGACTCCGGCAGACAGCGGCTGGTACGGCGCCATCGATCTTGGCGGCCACGTCAAAGAACCCATGGTGACCACGGCGCAGTTTGGGGAGCTGGGGGGAAGTCCGGCCAACCTTCGCTTCAACGACGGCGCCAACTTCGCCGGGTTCGCCCGGGTCGGATACAAGATCTCGCCGCACTTCCGGGTCGAACTCGAAGCCGGCTATCGGACCAGCGCGCTGACGCGTCTGAACGAGCAGTTGTTCACCGGCCGCCCGGCTGGCGCGATCTCCAACGTCTGCGACGCCTCGCAGCCCGTCGCCTGCAAGGCGCCGCCCGGCGGCACGGACACCTGGTCGGTGATGGGCAATCTGCTCATCGACCTCATGCCCGACAACAAGATCGACCCGTTCTTCGGCGGCGGTATCGGCGACGCGCACGTTCACCTGCAGGCCAAGGGCACGCTGGCGGGCACGTCTCCGCAGGGCACGATGTTCCTCGACAGCTCCGACGACCAGTTCGCCTATCAATTGATCGGCGGCCTGGCGTTCCAGATAGACGACCACTTTACGGCCGATATCACCTATCACTACTTCGACTCGCCGAAGCACAGCTGGGGCTCGACCGAGACCGGCCCGGTGGCGCTGGGCACGCTACGAGGCGAATACGCCGACCACGCGATAACGCTGGGCCTGCGCTATCTGCTCGCCTCGCCGCCGCCCCCCCCGCCGCCGCCCCCGCCTCCGCCGCCGCCGCCTCCGCCGCCTCCGCCTCCGCCTCCGGAAGCGCCGCCGGCCAAGACGACGAAGGAGTTCATCGTCTACTTCCCGTTCGATCAGTACGTGCTGACCCCGGACGCGCAGTCGGTGGTGCAGGAAGGCGCCCAGTATGCGACCGGCGACCAGGTCTCCAGCCACGTCGGCGTCGTCGGCCACACCGACACCTCCGGTGGCTTCGCGTACAACATGCGACTGTCGGAACGCCGGGCGAAAGCCACGGCCGACCAACTGGTCGCCGACGGCGTCGCCCAATCGGCGCTGGATGTCAGCTGGAAGGGCTTCACCGAACCGGCCGTGCAGACCGGTCCAGGCGTGAAGGAGCCCCTGAACCGCCGCGCGGTGATCACGGTCAACTTCTAGACTGCGACTTCATCGACAGGCGTTGTCAGAGCCCGGCCGAAAGGCCGGGCTCTTTCGCGTCGAACGGGTTGCACCGATTCGCGCCTCCTTGTGAGAAATGAGGCCGGCCGTGGCTGGCGCTGTCAGTTTATCTGTCGACCAGGCGCTTCAACGCCGCCGCCGGTGTTTCACGTGAAACCGCTATGAACCGATAATATCGGTCCTTGCCGCGTCCGCGCGCCACGTTGGGGCCGGCGCGCTGGCCCAGTTTTTCTAAACACCAACGATGTCAAAGACCTGACGGCGGGTTGGCCGACAGGCTGAGACGTCACGTGGGCGAATCGCCGTCAACCCGCTTCAAGCTAGGCCGGGATGTTCAACGCCTTGAGCGCTTCGGCGCGAACGGTCTTGTAGTCGAGCTTGCCGTTGGCGGCGCGCAGCACCGGAGCGATCACCAGTTCGCGCGGCGCCTTGTAGCGCGCGAGGTGCTGGCGGACGTGTTCGGCGAGAGATTCCAGCGTCGGCGCCTCGCCGTCGCCGACATCGACGACGGCGCAGATGCGCTCGCCGAAGCGCGCGTCCGGCACGCCGACCACGGCGGCGTCGCGCACGCCCGGATAGCGCTTGATCGCTTCCTCGACCTCCTCGGGGAAGACCTTCTCGCCGCCGGTGTTGATCACCTGCGAGCCGCGCCCAAGCAGCTTCAGCGAGCCGTCGGCCTCGACGGTGGCCCAATCGCCGGGCACCGACCAGCGCCGGCCCTCGAACATCCGGAAGGTGCGATCGGTTTTTTCCGGGTCTTTGTAGTAGCCGACCGGCAGGAAGCCGGAGACGGCAAGCATCCCGCGCTCGCCCGATCCCGGCTCGACCCGGCGGCCGTCTTCGGTGAAGCAGCCGCTGTTGGGCGTGACCATGAACTTGGCCGTCTCGCTGGTCGCCCCCGCGCCGGACGCCGAAGCGCCCAAACCGACGGCCTCGGACGAGCCAAGGCTGTCGAAAATCGCGCAGGTCGGCAGGTGCCTCAACAGGCCCTCTTTGTTCTCCATGCTCCAGACCGTACCCGACGAACCGATGCGGCGCAGACCCGAGAGGTCCCAGCGTCCCGGGTTTGCGTCCAGAGCCTCCAACATCGGTTGGGCGAAGGCCATGCCGACGATGGAGATCAGGCCGGCCTTCAGGCGCTCGGCCTCGCTCCAGAGTTCGACGGCGTTGAAGTGGGTCGATGGCAGCGAGGCGACAGCCCCGCCTCCGGTAAGGGTGATCAGCCCGGTGAACTGGGCGGTGCCGTGCATCAGCGGCGCGGCGGCGATCAGCGTCTGCGGCCCGTTGACGAGGTCGCCCGAGGCGATCGTGGCCAGCACCCGCTCGGCCGCCTGTTCCGGCCGTTCGCAGGGCGGCGTGCCGAGGAAGAAGTTGCCGCCGCCGCCCAGCACGAAGAACAGGTCCTCCACGCGCCACATCACGCCTTTGGGCATGCCGGTGGTGCCGCCGGTGTAGAGGATCAGCAGGTCGTCGTTCGAGCGGCCCCAGGGAGCTTCCACCCGGCCCTCCCGAGCGGCGACGATCACATCATAGTCCTCGGCGAAGGGCGGGACCGGATGGCCTGGCTGGGCGAGCGCGATCCAGGCCTTCACCCTCGGCAGCTCGCCGCGGATCCGATCGACCGTCTCGGCGAAGGAGGCGTGGAACACCACGACCTCCGCGTCGGCGTTGTCGAACAGATAGATCAGCTCGTCGGCGACATAGCGGTAGTTGGTGTTGACCGGGGCAAGGCCTGCCTTGAACGCCGCGTAGTAGGTCTCGAGGTATTCGGGGCCGTTGTAGAGGTAGGCCGCCACCTTCGACTGCTTGGTGAGGCCAAGGTCGATCAGGCGCCGGGCCAGCGCATTGGCGCGCCGGTCGAACTCGCCCCACGTCACCTGCCGCTGTCCGTGGATCTGCGCCGGCCGCCCCGGAATGGCGGCGGCGATCGGCTCCCAGACGTTGGCGAAATTCCACATCGACGGGCTCTCCCTGGCGTTTTGCGCCAGTGTAAGCGCCCGTCCGTCGGGTCAAGTCAACGCGGCCGCCGACGGCCGGCTAGTGGTGGGAAAGGGTGTCCTGAACCTTCATCAGCGCCGGACCCAGGATCACGACGAACAGCACCGGCAGGAAGAACAGGATCATCGGCACGGTCAGCTTCGGCGGCAAGGCGGCCGCCTTCTTCTCGGCCGCGGCCAGACGCAGCTCGCGGTTCTCCTTGGCCATGACGCGAAGGGCGTTGCCGAGCGGCGTGCCGTAGCGTTCGGCCTGGATCATGGCGGTGGTCACCGCCTTGATGCCTGGGTGATTGGTGCGCTTGGCCAGCCCCTCATACGCGACGCGGCGCTCCGGCAGGTAGGAGAGCTCGGCGGAGAGCAACGAGAGCTCCTCGGCCAGCTCCATGGAAGAACCGCCGACTTCCTGACTGACCTTCAGGATCGCCGCTTCGATCGACATGCCCGATTCCACGCAGATCAACAGCAGGTCCAGGGCGTCCGGAAACACGTTGACGATCGACTCACGCCGCTTGGTGGCGACGTTGCTGACGTAGAGGTTCGGCGCATAGTAGCCGGCGACCAGGCCGAAGACGCAAGCCGCGACCTTCTGCATGAACGGCAGGTGCAGGCCGTTGAGGCCGAACACATAGATCGCGGCGCCCGCCGACAGGACGATCGGCGTGAAGAGGCGGAACACGTAAAAGCGCGAAATCGCGCTCGGACCGCGGAAGCCGGCCTGGGCCAGCTTGTCGGTCAGGTTACTGTCCTCGAGCAGCCGGGAGAGCTGCAACTGCTCGTTTACGCGCTTGAAGATGCCCTCGTCAGTGCGGCGCAGCGATGGCGCGCCCTGCTTGCCGGCGAGCGCCTCGCGCGAACGCCGGCGCAGCTCCTCGCGCCGGTTGGCGACCGACTTCAACCGGCTCTCGAGGCCGGATTGCTGGAACGCGGGCGAGACCACCGTGACGATGGCCGCGAAGGTGATCAGCCCGACCGCGGCGGCGATGATGTTGTCGGGATTGGTGAGGAGTTGGACCCAGTCCATCGCGTCCGATCCTCAGAACTTGAAGTTGATCATGCGGACCATGACGAACACGCCCATGCTCATCCAGATCGCCGATCCGCCCAGCATCAGCCAACCGCGATGGTCGGTGAACATCGGGGCCATGTAGGAGGGGGTCCAGATGCTGATCAGCATGACGACGCCAGGCGGCAGGCAGCCGATGATCATGGCCGAGGAGGTGGCCTCGGCCGACAGCGCCTTGACCTTCTCGCGCATCAGCTTGCGCGAGCGCAGCACGGTGGAGAGGTTGTTGAGCGCCTCGGCCAGGTTACCGCCGGTCTTCTGCTGGATGTTCATCACGATCGAGAAGAAGCGCACTTCCGCGGTGGGCATGTGCTCGTGGAGCTTCTCCAGCGCCTGATCCAGCGACATGCCCATGCCGATGTTCTCCACCAGCCGGCGGAACTCGCCAGCCAGCGGCTCGGCCGTCTCGCGACCGATGATCTTCAGGCAATCGTGCACCGGCAGGCCCGACTTGATGCCGCGGACGACAATGTCCATGGCGTCGGAGAAGGTCAGGGTGAACTTGTTGGTGCGTCGGGCGCCCAGGAAGCCGACCACCCACTGCGGCACGCCGAAGGCGCAGGACGCGCCCAGCGCCAGGGCGACGAACGGATTGATGTGGCCGATAATGGCCGCCACGGTGACGACGAGCCCAAATCCGGCGCTCGCCATCCAGAACTGGGGCGGCCTGATGCTGAGACCCGCCCGGTTGAGCTTGTTGGTCAGCGTCAGCCGCGCCTTTTTCTGCTGGCGCTCCTGATCCTGCAGGCTCTTGACGATCTGCTTGCGCCTGGCTTCCGGCGAGTTCAGGGCCTGGGCCCGCGCGCGCCTGGCGTCTCGCGACGGCGCCGGGCCGCCGAGGGTCTGGGCGCGCTTGACCGCCGCGTCTTGCGCGGTCTCGCCGCCGGCGAAGACGAAGCCGATGGCGACAACGATGGCGAAGGCGACGCCGGCGATCAGGCCGATGAGCAGAAGCTGGTTCATGGGCTACTCCGCCGCATCGAGGGCTTCGGCCAGTTCGCGCTCGAGACCATAGTAGCGGGCGCGGTCCCAGAAGCGCGGACGAGCGATACCCGTGGAGCGATGGCGGCCGATGACCCCACCATGCTGGTCTTCGCCGGTGATCTCGTAAACGAACAGGTCCTGGGTCACGATCACGTCGCCTTCCAGGCCCACCACCTCCGTCACGTGGGTGATGCGCCGCGAGCCGTCGCGCAGGCGCGCCGCCTGGATGATCACGTCGACCGAGCCGACGATCATCTCACGGATGGTCTTCGAGGGCAGGCCGTAGCCGCCCATGGTGATCATCGATTCAAGGCGGCTGATCGCTTCGCGCGGGCTATTGGCGTGCAGCGTGCCCATCGAGCCGTCGTGGCCGGTGTTCATGGCCTGCAGCAGGTCGAACGCCTCGGGACCGCGCACCTCGCCCACGATGATCCGTTCCGGTCGCATCCGCAGGCAGTTCTTGACCAGATCCCGCATGTTGATCGTGCCGGTGCCTTCGAGGTTGGGCGGTCGGGTTTCCAGCCTCACCACGTGCGGCTGTTGCAGCTGCAGCTCCGCGGCGTCCTCGCAGGTGATCACCCGCTCGCTCGGGTCGATGAACGCGGTCAGCGTGTTGAGCAGCGTGGTCTTGCCGGAGCCGGTGCCGCCGGAGATCACCACGTTGCAGCGGCAGGCGCCGATGACGCCCAGCACGCGTGCGCCTTCGGGGCTGATCGAGTTGAACTCGACCAGGTTCTTCATGGTCAGTTTGTCTTTGCGGAACTTCCGGATGGTGAGGGTCGGACCATCGAGCGACAGCGGGTGGGCGATGACGTTGACCCGGCTGCCGTCCGGCAGACGCGCATCGCAGATCGGCGAAGACTCGTCGACGCGACGGCCGACCTGGCTGACGATCCGCTGACAGATGTTCATCAGCTGCGAGTTGTCACGGAACCGGACATTGGTGAGCTGGGTCTTGCCGCCCACTTCGATGAACACCCGGTTGGCGCCGTTGCACATGATGTCGGCGATCTCGTCGCGGGCCAGCAGCGGCTCCAGCGGACCGTAGCCGAGCACGTCATTGATGACGTCCTGCACCAGATGATCGGTCTCGGCGACCGACATCGAAACGTTCTTGATCGCCACCAGCTCGGCGACGATGTCGCGGATCTCTTCGGCCGCCGTCGCCTGGTCCAGCTGGGCCAGCTGGCTGAGGTCGATGGTGTTCAGCAGCGCGTTGAAGATCGTCGACTTGGTCTGGTGATAATACTCGCTCTGCTCACGGACGATCTCGGTGGCGCCCTGCGCCTGCTGCAGCTGCTCGAAGCCAAGCGTCTGCTTCGGCGCCGGCTTGGCCGGGCCGGGCAAGGGCGGCGGAGCGGACTGGCTCTCGACCTTCTGCGGACGCGTGGCGATAGGCGGCGCGCCGGCGGCCGCTGGCGGCGGAGCCTGCCGCGCAGGCGGGCTGGGTTGGTCTGAGGCGCGCTTTCCGAACACAGGCGGTCGCTATCTTTTCAGCATGCGGTCCAGGAAGGAGACCGGTTTCGGCGCAGGCGCCTCGCCCGTCTCCCGGCGGCTGATCATGCGGGCGAGGATGTCGAGGCTCTCGGACTGCCTCGACTTCGGGCCGACTTCGGCAAGCATCTGGCCGTTGTTGGCGGCCAACCCAAACAGCTTGGCGTCGAACGCGATCGACATCGAGGGCGTCAGGCCGAGCGCCTCGCCGAAATCCTTCAGCGGAATCTCTGGCCGGCCGGGCACGCCCACCTTGTTCAGCACCACGCGCGGCGGCGCATCGTTGGGTCGGGCCGCGCGGACCAGGTCGACGATGTTCTTGGCGTTGCGCAGCGACGCCAGGTCCGGTTCCGCCACGACCACGACGTCGTCGGAGGTCGTCAGCATACGGCGCTTCCATGGGGTCCAGGCGTGCGGCAGGTCGAGTACGACGTAGGGCGTCGAAGCGCGGATCTTGTGCGCCACCTCTTCGAACGTCTCTGGCGCGATGTCGAAATCGCGCTCGAGGCTGGCGGGCGCGGCGAACAGCGACAGGTGGTCGCCGCAGCGCGCCATCATCCGCTCCATCAGCACCGGGTCGAGACGATCGGGCTGGTTGAGGGCGTCGGCGATGCCGTGCAGCGGGTCCTGGTTGAAGTCGAGGCCAGCGGTGCCGAAGGCCAGGTCGAGATCGACCAGCACCGTATTGGCGCCCATGCGCTCGGAGATCAGGTGGGCGATGTTGTGCGCCAGCGTCGAGGACCCGGCGCCGCCTTTGGCGCCGCAGAACGCGATCTGGCGGCCGATGAACGGCTGCGCCGGGTCGGCGTAGAGGGCGGTGATCGCCGCGATCAGCTGCAGCGTGCCCAGCGGCGGAACGAGGTATTCGCTGACGCCGCGGCGCATCAGCTCACGATAGAGAGCGATGTCGTTGGCCGCGCCGATGACGATGACCTTGGTGCCCGGATCGCACACCTCGGAGAGCTTCTCGAGGTAGGCGAGCAGCTTTGGCGCCGGATCCAGCGTCTCGACCACGAGCAGTTGGGGCGTGGGCTGGTTCTGGTAGAAGTCGACCGCGCCGCCGAGCCCGCCTTCCTGCGTCACCGTCTTGGCGCGCTCCATCCGCCGGTCGGCGCTGGCGCGCTGGATCAGCTCGCCGGTGTCGGGGCGCGACCAGTGGAAGTGAATGGTGATGCGTGGCACCGTGTGCTCGCCGAGCGCCGCTTCGGCGCTCGCCAGCATCTCGGCGATCGGATTGGCCGCCGGCGTCGATAGGCCAGCCTCGCCCTCGGCCTCGTCAGTCTCGAGCGGCGCGCTCAGACCTGCGAACGGGTCGCTCGGGTCGGCGGCGCCGCTGGTCTGCGGGGTCGAGAATTCGGTTTCGCCGTCGAAATCGAGATCGAACGGATCGGCGGCTTGGACGGTCTGCGGCGTCATGTCCTTATTGCCCCACGCTCGACAAGGCGGCGTTTGCTTGCGGGTCCTGCGGCGTTCCGGTTATCCCGGCCCCCCGATAGGTGTTGATGGCGTTTTCGCGGCGCATCGGGTCCGGCGGATCGCTGGCGCGCGGGTGGAGGAAGTCGGCAGCGTCGGCGACCTGGGCCGCGATGTTCGCGGTCACCGCGCAGCCGAACTCCGGGTAGGAGGTGTTGCTGCGGGTGTCGCTGAGGTTGCTCCAGGAGAGGCCGCACTGCGGCCCTTCCGCTACGATGTGCGGGAAGCTGACCTTGATCGGCGCATGCTCGTCGCCACTGGCGTCGTACCCGACGATCTGAATCGACCCTGGAGGGACACCCTGATCGATCAGGTAGTCGCGCGTGGCTGACGCCGTGCGGTAGACGCCGGCCGAGTCGGGGCCGTGTTCCGGCGCGGACACGGTGATCGGCGCGCGATCCCCATTGATCCAGCGCCAGGTGAAGTCGCGCAGCGCGGCGGTCTGGGGCGCGGAGAGGCCCGATGCGTGCGCGGCGATCAAGAGCTCCAGCGGGGCGGGTTTGACCTCGATCCCATAGTGCTCGCTCTCGATCGCGGCGGGACGGGCGTCGGACCGGTCGGCCTGGGCGACGCCCCCTCCGGCGCAGAGCGCCACGAGGGCTAGGCTCGCGATCAGCGGTGCGCGCATGGGTGATGGCTCCCTGGTGAAGCGGCGGTCATTCGACGACATAGCCGTAAGGTCCTTGATAGGTTCTTCCCGTCGGGGCCGAAGATTCGTGATTGAAGGTTTTATTCAGCCGTCCAAGCAGGATGGTGTCGTGGTCGTTGGCGACCTGCAGTCCATCAGCGGGGGTCTGAAGCTGCCCGGCGTTGACCGGGTTCACCAGATAGGGCGTCACGATCACGACCAGCTCGGTCTCGCCTGAGAGGTAGTCGCGCGAACGGAACAGCGCGCCCAGGATCGGCAGGTCTTTGATGCCCGGAAGGGCGTCGAGGTCCTGGCTGGATTTGTCTTCCAGCAGGCCGGCGATCATCAGGCTGCCGCCGGACGCCATTTCCACGGTGGTATTGGCGCGGCGCACGTTCAGGCCGGGGATCACCAGCTGCGGGGCGGTCGAACCGCTCGTGCTCGCGAGGCTGAACGCGCCCTGCTGGCTGAGCTCGGAGACTTCAGTCGTGAGCTTCAGCTGGATGCGCCCGCCTGAGAGGACGATCGGCGTGAACCCGAGTCCGACGCCGTAGTCCTTGAACGCGACGGTCACCCGGCCGGTGACGTCCTGATCGACCGGCACCGGAAACTCGCCGCCGACGAGGAACTTAGCCGGTTCGCCGGAGACGGCGGTCAGGTTCGGCTCCGCCAGAGTGCGGACCAGACCTTCACGCTCGAACGCCTGCAAGTTGCCCACGACCTGATTGTTGGCCGTGTTGTAACCCCCGCTGGCGCTGATGCCGCCCAGCAGCGAGCCGCTGATGCCGTAGGTGGTCGCCTCACTGAGCAGGAACTGGGCCGAGCCGGCCTGATTGATCAGCGCCTTCCAGTCGACGCCCAGCTGCTTGATCACGGAGCGTTGCATCTCGACGATGCGCACCTTGAGCATCACCTGCTCTTCGCCGGCGATGCTGAGCATGTTGAGCACCTGCTCAGGCCGGCCGACGGTGGCGCCGGCGATCCGCACCGCCTTGTCGGCGTCGGCGGCGCTGGTCACCGTGCCGGTGAGGATCACGCTGTCGTTGATCGATTCGACCTTCACCTGCGACCCGGGAAGGATGCGGTTGATCGTGTCGGCAAGGGCCGAGACGTTCTGATCGACGCGGATGTTGAGCGCCAGCAGGCGATGGCCGGCGGCGTCGAAGAACATCGCGTCGGTGACGCCGCTCTTGAGGCCCAGCACGTAGATCCGCCGCGGGGTGCGCAGCACCGCTTCGGCGATCAGCGGGTTGCTGACCAGAACATCACGGGCGTCGACCGGCAGGTCGATCACCGCGGAGCGGCCGACCGGTAAGGCCAGCAGCTGCGTGGAGGCGGCGGCGCCAGCGTCGACCTTGATCACCGAGGTGGTCTCGTCGCCGGCGTGGCTGGCCACGGGCATGAGCATCCCGCCGCCGGCGAGCACGCCGGCCAGGACTTGGAGGAGGGCGGCTTTGCGGATCATTGCGCGGTCACCACTTCGGCGGCCGAGCCGCCTCTGAAGATTTTGACACTGTGGCCATCGTCGGCGCTGGGGCCGGCGGTGTGGCCGCCAATATCGGCGTAAGAGCGAAGCGCCATGGTCAGGCCGCCTTGGGTTCTGGCCCTGGCGACGATGCTGGCGTTGACGTCCGGAACCTCGAGCGTGATCGTGGCGCCGGAAACTGGCGCGCCGGTCTTGGGCGCGTCGGTCTTTTGGTCGATGGCGAGCACGAGGGCGTTGCTGAGCACCATCTCGGTGACCATGCCGCCGCCGTTCTTCGCCTGATCGGGGTGGGTGGAGAGGATGTCGACCCGATCGCCCGGTTCGATGAAGCCGCCGGCGCCGCTTTCCAGCGAGAGCGGCAGCGAGATGGCGCGCATGCCCTGCGGCAGGCGGATGGCCATGTAGCTGGTGTCGCCGCTGCGGACGATCTTCTTGGAAGTGATCGGCTCGCCGGCGAAAATCGGCTCGCGCACGATGTCGCCGATCATCGCCTGCATCTTGGGGCCACCGCCGGTGGCGATGTCGCTGACGGTCTTGGTCGCCTTCTGCACCGCGGCGTCGACCGGCGCCTTCGGGGCGGCCACGCTATCGCCGTCGGTGATATACGCGAGGTTGAGGGTGGCGGTCGGCCAACCTTGCCAACTCATGTTCTGGTCGGAGAGGCGGTCGCCGACGGCCAGGTCGGTCTTGGCGACGAGCACCCGGGTCATGACGGGCGGCGCCGAGGCCACGGTAGTCGGGGGCGCCTTGGGTGTGGCGAACATGTTGTGGACGATGAAGGCAAGGCCCACGGCCGCCACCAGCGCCACAACAAGAATTCCGATGCGAGCAGGTGTCATAGAAGATCCGCCCTCCCCCGCGGCGGCTGCGCTTGAGCGGCCCGTCGTCATTCGAGCGACAGACCGAGGAATCGGCGCCGCTTCTGGCGCCCTCGAACCTTGGGGGACCCATGGTTAACACCCGCCTAAGGGGAGAGCCGAGGTCGAGCAGTCTGCGAGGGGCTAGATCAGGGGGTGGGCGGCGAACGCCGCCAGGGCGCCGATAGCGATGGCGACGCCATAGGGCGCGGCCTCGCCCGGGGTGGCCAAACGCCGCGTCCAGGCGGGGCCCGCTTCGGCGAACGGCCGCAGCCAGGCCGAGCGCAGCGCCACCAGGCCGAGCGCCAAGGCGCCGCCGGCGAGGCCGGTATAGAGCGCGAACGGCGCGAGACCATTCAGGCCGACCCAGAGCGCGGCCGCGGCCATCAGCTTGGCGTCGCCGCCGCCGATCCAACCGAGCGCGAACATGCCGGCGGCCAGGACCAATACGCCGACGCCAACCGCGAAACTGATTCCTATCGCCGGCAACGACAGGCCAACGATCAGGGCGGCGGGAGCGAAGCCCAGCGTCAGGGCCGCGGATATCCAGTTGGGAATGGTGAAAGACAGGATGTCCTTGAGCGCCGCCACGACGACCAGCACGGCGAAGAAGCCGAGGACTAGGTTCCTAATGAGCTCGGGTGGCATCGCGGAGGCTTCTTCTCGAGGAGGCCGCACCATCCGACAAAGGTGGTGAACCAATGGTTTCCCGGCTGCGATGTTGCGACGCGGGCGCCGGTGGACTCGGTGGCGCTCGCGTCAAGGTGCGCGAATCGGCCGAGCCGCCGTCGCATTGGTCTCGGCCGGGACATGAGGCCGCACAACGCCCGCACCAGGCGCGACAGGGGTGACGACGCTCCGGATCGCCGGAGCGCAAACGCAGAAGGGGCCGCGGCTTGTGACCGCGGCCCCTTCCAACTCAGACGTCTTGAGACGTCTTAGTAGGCGATCGCGCTACCGGCCTTCGACAGGCTGGTGTTGAGGTTCGTGCCCAGCGTGGTGACAGCGCTGATGATCACGACCGCGATCAGGGCGACGATGAGGCCATACTCGATGGCCGTGGCGCCCGATTCATCCTTCAGAAGACGCGAAACGAACTTGGACATTGCTTGATCTCCTATCTAGCAAGCTGACCAGGGACCAAGCCGGTCAGGCCTGCTCGCCCCTTGAGACGCACCCTTTTCGCGCACCGACCTTAATTCCCAGTAAACGTCGAAGTATTGCCGAACACATTTCTATGGTTGAAGGAAATTCATCATTACAATCGATTAACTACGTGGATATTCTTGCTCTCAGACTCGGGTTTGCTTTCCTCTGAGGAATCAAAGTCGATACCGACCTTGCATTGCGGGCTTTACCCAACCTTAGGCCCGCCGCCCTAGCCTCGGCGAACAGAGGGATCGGACCACACTCATGCTAATGGCGCTCATCAACCTGGCCGTCCTGCTTCTCGCCTTCGGGGGACTGGCCCGGGTTTGTCCGTGCAATCCCGGCCAGCCCAGCTTCATCGGGCGCGACCTGGCCGACAACACGCTCTACTGGGCGATGGGAACGCTGCTCTACGGCGACGCGGTCGCGCTATATATACACGCGGGCGCGGGCCTGTTCGCACCCCACGATGCGAGTTCCGTCGCCAAGGCGATCCTTGGCGGCTACGGGGCCGCGGCGCGCTTGCCGCTGCTCGTGCAGGTGCTGCTGATCATCGTGGCGATCGATTTCGTACAGTACTGGGTGCATCGTCTGTTCCACCGCGAGGCGCTGTGGCCGTTCCACGCCATCCACCACAGCCCGGTGGATCTGGACTGGACCGCGACCTACCGGAACCACCCGGTGAACTTCCTGATCTACAGCACCGGCGTTATCGCGCTCGTGCGCCTGGCCGGCTTCTCTCCGGCCGCCTTCCTGATCATCGCCCCGTTCAACATGGTCTTCGGCACCGTCGTCCATGCCAACCTGAACTGGACTTACGGGCCGTTCCGCTATGTCCTGGCGAGCCCGGTCTATCACCGCTGGCATCACGCCATTGACCCGGCGGTGCGCGATCACAACTTCGCGCCGACCTTCCCGATCTGGGACCTGATGTTCGGCACCTATTATATGCCGCGCGGCGCCTTGCCGCAGGAATACGGGGTCGAAGGCGTGCCGCCGCACTTCCTCGCCCAGATGGTCTATCCGTTCCGCGTCTACGCCGAACGCTTTGGCGCCTGGCGCAAGGCGAGCGCCCGCGCGGCGGCGGCTTGATCGTCTTGGCGACGCTGGATGCCGCGGCCGCCTGGCTGGCGCGGATTCCCGCCGACCAGCGGATCGCCGCCCACGCCGCCACCGACTGGCGTCTTGCGGCCTGGACGGTCGGCGGGGCGTTGCTGATCGGCGCCTGCGTCCTGGTGAGCCAAAGCGGCCTGCTCGGCCGCCTGACCCGAACCCTCGAGGCCGCGCGGCCGCGCCCCTGGCTCGCCAGCGCCGCGGCCGCCTGCGCGCTGGCGCTGATCCTCGCCACTCTGAAGGCGGCGATCGACGCCTTCGCCGGCTGGCGAGGTCAACGGATCCTCGGCGGCGTTGACGGCGGCCTAGGGCCACATCTGGCCCATGCCGCCGCGGGGATCGCGCCGACGGTCCTGGGGGCGGTGCTGCTGGTTCCGCCGGCGCTCTGGCTCATGCGGCGGCGACCGCGGACCTGGCCGCTGATGGTCGGCCTGCTGGTCGCCGGCCTGATCGTCGCCGCGATCTGGCTGCCATACGCCCTGTCCGCCGGGCCGGCCTCGCCTGCCGCGCCGCCCGGTCCGGTTCGCGATGGCCTGCTGCGTCTGATCGCCGAGACCGGCATTCCCGCCCAAGGCGTCTCCGTTTCGACCGACCCCGGCTTCATGGCCGACGTCAACGGCGGCTTCGGCCATGCCAAGGTCATCATCGGCCCCTCGCTCGCCGCCGGCCCGCCGGCGATGGCGCGCGCCTTGATCGGCCACATCATGGGTCACTACGCCCACAACGACATCCTGATCTTCAGCCTCGTGCTCGGACTGGCGATGCTGCTCGGCTTCTTCGCCGTGGCCCGGTTCGGCGCGCCGCTGGCCAGGCTGATCGGCGCGAAGGAGGTTGCGTCCGCGGCCGACCCCGAGGCGATGCCCGCGGCTGCGATCATCCTGATGCTGGCGATGGTCTGCGCCGGGCTGGCCGGGGCGGGCTACCTGCGCTGGGCCAACGTCCGCGCCGACGCCTATTCGCTCGATCACGCTCGCGAGCCGGACGGCCTGGCGGCGGTGATCGAGCAGGAGTGGGACCACCAGAGCGTCGATCCCTCGCCGATCGAGGAGGCGCTGTTCTACACCCACCCGGCCCTGACCGGCCGGCTGCGGCATGCGATGGCCTGGAAGGGGGCGCACGGCGGCTAAATCGCCACCTCGTTCAGGCTTTGTTGACCAATCCGCGGGAGCCTTGGCTTATGCGCAGCCTCGCCCTCGCCTCGATTCTCGCCCTCGCCCCGGCGGCCGTCATGGCCGCCAGTCTCGGCGTCCCGCTCAACCAGTCGGTCCTGGTCTCCCTGCCAGCGCCTGCCCACAACGTGTTCCTGGGCAATCCGACCGTGGCCGACGTCTCCGTGTCGGACCAACGGCACGTGGTGGTCACCGGCAAGGCCGGCGGGGTCACCAACCTGATCGTGACCGACGAGCACGGGCGCACCATCTTCGATCGCCAGATCGTGGTCGGCGCCAGCGCCGGCGACCGGGTCTCGCTGATCAACGGCGGGCCCGTGGTCAGCTACGCCTGCGCGCCTGTTTGCGAACAGGTCGGCGACGCCCAGTCGATGCCGGCCGGGCCGCCGCAACCAATGAGCGCTCCTGCCGTCAGCAGCGGAGCGTCGGCGCCGGTGGCGCCGCGCCCGTCCGCCTCGGCCGCACCAGGCATCTCGTCGAG
Source organism: Caulobacteraceae bacterium (assembly GCA_035604515.1). Classification (GTDB taxonomy): domain Bacteria; phylum Pseudomonadota; class Alphaproteobacteria; order Caulobacterales; family Caulobacteraceae; genus Acaudatibacter. Next base: position 25,112 of record DATNIH010000118.1, on the reverse strand, counting down.
CGTTGGCCCGCTCGGCCCTTAAGACCTTGCGACCTTAAGCCTCGTTTAGCGGCTGGCGACTAGGGTCGCGCCAGTTTCGATCATTTGACCCTGGCCGATGCCGCCTTTCGCGCTCACCTCCGTTCGTCGCGCCTTGCGCGACTTCGTCGCCGCGCGCGACGGCCTGGCGACGCTCGAATTCGCCATCATCTCGTTGCCGTTCCTGGCTCTGTTGTTCTCGATCATGGAGCTGGGGCTGATGTTCATGGCCTCGACCACCATCGAGTCGGCGACGGTCGCGGCCGCGCGTCAGATCCGCATCGGCCAGCTGCAGCAAGGCGCGAACAACAACGCCGCCGGCTTCAAGACTCTCGTCTGCGGCGGCATGTCATGGATTTCGGCGTCGGATTGCGCCGCCAACATGAGCGTCGACGTGCGCACCTTCTCCAGTTTCGCGGCGATCAACGTCACCCCGCCGATCGCCGGCAACGCGATCGACCAGAGCCAGCTGACGTTCGACGACGGCAGCTCGTGCAGCATCGTGGTGGTGCGGGTGTTCTATCCCTGGACCCTGATCACGCCGGTGCTGGAGCCCGGCCTACCCAACCTCGGCGGCAATCAGCGGCTGCTGTCGACGGTCGTTGCGTTTCGCAACGAGAACTATCAGGCGCTGGGTCCATCGTGCGGCTGAACGCGCGCGATTTCGCCCGCGATTCGCGCGGCGTCGCGGCGGTGGAGTTCGCCCTGCTCCTGCCGATCCTGGCGCTGCTCTACTTCGGCGTCGTCGAGCTGACGCAGGGCGTGATGACGCAGCAGCGCGCCGCCCACGTCGCCTCGACGGTCGGGGATCTGGTCGCGCAGAGTTCAACCATCACCAGCGCCGAGGTGACTGACATCTTCAGCGTCGGCGACACGGTGATGTATCCCTACCCCACGGCGAGCCTGGAGATGCGGGTCTCCAGCCTGTCGGCCGACGCCCATGGCGCCGTCACCGTGAACTGGAGCCAGGCGAGCGGCATGAGCGCGCTGGCCAAAGGCTCGAGCGTGGGCGGTCTTCCGACCAACGTGATCGCGCCCGGCGAAAGCCTCATCATGTCCGAGAGCCAGTACACCTACGCCTCGGTGTTCGCTCAGGTCATGCCCGCGCCGGTGGTGTTCAACGACAAGGCTTACCTGCACCCACGGCTCTCGACCACGGTCGGCTGCAACGACTGCTGAGATCAGACGAACCCGGCGAGCGCTGCGGCGAGCCGCCCGACCACCGGATGGGGCGAGGGCGGCGCGTGGCCGAGCAGGCTCGCTGGCCGCAAGCCGGTCAGGCTGTTGGTGAGAAAGATCGCGTCGGCGTCCGCCAGCGCCCGAGCGCCCTCGCGAACTTGCCGCACCTCCAACCCCTGCGCCAGCGCCGCCTCGATCACCCGGCGCGCCATGACGCCGTCCAGGCGGCCGGTCTCCGCGGCGGGCGTCAGCAGGACATCGGCCTTCAGCCAGAACAGGTTGGCGGCCGCCGCGCAGGTGAGCTCCCCCAGGGTGTTCAGCATCAGCGCCTCGTCGGCGCCAGCCGCCGTCGCCTCGCGGCGGGCCAATACGTTGTCGAGGTAGGCCAGCGTCTTCAGCCGGCTCGTAGGTGAAGCCTGGTTACGGCGGGTCTCGGCGACGGCGAGCCTCGCGGGCGTCTGTGGGCTAACCGATGGCGCGGCCGTGGCGAACAGCTGGGGCTGAAGCTGCGCCGGCCGATCGAGGCCGCGGCCGCCCGAACCGGCGGTGAGGGTGACGCGCACCGCCGCCCGCGCCCCGGTCAGCCCGGCCCGGCCGACCGCATGCGTGGCGCAGGCGACGAACCCGGCCGTCGTCGGCGCCGGCAATCCCAGAACCGTGGCGCCGTCCTGCATGCGCCGGGCGTGGTCCTCGGCCAACACCAGCGCGCCGCGCGTGAACAGCAGGGTCTCGAACAGGCCGTCTCCAAGCAGCAGGCCGCGGTCGTCGAGGGGGATCGCGTCCAGCGGCGTGTCTGCAGTCATGGCTAGCTTGCGAAGTCGCGGTTGCCCTTCCTCAGGAAGAGCAGGCCGACAAAACCGACGGCAAGCAGGACGGTGATCATGGCGAAACCACCCTGCTGCGTTCCGGTCAGGCGGGTGCCGATATTGACCATCATCGGCGCGAGCCAGACCGTCGCGGTGCCGGAGATCGCGTAGGCGCCGAAAAAGGCGCCGGTCTGGTCGGGCGGCGTCAGCCGGGTCAGCAGCGTGCGGCTGGAGGCATAGTGCGCGGTGATGAACACCGCGTTGGAAAAGCCGATCAGGGTGAAGATCCACTCGGGCAGGGTGCGGAAGAACGGTCCGTTCCACATCGGCGGGTGCGCCGCAGGATCCCAGTGCCAGAAGAAGAAGATCCGGTCCGGCGCCATGCCCAGCAGGGCGATGATGCCCAGCAGCGACATCAGGATCTCCATCTGCACCGCGCGGCGCGGCCCGAGGACGCCGTCGAAGAAGCGCGCCAGCAGTCCGCCGAGCACCGCCAGCACGGTCAGGATGATGCCGATCACCAGCATCTCCAGCGCGTCCCAGTGCATCACTCCGGTGGCGTAGATGCCAAAGAAGGTCAGCACCGCGGTCATCCCGTCGACGTAGAAACTGCGCGCCACGAGGAAGATGGCCGCGTCGCGAAACTGGCCGACCGTTCGCACCATGCGCCACAACGCCTGCGCGCCGTTCGCGAACGCCTGCGGGATCGAGACGCCCGATCTTGGTGCGTCGGGGGTGAACAGCAGGATCGGGATGGTGCCGACGAACAGCAGCGCGGCCGTCATCGGCCCGACCAGGCGTTCCGGTTCGTGCAGCGCCTTGCTGAGGCCGAACAGCGGCGCCTTCGGCACCCAGCTCCAGTCGGTGCGGCCCGGCAGCATGAAGCCCCAGGCCAGAAACACGAACAGCACCAGGGCGAAGGCGTTGCCGAGCGCCAGCGCCAGGCTCGAGGCCTTGTGCGCCCCGCCCATACCGGCGGCGCGCACCAGCAGCGAGTTGTGGATTACCTCGGTGTAGCTGAACAGCAGCGCGATGACGGTCGTCATCAGCATCACCGCGATGATCGGCAGGCCAGAGCCATCGGGCTTGGCCCACCAGAGCGCGAACATCAGCGGAAGCATCAAGAAGACGGCGAGCGCGAGCCAGCCCTTGCGGCGACCCATCTGGTCGATCGAGGCGCCGAGGAACGGGGCGGTCGCCATGGTCGCCCAGCCGGAATACTGGCTCCACTGCGAGATCACTTCCTGGCCGGCGGTCGGGTTCGACTTCGGCCAGCCCACCATCACCGAGCCCACGTAGGGCATGAAGATGTAGATGATGATGAGGATGACGTAGGGGTCGCGCGCGCCCTCGAAGATCGACCAGCTGACCGCGCCGCGCGACAGGCGGGCGCCAGGAACGTCGGCCTCGGGACGCACGGCGACGAGGTCGGCCTCCGGAATGTATTGGCTCAACGCGTTCTCCCCAGCCCCGTCTAAGCGGGCTTGCGCCCAACCTAGCGGGGTTGGGGGGAATAGGAAGCGTTAGAGCCGCGCCGTGTCAGGCGGACGCTGCGATCTGAACGCGACCTAGGCCTTTTCGACCTTGCGGGCCGCCTCGTCGATGGCCGCGACCAGGGCGTCGAGCTGCTCGGCGTCGACCGGACCGCCACGCATCCGCGTGCCGATGGCGTTGCCGAGGTTCTGCATTGCGCGGAAGATGCGCGGCGAAGGACCCTCGAACCGCTCGTGCAGGTCGGACATGCGGGCGAAGATGGCGTCAACCATCGCCTTCTTGTCAGCCAGCTCCGCGTTGCCAGCCTCGGTGATGCGGTAAAGTCTCTTGCCGCCCTCCGCGCTCTCGACTGTGACGAAGCCCAGCTCTTCGAGCAGGGTCAGCGTCGGGTAGATCACGCCGGGGCTGGGCGAATAGGCGCCGCCGACCTTCTCCTCGATGGCCTTGATGATCTCGTAGCCGTGGCTGGGCGCGTCGCTAATCAGCTTGAGGATCACGACGCGCAGATCGCCCTGGTCGAAGATACGCTCGGCGCGCCGTTGGCGACCGCCGAAGCCGGGACCATGGCGGCGGCCGTGGAACCCGAACTCCCGCGCGGCGTGAGCCTCGCGATGGCGATGAAAGTGTCTGTACATAGATGTTACTCCGATATGATACGATGTATCTGAGTTACAGATATATCTAACTCGTATCGAATTGCAAGCGCCCCTTGACGATATTCTCTCGCCGAGGAGATTGCGCGGCCTTGCGCGCCGCCATCATCCCCATCGACGATCCTGCCGACCCGCGTCTTGCGCCCTATGTCCAGGTCCGCGAACGGGATCTGGTTGGGCGGCGCGGCGAGTTTATTGCCGAGGGCGAGGTGGTGCTGCGCGTGCTGCTGGGCGGCGCGGCGCGTTGCCGCGCGAACTCGGTGCTGGTGGCGGAGAATCGGCTGTCGCACCTGACGCAGATGCTGGAGTCGCTGGACGCCGACGTGCCGGTCTATGTGGCCAGCCAGGCGGTGATGGACGCCGTGGTCGGCTTCCACATCCACCGCGGCATGCTCGCGCACGGTGCGCGGCCGGTCGATCTCGGCGCGGACTCGCTGCTGGCCGGCCTGCCACGGCGTTCGCTGGTGCTGGCGCTGTTCGGCATCGCCAACCACGACAACATGGGCGGGATCTTCCGCAACGCCGCCGCCTTCGGCGCGGACGCAGTGCTGCTCGACCCCACCTGCTGCGATCCGTTCTATCGCAAGGCGATTCGCGTCTCGGTGGGCGCGACACTGAAGGTCCCGTTCGCGCGCCTGGCGGCGGACGAGGAGGTCGTTGGTCTGCTCTTGCGGCATCGCATCGAGCCGCTGGCGCTCACGCCTGTCGGAGCGGAACCCCTGTCCGGCCTGAAACGCCCGGACCGCACGGCGATCCTGTTCGGCGCCGAGGGTCCGGGGTTGCCGCCGGCGCTGATCGCCGCGGCGCGGACCCTCGCCATCCCGATGGCGCCGGGCTGGGACTCGCTCAACGTCGCGGCCGCCAGTGCGGTCGTGTTGCATCACCTCGCCGCCGGCTGACGCCTGTCACGCCTTTATGATTCGCAGGTGATGGGGCCAAGGTTTCAGTGTGGGAGCTGGATTTGAGGTCCAAGGTCCCTTCGCCCGCTGCCGGTAGCTCCGGCGGCGGGCGTTTTTCGTTCAGGTCGTCCTTCTAGGCCAGCAGGCGCTCTTCCAGGCGCTGTCGCAGCGCCGGGCCGACATCGAGCGCGCGCTCCAAATAGACGTCAACGCCGCCATGCTCGGCGTCGATGGCGCGGAAAGCTTCGTCGAGATATTCCGGCTCGACCCCGATGGCGGCGCGGATGGCGGCGTCGGTCGGCGTGCGGCCGGTCTCGGCGGCGATCAGCTCGGCGACCATCGGCGCGCGGGCGGCGATGCGCTCGGGATTGTTGGTCAGCAGGTAGTCCTGGACGATGTCGTCGCGGTGCACGCCGACGAGGTGATGGGTGAGCGCGGCCAGCACGCCGGTGCGGTCCTTGCCGGCGGCGCAGTGGATCAGCACGGGCCCGTCCGCCTCTGCCAGCGCCTGGAAGTAGCGCGAAAACAGGTCGACGTGGCGCGCGGCGAAGGGGGCCTCGCGGTAGTAGTTCATCAGGTAGCCGCGGAAGGCGTCTTCGCTGAGGTCGCAGCTGCGGACGAAGTTCCACCACGGATCGTCGCCGGCCGCTTCGCCGTGGTCGTTTTCGATCACCCTGCCGCCGAAGCCCGCTGGCCGCCGGGAGGGATCGCGCTCGCGCTCGCCGGGGCGGCGCAGGTCGACGATCACCGCCAGGTTCAGGCCTTCGATCACCGCCAGATCGGCGTCGGTGGCGCGGGCGTGGGAGGCCGAGCGGTAGAGCCGTCCGGCCTTCAGCCGCTTGCCGGCGACCGTGGCGTAGTCGCCGTAATCGCGGAAGTTCTCGACGCCCTCGAGGCGGATATGTCGGGTCATGGCCCTCGCATATCGGGCGCGTGTGACAATGGCGAGACCTTCAAGGGTCGATTGCGCCGGTATGGGCGCCGTTGCGGCCCCCCACGACAGTTGGCTTCGCCGCCGGCTGAGACGGCGGTTGAGACGGCGGGCAATCGGCGTTGACCGAGGGGATGAGCGAAAGGCGCCGTCCCGCCAGCTCGACGTCGACGCCGGTCCTCGGAACCAGCTTCACCTGCCCGGCGCGCAGGGCGGCGACGGAGTCGGCGCAGACGGCGTTGAGATCGCCGATCCTGACCCAGCGCCCTTCAATCTGCTTGTAGACTTCAAGCGTGACGCCGGCCGCGCCGGTGTCGGCGGTGATCAGCACCTCCGGCGCGCCATCGCCGTCGATGTCGACGACGTAGGCGTCGCATCCACCGGGGGGAACCTGGTTGATGAAACAGTCCTCATTGCTCTGCGACTGCGACCAGTCCTGGCTCAGGAAGGACGCCGGCGCCGTCGCACCCTTGGGGTAAACGTTCAGGCGCTGCGCCAGCGTTGTGGGGGGCGGCTGCACGTCCGGGTGCTGGGCCTGCTGGCCGGCGACGGCCAGCGCCGCGATCTGGACGTTGCGCGGCGCACCCTTGAGCGCCGCCAGCCGCGTCAGGGCGTCGGACCCGTAGCGACCGGCCTTGTAGGTGAGAAAGTCGAAATCGAACTTGTCGGGCGCCGTCTTGCCCGCCAGCAGCCGCCCGACCTGGTCGTCGACCGCCAGCCGGGCCGGATCCGCGATCGGCGTGAACAGCAGCAGAATGGCCAGCATGGCGATGCGGGCCATCACCACGTTGGTCAGCTCCAGCGGGCGCATCCAGGGGCCTTTGCGGCGGATCGCGGCAAAGGCGTAGCCGGCGGCGAACCCGGCCGCGATCACCGCGCAGGCGACCGCCTCGATCCGCGCCGGGGTCAGGCCGTATTGGCCGATGCGCAGCTGCAGCGCATCGGCGGCGATCAGCACCAGCGGAACCAGCGCCAGCGCTGCAGCGCGGCCGGCCCAGCGCAGCACGGCCGGAATCATCGTCTCGCCGTCCTGGTAGGCCGCGCTCAGCAGCACGATCAGCGCCGCGCTGGCCGAAAGCACGGTGCTGGCGCCGCTGCGGGTGCCGAACAGGGGGGCAAGGCCGGTGAGCGGCAGCGCCGCGAGGAAGGCGACGACGATCACCGTCATCACGGGCAGCAGCCACGACAGCAGCACCAGGCCGACGGTGCGCACGCCGCGGATCAGCGCGACCCGCACGTCGGTGAGCTGCACCGCAGCCGCAAACGCGACGCACGTGACCGGGATCCAGAACCAGCGTTGTTCGATGGTCTTCTTCACGGCGTCGATGCCGATCAGGGCGAACAGCTCCCCGCCAAGCCGCAGGGCGACCCAGAGCACGCCGACGAAACCACACGCGAGCGCGATCTGCACCGCATCCTTCCACGCCCAGTCGAAATAGAGCCGGTAGGGCGCGATCAGCCGCCGCGCCTCGTCAGCAGGCCCCACCAGGTGGTGGCCGACGAACACGAAGACCGCGGCGAACAGGAATACCGGGAACGCCGGAACCAGTCGCGCCGGGTCGGGCAGGCCGCTCCAGACGCCCGCGTAGATGTCATGCCAGCCGAAGGCGGCCAGCAGGACCGCTGCGACCAGCGTCCAGGCCGCCAGGGTGACGGGCCGCATGCGGCCAAGGCCGCCGATCACGACCACCGGCGCGAAGGCGAACGCCAGCAGCAGAGCGCCGAAGAGCGTTGGCGTGCCCGCCGGCCACCCCTTGTGCTCTTGCGCCTCGGTCAGCAGGTAGAGCCCGACGCCCTGCGCCAGGCCGCTCGCCAGTCTGGCGCCGGCGATGGTCCGCGATGCCGCCTGGTCCTGGGCCTCAGCCTCGGCCAACGCATCTCCTCCACGGCGGCGGCGAAGGGGCGAGCCTACCTGAACGGCGGCTCGTCGAAGCTTCGCAGTTTGCGCGAGTGTAGGCGGGGCCCCTCCTGGCGCAAGAGGTCCATGGTGGCGATGCCAATGCGCAAGTGTTGCGAGATCGCCCGATCGTAGAAGGCGTTGGCCTGGCCGGGCAGCTTGATCTCACCGTGCAGCGGCTTGTCCGAGACGCAGAGCAGCGTGCCGTAAGGGGTGCGGAAGCGGTAGCCCTGGGTGGCGATCGTCGCGCTCTCCATATCGATCGCCACGGCGCGCGACTGGTTGAAGCGCCGCGCGCTCAGCGAGTAGCGGAGCTCCCAGTTGCGGTCGTCGGTGGTGACGACGGTGCCGGTGCGAAGCCGCGCCTTCAGCTCATCGCCGCTCTCGCCGGTGACGATCTCGGCCGCCCGCTGCAGCGCCAGCTGCACCTCGGCGATCGGCGGGATCGGGATCTCGGGCGGCAGGATATCGTCCAGCACGTGGTCGTCGCGCAGGTAGGCGTGGGCCAGCACATAGTCGCCGATGGTCTGTGTCGCGCGAAGCCCGCCGCAGTGGCCGATCATCAGCCAGGCCTCGGGGCGCAGCACGGCCAGATGGTCGGTGATGGTCTTGGCGTTGGAAGGACCGACGCCGATGTTGACCAGCGAGAGCCCTCGCCGGTCGCGGGTGGTGAGGTGGTAGGCCGGCATTTGATGCTTGCGCCAAGCCGCGTCCGCCACCACCCGCTCCGGGTCCGGCGTGTCGCGGGTGACGACGACGCCGCCCGCGCAGGAGAGACTCTCGTACGGCGTGCCTTCGCGCAGCAGCTCGGCGCAAGCCAGCCGCACGAACTCGTCGACGTAGCGGTGATAGTTGGTGAACAGCAGATAGGGCTGCACATGGTCGGCGGGCGCACCGGTGTAGTGGGCGATGCGCTGGAGCGAGAAGTCGGTGCGCAGGGCGTCGAACAGCCCGAGCGGGCGCACCTCGTCGGCGCCGGCTCGCCAGAGGCCGTCGCTGACTTCGTCGCCGATGTGGGCAAGTTCGGTGGTGGGGAAGTGGCGCGCGATCTCGGCGGCGCTGACGTCCGCGGCGGCGGCGTCGGCGCCGTCCAGCACATAGGGGAACGGCATCTCCTGGTTGGAGCGCCCGACGGCTGCCTCCACCTCGAAGTCGCTCATGATCAGGGTGAGCTGTTCGGTCAGGTAGTCGGCGAACAGGTCGGGCCGCGTGACGGTGACGCCATAGACGCCCGGCCCGTTGAACCGGGCGTAGGAGCGGGCGATGCGCGGCTTGGTGTGGACGCCGGCGTAGGCGACACGCAGCTCCGGATAGGTGAAGGCCCGCTCGGCGCGCAGCACCGGGTCCGGCAGCTTGCCGCCCTGCATATAGGCCCTGAGCGCCGACCGAAGCGCCTCGGCGGCGCGGCGGTATTCGACTTCCAGCTGGGCGACGACGGCGGCGGCGCGGGTCCTTGGGCTCATGCGGCGTTATAGGCGCGTACGGCGATGCTTTCGAGCGCTCGCTGGGGCGTCGCGCTCAGAGCCGGTCCGCGAACAGGTTGAGCTGCGCCTTCAACGTCGGATCGCTGGTCTGGGCGGCTAACGCGCGGGCCTCGGTCTGCAACGGCTGCGAGGTCTGCGGCGCCAGAGCCGCCGCGACGCGAGGCGCCATCTGGGCGAGCACAGCGGCGCGCGCCGCCTTCCAGTCATCGCTCGGCGACTTTCTGGCGATCAGGGCGAGCGCGCCGTCATAATTGCTCTTCACGCCGATCTGCACGCGCTCCAGCGCCTGCGCCTTGGCGGCCGCGTCGTAGCTCCCGGTGGCCTGCACATAGTACACCGTCCCGCAGGCGCGGCTCATCAGCACGACGGTCGCGTCGGAGTAACGGCCAAGTTCAGCGGCGTAGGTGACCAGGTTGCGATCGATCTGCGCCCGGGTCGCATCGGTTGACGCTGGGTCGGGACCGGCGCCAGCGAGCATGTAGACCGCCCCGACCTTCTCCACCGCCGTCCCCCAGCTTTGCAGGGCCTGCACATCTTCGTTGGTCCGGGTGGTGACGGGAATCGCGCTGGTGTCGAACACCGCGTCGAGCAGGCGGCCGGTGTTCGGATCCGTCTGGCGCGGCGCGACGCCGGTCACCGCCGCGCCGTGGGCGGCGGCGACGAACTGATCGGCCGCCGCGACCGCAGCCGCGGCGCGAGCCGTCAGCCGAGCCGAGACCGCTTCGTCGGCGATGTGGTTGATGTCCCTCTGGCTCGGCTGGGCTTGGCAGGCGCCCAGCAGCAGCGACGCCACAACCAGCCCAATCCAACGCCGCATGCTTGGTCTCCCGCCGAGGCCGCAACCCTAGCAGCGATCCGACGACGGCCAAGCTCCCCAACGGGTCGCTGTTCGAGCTTGACCCGAACTCAACAGCGAACCTGACTGGCGCGCATGTCCTCGCTGATCCGCCGCAAGTCGATCTCACTGGACGATCTGCAGTCCCATCAGCGGCTGAGGCCCACGCTCAGCTGGCAGCACCTGATTCCGCTTGGCGTCGGCGCCATCGTCGGCACTGGCATCTACACCTTGATCGGGGTGGGGGCGAACCTGGCGGGGCCGGGCGTGATCGTCTCGTTCCTCATCGCCGGCGCCGTCTGCGCCTGCGCGGCCCTTGCCTACGCCGAGGTGGCGACGCTGATCCCCGTCTCGGGCAGCGCCTACACCTACAGCTACGTCGTGCTGGGCGAGATCATCGCCTGGGCGGTCGGCTGGAGCCTGATCCTCGAGTACTCGCTGGTGGTGAGCGCGGTTGCGGTCGGATGGTCCGGCTATGCCGTGGGCTTCCTCGGCGCGGTCGGCGTCCACCTTCCCGCAACGCTCTCCACTGGGATTTGGGCGGGCGGGCTGATCAACCTGCCCGCCATCGCCATCATCGCGGTCGTCGCCGGCTTGCTGATGCTGGGGACCCGCGAGAGTGCGACCGTGAACGCCGCTCTGGTGGCGGTGAAGATCATCGCGCTCGGCCTGTTCATCGCCGTGGCCGCGCCGCACTTCAACGCCGCCAACTTCCATCCCTTCATGCCCTACGGCTTCGCCGGAACCGACGCCCACGGCGCCCGTCACGGGGTGATGGCCGCCGCGGCGATCATCTTCTTCGCCTTCTACGGCTTCGACGCCCTCTCGACGGCCGCGGAAGAGACCAAGCGGCCCGGCCGCGACCTGCCGATCGGCATCATCGGCTCGATGGCGGCCTGCGCGCTGATCTACGTCGCGGTCGCCGCGGCAGCGATCGGCGCGGCGCCCACCGCGCGCTTCGCCAACAGTCCGGAGCCGCTGGCGCTGATCCTGCGCGGGCTCGGCCAAGGCGGCGTCGCCATCGCCATCGGCGCGGCGGCGGTGATCGCCCTGCCGACCGTAATTCTGGCATTCCTGTACGGCCAGAGCCGCATCTTTTTCGTCATGGCGAGGGACGGCCTGCTGCCCGCGGCGCTGGCCAGGGTCAGCCCCCGCACCGGAACGCCGATCCGGATGACGCTCGCGACCGCGGTCGCGGTGGCGATCCTCGCGGGGCTGGCGCCGCTGGACCAGATCGCCTCGCTGGCCAACGCCGGCACGCTGGCGGCCTTCATCGCCGTCTCGGTCTGCCTGCTGGTGCTGCGCCGCCGCCAACCGCACGCGCCGCGCCTCTACCGCACGCCGGCGGCCTGGATCGTCGGCCCGGCGGCGATTCTCGGCTGCCTCTACCTGTTCGCCAACCTGCAGCCCAAGACGCAGATATTCTTCGCAATCTGGAATGCTGTGGGGCTGGCCTGCTATTTCGCCTGGCGGCAGGCGCGCAAGCCTGCCGGCGACGTCGAGACCGTCCGGTAGGCGGCAAAGGGACCTGGGGAATATGGGAGACCTGCACTTGAGCGCCGGCGACGAGACGCTCTGGGCGGTGATCCTCGGCGCCGTCCTGGCGACGATCGGCGGGTTCCTCTCGACGACGTTCGAAGCCTCCATGCGCCGGCGCGAGCGCGAGCACGGCGCGGCGCTGCTGTTCGGCGAGATCCTCTCGGTGCTGGAGCTGATCGTGGACCTGGCCAAGGCGTCGCGCGACCGCGGCGAGCCCTATGGGTCGTTCACGATGCGCCTGTTGCGCGCGGTGCGTCGCGAGGCCGAGACCTACGCGCGAAACCGCGAGGCGCTGTACGATCTGCGCGATGTGCGCACCCGGGCGCAAATCCACACGATCATGGTCAAGGTGATGATGGGCCTCGAAGGCGTGTTCGACGCCACCGATCGGATCGAGGCCGACACCATCACCAACCGGCAACCCGGCCTGGACCCGACTTCCAAGGCGGAGGTCGAGGCGCGGCTTGCCTCCGCGCTCTACGAACGGGATCAGGCGTTCGAGGCGTTGGCGGAGACTGCGAGCGGCATCGCGCCGATCGTCGAAGTGCTGCGCCCGTTGGCGAAGCAGGATTTCCGCGTCTATTCGGCCGTCGCGACGGCCTGACCGGCCTGGCCGCGTCGATTAGACCCGCGCGCCGAAGAACAAGCCGGCGCCAGCCGTGATCGCCATCGCCACGACGCCCCAGAACACCACCCGCACGAGCGATCTGCCGATGTTGGCGCCGCCGGTGCGCGCGCCGATGACGCCGAGCAGCACCAGGCCGACCAGGGAGGCGCCGCCCACGCTCCACGCCGCCCACACGGTCGGGACCAGCATCGCAGTGAGCAGCGGCAGCGCCGCGCCTGAGCTGAAACTGGCGGCCGAGGCCATCGCCGCCTGGATCGGTCGCGCAGTGGTCGCTTCGGAGATGCCCAGTTCATCGCGGGCGTGGGCCCCGAGCGAGTCCTTGGCCATCAACTGCTCGGCCACCTGGCGCGCCAGGTCGGACGACAGCCCGCGCTGCACATAGATGCCCGCCAGCTCGCGCAGCTCGCCTGTGCAGTCGCGATCCAGCTCGGCGCGCTCCTTTTCGAGATCGGCCTTCTCGGTGTCGGCCTGCGAGCTGACCGAGACGTATTCCCCGGCGGCCATCGACATCGCGCCTGCCACCAGGCCGGCCAGACCCGTCAGGAAAATCTGTCGGTGATCGGCCGCGGCGGACGCGACGCCGATGATCAGGCTGCCGGTCGAGAGGATGCCGTCGTTGGCGCCGAGCACCGCAGCGCGCAGCCAGCCGATGCGGTTGATGTAGTGAGTCTCGCGACGATGTCGTGGGGCCATGTTCGTTGTCTCCGGGGGCGCCTCATGAGCCCAACGCGTCAACTTGGCTTTTGCGCCATCTGGGACGAAGGTCCGCGCCTCACCAGCGCGAGGCGGCGATGATCCTGGGACTATCGGTTGGCGCATACACCATGCTGCACGTCGCCATCAGCCTGCTGGGGATTGTCGCCGGCTTCGTCGTGGTCGCCCTGATGATCCTCGGCCGCATGGCGCGCGCGGTCACGGCGCTGTTCCTGGCTGCCAGCGTCCTGACCGACATCACCGGCTACCTCTTCCACTCCAAGAGCTTCGGACCGCCGCACGTGGTGGGGGCGATCTCCCTGGTGGTGCTGGCGATCGGGCTCTTCGCGCTCTATGGGCGCCAGCTCGCCGGCGCCTGGCGCGGGACCTGGGTGGTCTGCGCCGTGATCGGGCTCTACCTCAACGTCTTCGTCGGGGAGGTGCAGGCGTTCGGCAAGCTGCCGGCGCTGCACGCGCTCGCCCCGAACGGCTCGGAACCGCCGTTCGTCGTCGCCCAGGGGCTGACGCTGGTGCTGTTCGTGGTGCTGGGGATTGCAGCGTTCCGGCGTTTCAAGCCCGCGCCCGCGCCGTAGCTCATCCGGCGCTGGGCGCCAGCACCACGCCCACCAGCACCGCGGCGAAGTGCAGCGCCGCGGCGCCGACCACGTGGCCATGCCAGATCGCCCGGCGGAACTTGAGGCGCTCGATCACATAGATCGCCGCTCCGATCGAATAGACCAGGCCGCCCGCCGCCAGCAGCGCCACCGCCACGCCCGAAACGCCGGAGACGATCGGCCCCAGCGCCACCAGCGCCACCCAGCCCAGCGCCAGGTACAGCCCGATCCAGAACCGCCGGCCGAGCCCGGGCAGCAACAGCTTGGCGGCGACGCCGGCCAGCGCCAGCGCCCAGACCGCAGCGGTCATGCCCAGCGCCCAACCGCCGTGGAGCCGCTGGGTGGTGAAGGGCGTGTACGACCCGGCGATCATCACGAAGATGGCGGCGTGGTCGAGCCGGCGCAGCAGCGGGCGCCAGCGCAGCCGGGAGAAGTTATAGGCCGCCGACAGCGCCAGCATGGCGACGAAGCCGGCCACATAGACCAGCACCGACGCCGCCTGGCTGGGCGATCCCAGCATGAACGCCAGCGCAAGCAGCATCGCTCCGCCGATCACCGCGAAGCTTAGCCCCACCACATGCACCACCAGATCGGCGCGCAGCGAGGCGTCGCTCGGGTAATGGTCGGCGAGATCGGGCGTCATCGGCCTCAGTCTACAGCCGCCGTCATGACGACGAAACGAAGAGCGCGCGACAAGCGACCGTTCGCTGGCGTATTCAACCTCGTTCGCCGAGTGGGCGGGCGGCTAGACGGGCCGCGGCAACCGCCGGCTCAAGTTCGCGTTGGGTTTTCGCCACGAGCTCGGGCGCAGGACCCGGGCCGCCGCCTGAAAGGACAACATGACGCAACAGAGCCAGCCGAGCCCGGCGATCGCAACCGGATCGCCGCTGTTGGATGCGCGCCGCTACAACACCGTCGCGATCCTGCTCCACTGGACCATCGCGCTGCTGATCCTGTGTCAGATCGGCCTGGGTTGGTACATGAACGAGGTCCTGCCCGATCACACCGCGGCGCAGGACCAGGCGCAGGCCATCCACGTCTCGCTGGGCCTGACCATCCTGTTGCTGGTGCTGGTGCGGATCGGCGCGCGGCTGGCCTCTCCGCCGCCGCCACAGCCGGCCGACCTGCCGGGCTGGGAGCGGGGCCTGATCAGCTTCACGCACGGCCTGTTCTACGTGCTGATGCTGATCCTGCCGCTCACCGGCTGGATGGTGATTTCGCTGGAGACCGATCCGATCACCCTGTGGGGCATCCCGTGGCCGCACCTGCCCGGGCTCGGCTTCCTGGCGCAGCACAAGCCGTGGCGGCACGCTCTGAAGTCGGTGCACGTCTACTGGCTGATCTGGCTGGTGTTCGCCAACCTTGCCCTGCACGTCGCCGGCGCTCTGAAGCACCAGTTCGACGGCCATCCGGTGCTCTGGCGCATGTGGCCGGGCGGCGGGAAGCGCGCGTAACACCTCCCCTCGAAGTCGTTTCGGAGCCTGCGTCATGGACCTGCAACTGGATGGCAAGCGCGCCCTGGTCACTGGCGGCAGCAAGGGAATCGGACGGGCCATAGCGCTGCAGCTGGCGCGCGAGGGCGCCGACGTGGTGATCGCTGCGCGGGGCGAGGGCGAGCTGGTCGCCGCGGCGCGGGACCTGGCGGCGCAGACCGGGCGCAAGGTCGTCGCCATCCCGGTCGACACCAAGAGCGATGCCTCGGTGAAGGCGCTGGTCGCAGGCGCGGTGGCGGCCATTGGCGGGATCGACATCCTGGTCAACGCCGCGGCCCAGGCCGGCGGCCAGGCGGCGCCGCCAAAGCTGGCTCAGGTCACCGACCCGGTGTTCTGGGACGACGTCGACGTCAAGGTGATGGGCTATCTGCGCACGGCGCGCGAGGTCGCCCCGCACATGATCGCCGCCGGCTGGGGCCGCATCATCAATATCAGCGGCCTGGCCGCGCGCCAGACCGGCTCGATCGTCGGCTCGATGCGCAACGTCGCCGTCGCCGCCTTGACCAAGAACCTGGCCGACGAGCTCGGGCCGAAGGGGATCAACGTCACCGTCGTCCACCCGGGCCTGACGCGCACCGAGAAGACCGCGCCGCTCGTCGCCGCCCGCGCCGCGGCGGCGGGAACCAGCGAGGCCGAGTTCGAGCAGCGCCTGGCCGCCAGCGTCCTGATCGGCCGCATGGTCGACGCCGCCGAGGTCGCCGACATCGTCGCCTTCCTGGCCTCGCCGCGCAGCGTGGCCATCAACGGCGACGCCATCGCCTGCGGCGGCGGCGTCAGAGGCCCGATCCACTACTGAGCGGACCGGGCCCTTCGCCTGTTCCGGCCTGGGCCGGCGATCGAGCGGCTAATAGCCGTGCGTGCGCCAGCAGACGCGATGGTGATGGCGCCACGAGCAGGTCATGTGGCGGCCGCGGCCGTGGTCACCGCGATCGCCCGCGTCGTGACGGTCGCCAGCGCCCTGATCGTGGCCGCCCTGATAGCCGCCTTGATCGTGCCGCCCCTGATCTTGGCCCATGGGATCGGCCAGGGCGGCCGATGCGCCGAGCAAGGAGAGCGCAAGCGCCCCGATGAGTAGCTTATGCATGGAGAACTCCCGAGCGGCGCGATCCGCCGTCATTGTGCGTCTTGTCGATCTGACCTGAGCCTCTAGGGAACGGCCCAGCGGAGGATCGGTTCAACGTCGCAGCAAATGCGCCCGCCCTAGTCCGCTGACAGGGTCGGGTCGCCGGCGGAGAGGCGGCCGCGTTCGAGCCAGGCGGCGAGGCCTGGGGTGAACTCGGCGGCGATCTTGGCCTGGTACGCCGCCAGGTCCGCCTCGCTGCAGACGCCCTGCCAGCGGCCGTTGGTCCCCTTGTGCAGGAAGCTCTTGTAGCCGCCCTCCCAGGCCATTTCCGCGCCCGGCATCAGCTCGGCGCCCTGCTCCTTCATCGCCTCGAACCCCGCGGCCGCCACGATCTCAGCCATCACCGCCGGGGGCAGCTCGATCTCGAGGAAGTCGGCGATGCGGGCGATCTCGCCGGCGCGGTCGGCTTTCAGGTCGGCGTAGTGCACCAGCAGCATGTTCGCCTCGCGCCGCGCGTCCCAATAGCTGCGCTCGACCTCCCAGTAGGAGGCGCCCGGATCGCCTACAGCGCCGCCGTCGACCAGCCACTCGCGGAAGAACTGCGCCGGGTCCTCAGGCGTCGCTGGAAGCAGGTCGCCGAACTTCGGATCGTTCAGGCTGACCTGGTTGGCGTTCTCGAGAACGAAGGGCGTGAAGGTGCGCAAGTGGTTGTGGAAGCTCATCGCCGAGTCGCGCCCGTCGCGGGCGACGTGGATGAACTTCACCCCCTCGAACACCGGCAGTGCGTCATAGGGAAGGTGCGATTTCAGGAAGCGCCGTCCCGCCACCGCCTCGGCCTCGGCGAGCCGAAACTCGATCGGCGGGCCCAGGCGGAAATCGAACCACGGCCCGTGCACCGCGAACGACGCGGCGTCGCCCGCCAGCAACATGCCGACGATCCGCTGCATCCAGGTGGTGCCGCACTTCGGGAAGGTGGCGACGACGACATCGTCGGGCGCGGCTGATAGCCGGCCCAGTGGGCGCTGTCGAAGATGCGCGAGCGCACCTCCCGCAGCGGCGGGCGAACGAGCGCGGTCATGACGGCCTCCCCCAAGGCTTTCTATCGGCAGCAGAGCTAACGCCCCGGCCCGCCCCGCACAATGTTTCAGGCGCCCGGCGACGCCGCCTCGCGCTGTGCCGACGCGGTTCCGACCAGCCGGCCCACCCCGATCAGCGCCGCCAGCACCGCGACGTAGGCGGCCAGCTGCACGCCCATCGGCCGGTCGGAGTAGCCGACCAGCGCGTGCAGGGCGCGGCCGATCAGGCCGTCGTCGCGCAGCAACCACGAGGTGTCCCACAGCTGGTCGCCGAGACTGGGGATCAGGCCCGCCTGCACCAGATAGACCGCCGCCTGGCCGGCCATCCCGGCGGCCAGCAAGGCCACCAGGCCGTTGGTGACCGCGAACAGCCTGCCGGTCGGGATCGCCAGCAAGCCGCGATAGATTGCGAAGGTGACGGCTGCCCCGCCGGCGACGCCGATCAGGCCGCCGGCCAGCATCGCCATCGGCTGCGCGCCGCCCGACGCGGCGATGCCGTACAGGAACAGCACCACCTCCGAGCCTTCCCGCAGCACCGCCACCGCGACCACCGTCGCCATCGCCAGCAGCGTCGATTCGCCGGCCGTGAGTTTCGCGCCCATCGCCTTCATATCGCGCACCATCTCGCGGGCGTGGCGCGACATCCACAGGATGTGCCAGCTCAGCATCAGCACTGCGGCGACCAGGATGGCGGCGTTAAACAGCGCCTGGCCCGCGCCCGCGAAAGCCTCGGAAAGCTGTTGGGCGAAGAGGGCGACCAAGCCGGCGCCGAGCACCCCGGCCGCGACGCCGCCGGCGATCCAGCGCCCGCGCCGGGCGACGCCCTCGGTCGCGGCCAGCACCACGCCGACGATCAGGCCGGCCTCCAGCACCTCGCGGAACACGATCAGGGCGGCGGCGAGCATGGGATCAGCGGCCTGACATCAGCTAGTGACTGGCGATCGCGGTGACCTTGCCCTGGGCGGTGTCGGCGTGGAACTCGCCCATGAAGCTGTACTGGCCCGGCTGCAGCGGGCCGATATCGAAGCTGATCCGGCCCATCGGCGTCACCACCTCTTCCAGCCGCAGGTCGTGGCTGTCGAACTCCTCGGTGGCCGGGTCCTGGTTAATCAGCGTCACCTTCACGCGCTGGCCGGCCGGGACGTTGAACGCCGCCGGGGTGAAGCGGTGGTTCTTCAGGGTCAGGGTGACGCCGGCCGGCGCGTCGGCCCGCCCCGCGCCGGCGACCGCCGAGACCAGCGCAACCGCCGCCAGCGCGCCGGCGATGAACCTGGGACTGAACTCTGGGGCCGTCATCTGATCCTTATGCCGTCCGAACGCGCCGCGACCAACCGGCGGCATGTCTCTCTCTAATCGCAATTGACACTCGTTCGCAAGTACGTTCATGAGAATGCTTCTCAATAGCGGCGTTTGGCGTGCGGGGATTAGGGCGATGAAGATTTCAGTGAAACGGTTGTGGCGCACCGGCCTCGGCGCGGCGGCGCTCGCGGCGCTCGGCGCGGCCGCGTTCGCAACCCCCGCCCTGGCCGATCCGCGCCTCGATGAGGTGGTCTATTCGCCCTACATCGAGAACCGCCAGCTGGAGCTGGAGACCCGGATCGGCCAGGAGGCCGGCCCTGGCGACCTGCAGGGCGCCCAGACCCTGGTCAACGAGCTCGAATACGGCGTCAACGACCGCCTCAGCGTCGCCCTGGTCACCAGCGTCCAGCGCGCGCCCGGCGAGCCGCAGCGGCTGACCGGCGTCGGCGTCGAGGGCATCTACTACCTGGGCCAGATCCCCAGGCTGGGCGTCGACGCCGGGCTCTACCTCGAGGCCACCAAGGGCGCCGGTGGCGAGAGCGACGGCGGCGAGGCCAAGCTGCTGCTGGCCAAGACCGACGGCCGCTTCCAGGGCCTGTTCAACTTCATCGTCGAGCGGCCGTTCAACGGGCCGCCGGGCCAGGTGTTCGCCAGCTACGGCTACGCCGCGTCGGCCACCTGGCGCACCGTCGGCGCGCTGCGCCTGGGCGCCGAGGCGTTCGGCGACTTCGGCGACGACCACGGCTTCCTCACCCACGCGCAGGGCGCCTACGTCGGCCCGCAGCTGAAGTGGGAGGGCCAGCCCGGCTTCTCGCCGGTCGAGATCGAAGTCGACGCCGGCTGGCTCGCCGCCGTCGGCCCCGACCGCCACGAAGCGGCCAGCCAGCTGCGCCTGAACCTCGAACTCGAGCACCGGTTCTAAGCGACGGCATTGCTCCCGCGATAGGCGATTAACGTTGACCGCCTTGCTCGAAATCTTAACAATAGTCATCGACTACACAATAAGGCGACCCGACCCGTCGGACTCAACTTGGAGCGTTAGTGATGAAGGTCACCTGTCACTTGATCGGCGCGGCGCTCGCGATCGCCGCCCTGGCGGCGTCGAGCGGCGCGGCTTTGGCCGGGTCCGCCACCCTCTCGGTCCCCGGGACGGCGAATCCGTTCCTGTCGGGCATGCCGGCCGGTTCGAGCTGCTGCATCGGCGACTCCGCGCCAGGCGAATCGCCTGTGTTCGCCGGCGCTGTCAGCGGCGGCGAAACGCTCAGCTTCACCGGCCTCAGCGGCGGCGTGAGCTACTCCGGCGGCACGCCGACGGATGGACCGGCCGGCAACGCCGGGCTTCTGGTCGATACCTTGGGTTATGAAGGCGTGAGCACGATCAACAACATCGCCGGCTTCACCAACGCGCCCGTGGACGCGCTGGTCGGCGTCTTCCTGAGTGGCAGCATGCCGACGTCGAACCCCGCGGGCTCGGTGCTGGACTTCACCAGCCCGACCCTCACGCCCGGCCTGCAGCAAGTGTTCTACATCGGCGACGGCACGCTCGGCTCGATCACCGTGCCGACCGGCGCCACCCGCCTGTTCCTTGGCACGGTCGACGGCTTCGGCTGGTACAACAACACCGGCGCCATCGACGTCACCGTCAACGGCGTCACGAGCGTGCCGGAACCCGCCGCCTGGGCGCTGCTGCTGACCGGCGTCGTCGGCCTGGGCGCGGCGCTGCGCCTGACGCGCAGCCGCCGCGGCCTCAGCCCTGCGCCCCTTTAGCCGGCGCTAGTACCTCACCACCGGCACGTGGCGGACCGGTTCGTGGGGGCTGGGGATGTGCGGCCCGATCCAGCGCGGCGGCAGCGGCTGGGGATTGAGCGCCAGCGCCTGGCCGGCGACGGCGAGGGTCACGAGGCCCGCGATAAGGGCGAAACTGAGTTTGGACATGACTGGGTCTCCAACAGGGTTGCGACACCCGTGATCGAGCGTCACGCCACCCTGCCCGGCCCCGCTTGAACCGCCCTTGAGGCCAAGGTTGTCCGCCGTTCAGGCGGGCTCGCCCTGGCGCCAGTTTCAGTTTTTCTCCGCCCTGCGTCCCGCCGGCGCGGGCGCAATGTTTCACGTGAAACCGCTATCGCCCGATAATATCGGTCCCCCGCCCTGGGCGCCGTCGCGGCGGCGCCCCAGTTTTTCTGCAACCTCACGATGTCAAAGACCCGGCGCTCCCGGAGCGCCAGCGTCACTGACCCACGCAGGTGAATCGCCGTCAAGCCGTCGAGAGCGCTTCCCAATTCCCCCGGCGCAAGCCGGGACCCAGGCAGGAAGCGGTTTGAAGGGGCGCCGCGAGAAACACGGAAAGTGGGGGCGCCACTCGGCCGCCGGCGCCTGTCCGAACCTGGTCCGTGTTTTCCGTGTTTTCCGTGGTTCCTTTTTTCCGCGGGACCGAGCTCACCGCTGACAAAGAAGGTTTAACCGCGGAGATCGCAGAGATGCGCGGAGCTACCGCGTTCACACTGCGAATCTCCCCGATCTCCGCGGTTAAAAACCTTACGGCGCCTGCGGCGCGCCCGGCCGTCTGCCTCAGCGCATGTGTTCCCACAGCTCGCGCTCTTCCTCCAGGCGCAGGTGTTCGTCGCCCTGGAAGTCGCCGCGCGAGACCACGCCGCGGATGTGGCCGCCCTCCACCAGGGGCACGTGGCGGAAGCCGCCGTCCCACATGCGCCGCAGCGCGTCGATCGCCGTGTGGGCCGAGGTCATGGTGACCGGCCCCGGCGTCATCACGTCCTTCAGCCGCGTGCGCGACGGACTCTTGCCCTCGGCCAGCACGCGGCAGACCGCGTCGCGTCCGGTGAAGATCCCGGCGAGCCGCCCCTCAGCGTCGGTGACCAGCACCGAGCCGCACCGCCGCGCGCGCATCGCCTCGCACGCCGCCTTCACCGTTTCCGTCTCGCCCAGGGCGAGCGGGTTCTGATTGCACACGATGTCCGAAAGACGCCTCATAGCCCTGGCCTCCCGCCTGACCGTCCGGCCGTTGCGACCTGGAGAGGAAACCATCTGACGCGCCCGCGCCCCGCGCGTCCTTGATCCCAATCAAACCACCGCAAGAACCGTCCGTTCCCCGCTCATCCCAGCCAGGCCGGCGCGCGCCGCAGGCGCATTAAAGCTGAACCGCGGAGATCGCAGAGATCCGCGGAGCTACCGAGCTGTCTCCGCGTATCTCCGCGATCTCCGCGGTTAAACAATACGACGCCTGCGGCGTGCGCCGCCGCCGGGCAGGCAGGCAGCGGCTGAAGGGGAACCACGAAAAACACGAAAAGCACGAACCAGAGTCCGACCCGCGCCGGCGGCCGAGCGCGCGCCCGGATTTTCGTGCTTTTCGTGTTTTTCGTGGTCCTCTTCCTTTCGTGGTTCCCCTCTCCAACGCCGCCCGCCATACCAACGCCCCATGCCGATCAACCCCCACAACCTCGCGTTCTGGAACGCCGTCGCGCCGCAGCATGTGGCTTCGCCGCTCTATCGCACCGACGACTTCCGCGCTGGCCAGATCGTGCTCGACCCGGTGGCGCGCGAGGCCGTCGGCGGCGTCGCCGGTGTCGTCGGCCGGCGCTTGCTCCACCTGCAGTGCCACTTCGGCCTCGACACCCTGTCGCTCGCGCGGATGGGCGCGACCGTGACCGGGCTCGACTTCTCCGCCCCCGCCATCGACCAGGCCCGCGCCCTGGCCGCCGAAGCCAACCTCCCAGCCCAGTTCATCTGCGCCGACGTGCTCGACCCGCCGCCCGGCCTCACCGGCTTCGACATCGTCTTCGCCAGCTGGGGCGCGATCTACTGGATCGCCGACATCGCGGCCTGGATGCGCGTCGCCGCCGCCGCGCTCGCCCCCGGCGGGCGCCTCATTCTCATCGAAGGCCACCCGGCGATGGGGATGTTCGACGCCCAGACCCCGCCCGGCGCGCCGCTGCAGCTGCGCTGGCCCTACGACTCCACCGAGGCGCTGATCGACGAGGACGAGACCGACTACGCCGGCGCCCACATCGGCGGCGCCCGCACCGAGAGCTTCCCCCACGGCCTAGCCCGCATCCTCACCGCCGCCCTGGCCGCCGGCCTGACCCTCCGCCGCTTCACCGAAGGCGACCGCGTCCCCTGGCCCGCCCTCGCGAGCCTGACGCAGCTCGACCGGGATTACTGGGCGCTGCCGCCGGACGCCCCCTGGGTCCCGCTGAGCTTCACGCTGGAGGCGGTGAAGGCGGGGTAGCTCCCGCCCCGCACCCATCCCACTCCCGCTCAGCCCGGCGAACGCCGGGACCCAGGCAGGAAGGCGTTGCCAGTACACGTTGATTCCAATGACGGGCGCGTGTGACATCTCCCAACGATGAAAAGCCACATGCCGTCGTTTTTTCCCAAGTTGAATGAGCGGACCGTCGCGGGCTATTCCCGCAGACCGCAATCACGGAACGGCTTTCCGCTGGGAATGCGACTGGCGCGCCTAGCGGGGGCCATCGCAGCGTCGGTGCTGATCACGGGTTTCCGGGTGCAGGCGCAGCCAGCGGCGCCGCCAGCAGCCGCCGACGCGGCCACCCCGCCGGCCGCCCGCGGGATCTACGTGTGGCCCTACAACTGGGCGGTCAGGAATGGCGACTTCGCCAAAGCCCTTGCGGTCCCGGGCGTCGACGGGGTCGGCGTCCACGTGGAATGGTCGGAGATTTCGCCGGCGTTCAAGACCTACGACTTCACCACCCTCGACCGCCAACTTGAGGCGGCGCGATCGCACCATCTGGCCGTGGAACTCGCGGTCGCGGCGGGTCAGGGGACGCCGAAATGGTTGTTCGCCGCGCCCCCGCTGGGCCTGGGCCTGCGGCGCCTCGACTTCAAGATCACCTACCACGGCGGCCAGGAGCCGTGTCAGGACGTCTCGATGCCGCCGCCGTGGGCGCCTGGCTATCAGGCCGCGTTCGCCGACATGCTGGCGCGGTTGTCCCGCCACCTGCATGACACCGGCTATGACCGCGAGGTGTCGGCGATCAAGCTCACCGGCATGAACACCCTCACGGAGGAACTCGCGTTGCCAAGCGAGCGCCCCGAGGAGTCGACCAGTCCAAACCCGTGCGTCACGCACAGTCCGGGCATCTGGGCCGGCGTGGGGTATCGGCCATCGCTCGTCGTTCAGGCCATGCAGGGGATCGCCGCCTCGTATCAGCGCTATTTTCCGAACACGCAGGTCGTCCTGCCGATCATCGTCCTGTTCGCCTTCCCGCCGATCGGCGAAACTGGGCCGCCGATCTCGCGGCAGGATGCGATCGGGATCAACGACAAGCTGCTCGACGATCTCGTGCGCACGGCGGCGCAGACCCTTCCGGGACACCTGGCGTTGCAGGACGCCTTCCTGCTCGACAGTCTGCCGGCCGATCCGCGGACCGTGGGCCTGGCGCGCGCGAACGGCATCCCCACGGCCTGGCAGACCAACATCTGGTTCGGCAAGAACGGCAAGGGCGCCGCCTGCTCCGGCGGCGGCGGCGGGTTCCAGCAGGAGATGCAGAACGCGATCCCGTGCAGCGACTCGTCCTTCCTGCGGATGCTCCACAACGGCATGACGCCCCAAGGTGGAGCGGGCCCAAGCCAGAACGCCCTCTTGATCGAGGTCTTCCCGTCCGACGTCATCGCCTTCCCCGCCGCGATCAAGACCGCCCACGACGAGTGGAAGCGCTGACGCGCGGTGAGGGCGGGGTAGCTCCCGTCCCCACGCACCCCACCCCCGCTCATCCCGGCGAACGCCGGGACCCAGGCAAGACTCAGTTGAAGGGGAACCACGGAAAACACGGAAGAGGATCAGACTCGCGCCGGCGCCGAGCACGCACCCCACTTTCCGTGTTTTCCGTGTTTTCCGTGGTTCCTCTTAGCCTCCCCGACCGTCATACCCACCACCATGGCGCTGACCCCACACGACGGCATGTCGGAGGCCGAACGTCACGCCGCGGCGCTCGCCGACCCGGACGCCCGTCCGCTCACGCCGCAGGACCTGGGACGCCTGCGCCGCACGCCGCAGGTGCGGGTGATCCGCCGCGCGCTGCGGCTCTCACAGGAGGCGTTCGCGGCGCGCTTCCAAGCTGCGCGACTGGGAACAGGGCCGCAAAGACCCCGACGCCGCCGCCCGCGCCTACCTGACCGTGATCGGCCGCAATCCAACGGCGGTGTCGGAGGCGCTGGAGGCGGGTTGAGTCCCTGGTCTACGAGGCTCTACAGAACGTACGGGTTAGCCGTCACTTCCGACCTCTGCGCTTTCGACGACCTGCCCCTCAGTCAGCGCACTCCCTGCACAGAAGGACTGGATTTGCGAGAGAACCTTGAGCAAATCGGGATCGAGCTCGTTAACACGCAGCTCGTCCAAGATCATATTCGTCGAAAGCGAGAATCCGTTGTTGACCTGAAGAAATGTCGACAAATTCTCAATGAACTGTTTTCCGGGAATTATGCTTAGCCGTCGTTCGATCAGGCTCCACTTCTGCTCGAACTCGGCCGTCAATTT
>DATNIH010000117.1:0-32517 GCA_035604515.1 Caulobacteraceae bacterium | reverse complement strand
GCGTGCGGCCGTCCAGCGACGCCAGCCAGTCGCCGCTCGGCGCGACCAGCAAGGCGTGGTGGCGCGCCGGACGCTCGATCGTATGAACCTTCGGATTGAACCCGGCCTCGGCCATCGCGGTCTCCCTCGAGCTAGGCTCACCTTCGCGTCAGGCGGCTTGCCAGGCCGACGCGCAAAGCACGCAAAGCGCGAAGGCTGGTGCCCAGGTCGGACTCACAAACAGAACCTATCTATCTATAATAGCGCCACTATTAGAGTCGGATTCTGCTGAGTGACCCCCAAAGTGACCCCAAGAACGCCTTTCTGACCTACCTTTGCTGGCCTCCGCGGTCTCAGCCGTGGTCGGTGTAAGAGCTGATGTCTGTGAGCGCGATCTGGTCGCTCCGCGACTCGGCGAGCGTCAGGCAGTTCGCCGCCAGGCGCATCCGACCCAGGTTGTGCAAACGCACGGGGTGAAGCCTGTGCCCGTCGAAGCGCTTCGCTTGCTGGGCCAAGCGCAGTACTCGGCGCGCGGTCTGGTGGTCCATGCTCGACACTCCCGACGCTAACGGCGCAGAACATACCACTAGGAGGTCAGAGGGCCAGCAAAGCGGAAGGTAACCCGACCGGCCGATGGCGCCGAGAACCGCGACAAACTCCGCGTCCGGGTCGGTCAACAATCCCGCGCGGGCGCCCACGTCCTTGGCCATCAACTCGGCGAACTGGCGCAGCTTGACGACGCAGGTGTTGGGATCGTTTCGAAAGTAGCGCTCACCCAGCGCGGCGAGCCGATAGAGCTGACCGTCGCAGGCCTTCAAAAACTCGAAGTTGGCGCTCCGCGCCTCGCCCCCGGACATCTCGACATTTGACGCCGAAACAAGCCAGGCGCGCAATCGGCGAGAGTGGGACCGTGACCGAGCACACCACCGGGCGCTGGGGCCTGCTTGCCGAGCTGGTTCCGTCCCTGCAGGCTCGGTAAGTCTTTGCTCGACACCTCAGAGATGTTCTGCTTTTGTTCGAGCGGGGGTTCGAGCGTTCGGCGAGAGGTTCGGCCGCTTGCGGCCGAACTGCAAGCCCTCCGGGCTAAACGCGATCCGCGTCCTGTCGGGCGCGGACTTCACCCCGCAACTTCCGAGCGATGTCACCCTTGAAGCCCTCACCGCTTTGAGCGAGGCGGGGACAACGGCGGGCGTAGAGATCGCCGCGGCCAGGAACAGCGTCCGGGCGTGCCTGGACCGACAGGCGAGCGATGCCGCCCGGTACTTGAGGGCGGAGGACTTGGGCACCCAGGTCGCAGATGCAGTGTTGGGGGGCGCCAGATGAGCAGAGGGACCGGGGGCCTGACACGCGACGTCATCCGACGTCTGGCCGCCGGCGAGTCGATCGCCGACGCGGGTATCACCGCAGTACGCCTCTCGGATGGCGATGTCCGTTGGTCGGTAAACGTGATGGTCGGGGGCCGCCGGATTCACCGAGTGATCGGACGGGAGAGCGAAGGAGCGAACCGTTCCGACTGCGAAGTCTTCATCGAGCGCGTACGCACCGAGGAACGAGCCGAGCGCCTGGAATTGCCTCGGGGTCGTAAGACATGGCTCAGCTTCCGCCAGGTGGCCGAGCGGTATTTGTCGCGGATGGAGGCAGGCGACGGACGGAACCTTAAGAACAAGAGGCCGCAAATTAACGGTCGACTTATCCCGTACTTCGGGAGCCAGCGGGCGGAGGCGCTCACTGAGTTCGGCGTCAACACCTTCAAGAAACGGCGGCTCGTCGAGGGCGCGGCAGTCGGGACAGTCAATCGCGAGCTGGCCACGCTTAGACACATGCTTCGAGACGCCGCGAAGGCGAAGGACATTCGCGCCGTGCCCTGCACGTTCGCCATGCTGCCTGAACCACCCGGCAGGACCATCGTGCTTTCACCAGAGCAGTGCACCTCGCTCCGTTCTGCTGCTCGGGCGGATCAAGATGGGTATGTCTGGCTATTCGTCGAATTCGGTCTCGGCACCGCAATGCGCCATCGGGAGATCCTGGGCGCTCGCTTCGATCAGATCGACTGGACGAGGCGGCGGCTCCACATCCCCAAAGCGAAGGCTGGCGCCCGCGAGCAGCCGTTGACCCAGGCGCTCGTGGAATTGCTTAGGACCGAGAGTAAGCAGCGCGACGATGAGAGCGGGTTTGTCTTTCCGAGCCTTCGAGGAGCTGCGACGGGCCACCGCCGGCAAATGTCGAAGCCGTTCGCTCGCGTCGTGAAGCTCGCCGGCCTCGATCCGGCTTTGGTCACACCGCACACCATGCGCCACACAGCAATCACCCGCCTCGTTCAGGCTGGCATCGACTTGCCGACCATTCAGCGGATCAGCGGGCACAAGACCCTGGCGATGGTGCTGCGCTACGCCCACTCCTCGGGCGCCCACATCGACGCGGCGATGGCCGCTTTGAACGGAACGACTCCTGAACCCGAAGAGCCAAAAGAGAACGTCGCGGGCACATAGGTTACACAGGAATTACACGCGCACCCCAAGTTGGGCATCTCTGCGGTGTGGCTCGTCCAGGGCAAATAGTCAATAAGAACAACGTGGTGCCCCAGGTCGGACTCGAACCAACACGTCCTTGCGGACAACAGATTTTGAGTCTGCCGCGTCTACCATTTCGCCACTGGGGCTTCGCCACCGGCGAGCGCTTCAGGCTATAGAGCCCGCTCGCCGAAATGGGGAGGGGGCGGGCTCAGTTGCGAATCTCCATCGTCGGACCGTCTGGGTCGGGGAAGAGCACGCTCGCGCGGCGGCTCGCCCAGGCGCTCGACCTGCCCCACGTCGAGCTCGACGCCATCAACTGGCAGGCGGGTTGGCGCGGGTTGAACGAGGCGGATCCCGCGGAGTTCGCGCGGCGGATCGGCGAGGCGACCGCCGGAGAGCGTTGGGTGGTCGACGGCAACTACTCGGCGTTTCGCGAGGCGGCCTGGGCGCGGGCGACCGACGTCGTGTGGCTGGATTTCGGCCCGGCCGTCTTCCTGCCCCGGGTGCTCAGGCGCTCCTTCCTTCGCGCATGGACCGGCCGTGAGCTGTAGAACGGCAACTGCGAGCGCTTCAGCCAGTGGCTCGAGCCCGACCATCCGGCGGTCTATGCCCTCCGCACCTGGCGTGACCGTCGCCGGCGCTACGAGGCTCGGATGGCAGCACCGGAGTGGGCGCACATCCGCTTCCACCGCCTCCGCCACCCCAACGAGGCCGAGGCTGTCGTGGGGGAGATGCTGTCCTTGGCCGGCCGGAGATGACGGGAAGGGGGTGCGCGGTGCGGGCCTCGGCGCCGCTAGGCCACTGGCGCGAACGCTGATAGAGCCGCGCGGCCCATGTTGCGCCGCCTCTACGAGTGGATTCTTCGGCTCGCCGCCACGCGTTACGCCATGCCGGCGCTCGCGGGCGTTGCGCTGGTCGAGGCGACCTTCCCCTTCGCGCCGCCCGACCTGATGCTGGCCCCGATGGTGCTGGCCAGGCGCGAGCGGGCCTGGGTTTACGCCGGCATCTGCACGGCGGGCTCGGTCACCGGCGGCATGATCGGCTACGCGATCGGCTTCTATCTGGCGCGGGTGGGGAACGAGATCCTGGCGCTCTCCGGCCACGCCAACGCGCTCGCCGCCTTCCACGCCTGGTTCGCCCAATGGGGGCTCGCGGTCATCCTGGTCAAGGGCCTGACGCCGGTCCCCTACATGCTGGTCACGCTGGCCTCGGGTCTGGCCCACTTCAGCTTCCCGGTTTTCGTCGGCGCCTCGGTCGCAACGCGCGGCGGCCGCTTCTTCCTCGAGGCCGCATTGCTGCAGCATCCGAAGGCGAAGGCGATCATCGACCGCTACTTCTACTGGATCGCGGTGGCCGGCATCGTGGCCATCATCGCGGCGGTCGTCTTGCTAAGACGCTTTGGCGGCGTCTGATTTCGCGCCATATCTTGATCAGCATGCGCGCGCTCATCGCCTTTATCCTGCGCACCTGGCCGGCCTTGGCGTTCCTCACGTCCGCCGCCGTGCTGGCGATGGTGCATGTGCTCGAGACCTTCGCCCACATGGTCCCCTGCGAGCTCTGCCTGCGCGAGCGCGAGGTCTATTGGATCGCGCTGCCGGTGGCCGCGCTGGCCTGGGCGGCCAGCCGCTGGCGCTCGCTCGGCGTGCTGGCCCCCTGGCTCGGCGCGGTCATGGCGCTGATCTTCGCCGGCGGCGCGGTGCTGGCCGGCTACCACGCCGGCGTGGAGTGGCACTTCTGGCCTGGCCCGCAGAGCTGCTCCGGTGGCTCGGGGGCGGCCAGCGCCCAGGCGCTGAGCGCGCTGCTCAACGGCGCCAAGCTCGCCCCGCCGCGCTGCGACGAGGCGTCGTTCCGCTTCCTCTGGCTCTCGCTGGCCGGCTGGAACGCGCTGATCTCGGCCAAGCTTGCCGGCTGGAGCGCGGTCTGGGCGCTCTGGGTGCGGAAGCCATGAGCACCAAGCCCGTTCCGCCCAGGCCCGGTCCGGGCGCCGCGCGGGCGAGGCGCGAGGAGATGCTGCGCGTCGACCACGCCGGCGAGCTCGCCGCCGTCTCCATCTACCGCGCCCAGCGCGCCGTTTTCGCCCGCGCCCCGCAAAACGCGCGCATCAAGGGCCAGCTTGAGCAGATGGCGGCGCATGAGGCCGAGCATCTGGCCGCCTTCAACGAACGGCTGACAGCCGAGCGCGTGCGCCCGACGCTGCTTGCGCCGCTCTGGCGGGCCGCCGCGTTCACGCTGGGCGCCGCGACCGCGCTGATGGGCGAGGCGGCCGCGCATGCCTGCACCGAGGCCGTCGAGGACGTGATCGAGCAGCACTACGCCGAGCAGATCGAGGAGCTGGGCGAGCGCGAGCCGGCGCTCGCCGCCGAGCTTGCGCGCTTCCGCGCCGACGAGCTTGCCCACCGCGACCTCGCGGTCGAGGAGGGCGCGCGCGATGCGCCCGGCTATCCGCTGCTGGCGGCGGTGATTCGCGCAGGATGCCGCGCGGCGATCAAGGTCAGCGAAAAGGTCTGAACAGACGCCGCGTTCGGGGGGAGCATGGACATCGAGCGGATGCGGCGGGAGGCGGAGCTGCCGGTCAAGGCAGGCGCCGGCGACGTCGAGGTCGTTGCGCGCGACCTGGCTGCCGCCTTCGCCGACGACCCCTTGTTCGACTGGTTCTCGCGCCCCGACCCTGGGCGCGAAGCGGCCCGCCTCGGCTTCTTCCGCCACCTGATGCGCGAGCTCGTCTTCCCCGGCGGCGGAGAGACGCTGAAGCCCGCGAACGGCGGTGCCGCGGCGGTCTGGATGGGCTCCGATGCGCTCGGGCCGAACACGCCCATGCAGGAGCTTCGCGCGCTCCCCATGCTGCTCAGGCTGAGCGGCTGGGCGCGGTTCTTGAGGCTCGCGCGCCTCAGGCAGGTGATGGACAAGGCCCACCCGATGAACCGGCCGCACGCCTACCTCTGGTTCCTCGGCGTTACGCCTGAGGCGCAGGGGCGCGGGGTGGGCTCGCGGCTTCTTAAGGCGAAGCTCGACCAGCTCGATCGGGCCGGGACGCCGGCCTTCCTCGAAACCGCCACCGAGCGTAACGTCGCCTTCTATCGGCGCCACGGGTTCGATGTGCTCAGCGAGTATCGCCCGGATGCCGGAGCGCCCCGGATCTGGGCCATGTGGCGAGAGGCGGCGAGCGGGGGAGGCTAGCCCATGCGCAAACAGGGGTTCGCGTGGCTTGGCGCAGGCGCGGCGATCGCGCTGTCGGCGGCGCTGGCGTTCTACGCGCCGGTCTCGCGCCCGCAGGGTGAGGCGGCGAAGACCACCCTGGACGACCAGATCATCTACGACGGCCCGAACCTGGGCGACATCCCCAAACCCGACTGCATCGAGATCGCACCGGTCTCGTCGCCGAACTCGATGACGCCCGGATCCTGGACTGGGGTCTCCGAGAACATCTTCAGCTCCATCCTGGCCAGAACAGGCATTATTCCTGGGCAGACCGACCCAGATTTCCGCGGCCCGCGCACGGTGGGGGACACGACGTTTCCCGCCGCGCCTGGCTTCATCGAGCTGATCGACGACTCCAAAGTGCTCAATCCGTCCGTCAAGGGGGGCCCGACCAGCAAGCGCATGACGTTCGGCTACTTCGTTCGCGTCACCCAGACCATCCGCGGCACGCCAATCACGCGCGAGTTCTTCCTGTTGATGAGCTACGACTACATCGACCAGGGAACGCCGGGATCCAACCCGTCCGCGTTCGAGGTCTTCGTTTTCGGGCCGCTGCCGACGCCGGGCCTGTACGGCGGCGCCGATCCGAACGCCCTGATCCCGCTCCAGGACGGACTCGCGGTCAGCCCCGACGGCACGCTTTTGACCGCGGTGCCGGCCAACATCGCGCTCGTGAACAACTACAGCAACAAGGTGCCGCCGAACACACAAGTGACGCCGGGCGTCGAGGAGAAGGGCCAGGGCTGCTTCTTCTGCCATGCGGACCGCAAGGGCGACTTCCCCGATACGAGCCCGGCCTGGACCATGACCTTCGGCCAGTTCCAGGCGGCTTACCAGACGCGCACTGGCAAGATCGACTGCCCGCCGCCTGCCACCAGCGCCGTGCTGCAGAACTCGGTGCTGCAGAGCAATGTGCTGCAGGGAGTCACCGGCGGTGGCGAGGAGGGCGGCGGCGCGACGGGCGGCAGCCAGAGCAACGGCGTCACCAACGGCATCGGCGTCAACCCGCCGGAACCCAACCAGCCGAACACCAAGGTCGAAGGCGGCGAAGGCCAGACCGGCGAGCAGGGCGGCTCGCAAACGCCTCACTCCCCCGAGACCCACGGGAGCCAGACGCCGAAGCAGCCTTGAGGCAGTCTAGGCCTCCAGCTCGATGTCCCAGTAGAGGTAAGGTAATGGGGGGCAAACGCCCGGCGTCTATCACACGGAAATGAAATAGGTTCTTCGACTCGAAGTGGCGGGCGGAATGCGTGGTCAACAGCGGGTCAACACCGGATCGGCTGACACGAAAAATTGGGAAACGTCAGTCCCTGAAAACCACAGTCTTTCGTCCATTGAGCAGCACTCGGTCTTCCAGCGTCCAGAGCACGGCCCGGGCGAGAACCCTGCGCTCGATGTCACGGCCTTTGCTGATCAGGGCCGCTGGCGTGTCCCGATGGCTGATGCGCTCGACGTCCTGCTCAATGATCGGCCCCTCGTCGAGGTCGGCGGTGACGAAGTGGGCGGTCGCTCCGATCAGCTTCACGCCGCGGGCGTGGGCCTGGTGGTAGGGCCGCGCGCCTTTGAATCCGGGGAGGAAGGAGTGATGGATGTTGATGCAGCGGCCGGCCAGCTTGGATGCCAGTTCGTCGGACAGGATTTGCATGTATCGCGCCAGCACGACCAGCTCCGTGCCGGTCTGCTCGATCAAGCCCCACAGCCGCCTTTCCTGCTCCCCGCGCGTCTCCGGCGTGACCGGCAGATGGTGGAAAGCGATGCCTTGCAGGTCGGTGTGCTGAAATTGGCTCGCCGCGTGGTTGGACACGACCGCTGAGATCGTCATCGGCAACTCGCCCTGCCGCCAGCGCCAGATGAGATCGGCGAGGCAGTGGTCGTTCTGCGACGCCAGGATCATCACCCGGCGAGGCGCGTGCTCGTCACGCAGGGTCCACTGCATCGAGAGCTGGGCGGCGAGGGCCTCGAGGCGGCGCCCGAGCTGCGGGTCTGCGGCGTCGCCGGCGTCGAACACGACGCGCATGAAAAACCGGTCGGTCTCCGGATCGTCGTACTGCTGTGCGTCCATGATGTTCGCGCCGGCCTCAAAGAGCAGGCCGGAGACGCGGGCGACAATGCCCGTTCGATCGGGGCAGGAGAGAGTGAGGATCACGGTTCGGTTTACTTCAAGCAGCGGCCAGAGAGTCCCTGGCCGCCTTTAAGCTAAGTCGGCTCGGAACGGAGTGAGGCGTCGGAACAGGTGCTCGCGGGAATTGACCTCCAGCTTGGCGTAGGCGTTGCGGATATGGGTGCGGACGGTGCCAACGCTGATGGCAAGTCGCGCGGCGATGCCGGCTGCCGTCTCGCCATCGAGCAACGCCCTGACAATGTCGGTTTCGGCCGTGGTCAGGCCAAACGCCTCTTTGAATCCGGTCCATGCCGGCTGGAAATCCGCACCGGTGCCATGGAAGCCGATCGCGATGGCGTCTTCACCCCCGTCTCCCCCGTCCAGGCGCACGGCGCGAAACAGCAGATGACCGTCCCCATCGCTGCGCGGCAGGCACCAGTCGGATGGCTGGTCGCTGGCGCTGCGCACGAAATTCGCGAGCGCCTGCGCGTTTGCACGGTCGGTCATCGCCAGCGCTCCGGCGCGCACCGCGATGTCGCGCCGCTCGGCCAAGGCGATGCGAGCCGCCGCGTTGGTCCACAGCACCGAGAGGTCCTCGAGCACAAGAACGCGCGGGGTCTCGTCGAGGCTGGCCCAGCGAAGGAGATATTGACTGGGATCGACGCGCCGCCGTGGGCGGAACCGCACGACGTTTGTTGTTGACGATGTCTCCATGTGCCGACCTTAGCCGGTGCGCATCAACGTTTTCTTACAGCGTACGGTAATTGCCGTACGCCTGGGCGGCTACCGCGCGGAAGCCAATTCACCCGATAGGTGAAAAAAAGCGATCAGAGTTACCCTCGACCGTGCGTGAAGATTGGAGCCTCTCTGACCAAGATTCGGGCAGAATCGGACAGCCTTGGCGCCCCACTGAATTCGGTATGACTCGACATTTGACGGTCAAGCTTGGCCTCAACCGGCCCGGTTAACTATAAAATGTCGCCTACGGAGGAAGTTTCCTACCAAACATTGGGGATGCGCGACCTCATTAGCTGTGCGTTAACGAAAGCTTAAGGCCGGTTGGTCCGGCTTCTGAGTGGGCGCGGGTGGGTGAGGTGGTTGTAGGCGTCGTTGCTCTTTGTCGGGGCGACCGGGTTCGCGGGCCCGTGAACGACGGCCGGTCCAGTCCGACTTTCGAGCCGACCGCGCCGACCGCGCATGGGCGCAGGGGGCACAGTCATGTCATCTAGCGGCCGCGGGTCTCGACCGCTTGTCGTACAAACGAACCCGCGGGCTCCGGGGCGCACCGCCGCGGTGATCGGCGGCGCTGGATTCCTCGGCTCACACCTGACCAGCCGGCTGCTCGGAGATGGGTATCGGGTCTATTGTCTGGACAACTTCCATACCGGCCGTAGACGGAACGTCTCCCACCTCCTGGCGACCGGCTGGCTCGAGATCGTCGAGCACGACATCCTGGAGCCTATCCCGGCCGCGCTGCCGCGGTTTGACGAAATCTACAACCTAGCGTGCCCCGCCTCGCCGCCGCAGTACCAGTCCGATCCCGTGAACACAGCGCTCGTCTGCTCGCAGGGCACGTTGAATTGTCTGCGCCGCGCCGAGGCCGACCGGGCGCGATTGATGCACGCCTCTACGTCCGAAATCTACGGTGATCCTGACGTCCATCCGCAATGCGAGGACTACCACGGCAACGTCAACACGGTCGGACCTCGGTCCTGCTACGACGAAGGCAAGCGCTTCGCAGAAACGCTGATCACCGACTTCGGCCGGAGCCAAGGCGTCACCACTCGGATTGCCCGCATCTTCAACACTTACGGGCCGCGGATGCAGCGGGACGACGGCCGTGTGGTGTCGAACTTCGTCGTCCAGGCGCTGCAGGGTGTCGACATCACCATCTACGGCACCGGCGAGCAGACGCGCTCGTTCTGCTACGTCGACGACCTCATCGACGGGTTTCTGAAGCTCATGTCGGCCGACGATCGCGTCACCGGCCCGGTCAATCTGGGCAATCCGCACGAGACGACCGTCGGCGAATTGGCCGCCGCCATCGTCGACATGGTGGGCTCCGGCTCCAGGGTCGTCCACAAGCCCCTACCCGTTGATGATCCCCGCCGCAGGCGCCCTGACATTTCACGCGCCCAGACTTGGCTTGGATGGGCGCCGAAGGTGCCGCTCGACGAGGGGCTGCAGCGGACCATTGAGTACTTCACGGACGAGCTCGGCGTGCGCAAGCGCGCCAGGAGCTGGGCGTCGGCTTGAGCCGGGAGCGGCGACACACCATGACCCGCCAGCTTGACCGAGGATCGGAGATCGCGTCGTGAAGGTATCGATCGTCGGTTCCGGCTATGTGGGCCTGGTCTCGGGGGCCTGCTTCGCCGAGCTCGGTCACCGGGTCGTCTGCGTCGACCTGGACGCGGGTCGGATTGCGGCGCTCCGAGCCGGGCGGCCGCCGATCTACGAGCCTGGCCTGGATGTCTTGATCAGGGCCAACGCCGGCCTTGGCCGACTCTCGTTCGACACCAGCCTCGAGGCCGCCGCCACTGCGGACGTTGTCGTCATCGCCGTGGGAACGCCCGCCGGCCCGGATGGCCGTCCCGACCTGTCCCAGGTCTTCGCGGCTGCCAACGCACTTGCCCGGGCGGCGCGGGGCAGGCTCGTGCTCGCCATCAAGTCGACCGTGCCGGTCGGGACCGGCGATGCGGTCGAGCGCGAGATCCTGTCGCTGGCGCCGCAACTCGCCCTCTCCGTCGTTTCCAACCCCGAGTTCATGCGCGAGGGCCAGGCGATCAGCGACTTCATGCAGCCGGACCGCATCGTCGTCGGCGCGGAGGACGCGGTCGGCTGCGACATGATGCGTCGTCTTTACGCCCCGCTGACCAACGGCGGCGCCACACTGCTTGCGGCGCCCCGGCGAACGTCGGAGCTGATCAAGTACGCGTCCAACGCCTTCCTCGCGACCAAGCTGTCGTTCATCAACGAGATCGCCGACCTATGCGAAGCGGTGGGCGCCGATGTCTCGCTCGTCGGCGCGGGCATGGGGTCCGACCCGCGCGTCGGCCGCGCATTCCTGCAGGCGGGGCCCGGCTATGGCGGTTCGTGCTTCCCGAAGGATTGCCAGGGACTGCTGGCCACGGCCGGCGACCACAGCGTCGAACTCGCGGTGGTCGCCGCCGCCAGCGCGGCCAACGATCGGCGCAAGGCGGCTATGGCGCGCAGAGTGATCCGCGCGATGGGCGGCTTCGTGCAGGGCAAGACCGTTTCGGTCCTGGGCATAGCGTTCAAGGCCGGCACCGACGACATTCGCGAGGCGCCGGCGGTGCGGATCATCAACGACTTGGTCAGCGCCGGGGCTACCGTCAGGGCCTACGATCCGCAAGCGGCGACGCACGCGCGTTCCGCGCTCCCCGGCGTCGATATTCGCCCCTCCGCGATCAACTGCTGCAAAGGCAGCGATTGCATCGTGGTGGCCACGGAGTGGAGAGAGTTCGCCGAGCTTGCACCGGCCGCGCTTGCGAACGTCGTGTCGAATCGTCTGCTCGTCGACCTGCGCAACGTCGTCGACCATGAAGCGCTGTCCCGGGCCGGCTTTGTCGTTCACGCCGTTGGCCGCCGCCCCCACTACCCAAGCGCCAATCTAGATCATGATCCGATCGGTGAGAAGGCTCGGCGTCGCGACCACAGCGCGGCATCGCCGGGTGAAGCGGCGCATGCTCCGCCGAGCGCGGCCTATGCGAGCTGAGTTAATCCAGTGAGGCGGGGCGTCCCATGAATTTCGATCACCCGGTTATGACCACGCTCACGATATTATTTATCGCGGCGCAGGTTCTGTACTTTCTCACCTTCATGCTCGACTTCTATATATTCTCCCTGCCGATCAATTGGGTCGACATGAGCGAGCCGATAACCGTAGCGGAAACCGAATACCCGTACATCGTCCTGTTCTATCCGGTCTTGCGCGAGCTCGAAGAGACGATGCGCACGACCATGGTCGCGCTTGGCAAGATGGACTACCCGCGCTCGCGCTACAGCATCATCGCGATACCGAACTCGAACGACGCGGAAACCATCGCCCGGCTGAGACGGCTTCAGGGCGAGTTTCCCTTCCTCGAGGTGATGGAGGTGCCGCCGACCAGCGACCCGTCGTGGCAAGTGGTCTGGGACGCCTGGGACGCCAACCCGAAGGCCTACTGGTGGCACAGAGGACGGCGCGCGCATGTGCGCGACCTGCCGCCGAAGAAGACGCGACAGCTGATCTACGCCTTCTACCACACCGTCCGACGCGATGAGCCGAGCCTGGCGATCAACTACATCGACGCTGACAGCGCGCCGCCCGTCGACCACTTCAAGGCCGCGGTCAATGGCCTGCGCCACTACGATGTTCTCCAGGCGCAGAACGTCGCCGGGAACCTGAACGCCAGCATGCCGGCATCGTGGCACGCCTTCGACCACATGTCGTGGGACGGCAACAAATTCGCCCACCTCTCGTCCAACGGACGGCAACCCTATTGGGTGTTGGGTAAGGGCCTGTTCTTCAAGGCGTCGGACCTGCTCGAGTTGGGCGGCTTCCACCCATGGACTACCATCGAAGACCCTGAGGTCGGCGAGCGGTTCTGGATCAACGGCAAGCGCCTGGGGATTATCGAGGGCTCGCTCGTCGAGGAAGTGCCCGAGACCTGGATCGGCGGCATCACGCAGCGCAAGCGCTGGGTGTGCGGGTTCTTCCAGGCGCTCAACGGTCCATTGCACGAGATGAACTACAGCTTCTGGCAGCGGTTCAAGGCCTGGTTGATTTTCCTCCCCTGCCTGTCGATGTGGATCAACACCATCGGCATCCCGACAGGGGTCTGGGCGCTCTGGGGCTACCTGACCGGCCGCTGGAGTCTGCCCGCATGGACTGTCTGGCTGTCGGTCATCAACATCCTGCTGTTTGCTTTCAACCTGACCCGACAATACGTGCGGACTTGGAAGCGCACCGGCCTTGTGCTCGACCGCTGGATCGATCGGGTCTGGTACATGCTGCGGGTCAATCCGATCTCGCTGATGATCTGGTGGGTGCTCTGGATCATCCCGCTCTTCATCGGCTTCTGGATGTACCTGCGCGACGGCGGCCTCGTCTGGCAGCGCACCGACAAGATCGACGCCAACCACGAGCTCGTGCGGGCGCACTGGGAGCAGGGGACGCCAACCGCATGAACCGCTTCAGACCCGCGCGACCACGACCCCGTCCATGACAGGACATGTGCTCATAACCGGCGGTGCCGGGTTCATCGGCTCGCACCTGACCGACACCATGCTGGCGCGCGGCTTCGAGGTGACGATCCTCGACAACCTGACGCCGCAGGTGCACGCCGACGCACAGCTCGATGCCGAAGGTTGGCCGGTCTACCTCGATCGGCGCGCCAAACGGATCAAGGGCGATGTCCTTGACGACGGCGTGTTCGAGCACGCGCTGGCCGGGGCCACGCACCTGGTCCACCTGGCGGCTTCCGTCGGCGTCGGCCAGAGCATGACCAACATCGTCGACTACACCCGCAACAACGTGATGGCGGCGGCCGTCATCCTCGAGACCCTCTCGAAGTGCTCCCACACGGTTCAGCGGATCGCCGTCGCGTCCTCGATGTCGATCTACGGCGAAGGGCAGTATCGTCTCCCGTCGACCGGCGAGCTGGTCACGCCTGCCGTCCGCGAGCACGCCCAGCTGGCGGCGCGGGCGTGGGATCCGCTGCTCGGCGGCGAAGCGCTCGAACCGATCCCCACCGGCGAGGACAAGCTCCTGCAGCCGAACTCGATCTACGCCGTGAACAAGCGCGACCACGAAGAGATGTTCCTGGCGGTTGGCCGCGCCCTCGACATCCCGGTGGTGGCGCTGCGCCTGTTCAACGCCTACGGCTCGCGGCAGGCGCTCAGCAATCCGTACACGGGCGTGGCGGCGATCTTCATTTCGCGGTTGGTCAACGACCAGCCTCCGATCGTCTTTGAGGACGGCGAACAGCGGCGCGACTTCGTGCATGTCCAGGACGTGGCCGACGCCTTTGCGACGGTGCTCGAGAGCGACCGTCGTGTCTGGGACGCCTACAACGTCGGCAGTGGCCGATCGATCAGCGTCAACGAAATGGCGTTCTTGCTGGCTCGACTTCTGAAGAAGAATCTCGCCCCTGAGGTCATCCAGAAATATCGGGTTGGCGACATCCGGCACTGTTTCGCCGACATCTCGAAGATCGAGCGGGTATTTGGGTTCAAGCCCAAGCGCGACATGGACGAGGGCATGCGAGAGTTGATCGCCTGGGTTTCGACAGTGAAAGCGCCCGTTAACCGCACGCAGTCGAGTCTCGCCGAGCTCGAACGCAGCAAGCTGGTCGTCTAGAGCGGGTGAACCGGCGCAGCGAAAGGTCCATGGTCAATGGTTCAAGCTGAGTTCCGGAACAACGATCAGCCGCCGGCGTGCGTCGCAGCATTGCGCGCCTGGCTTGGCGGGGCGGTCGGCATGGCGCTGCTCGTCATGATGGCCGCGTTCCCGACCCGCGCCGCGGCGCAGGAGCAAACGCCTGATCAGGGAAAGGATCTCGTCGTCGTCTCGGGCGGCGTGGACATCGACGTGGCGACATTCGGATACGGCGGAGCGACGTTCGCCGTTCCGGGCTTTT
This sequence comes from Caulobacteraceae bacterium, assembly GCA_035604515.1. Taxonomy (GTDB): domain Bacteria; phylum Pseudomonadota; class Alphaproteobacteria; order Caulobacterales; family Caulobacteraceae; genus Acaudatibacter. The sequence goes on along the minus strand of DATNIH010000117.1, from coordinate 18,085 downwards.
CCATCGGGCAAGGGCCGGCCGTCCGCGTGAGCGGTTTCGGCGGGGTCTATTCGTTCAACAGCGGCGGGGGTCCGGTTCGCGGAAAGGTCGACGCGAGGTTCGGCGGCGGCGAAGGCGATGTGCTGTACCAGTTCAGCAGCAGTAACTTGTGGGTGAATCTCGGCGCTGGCGCCCGTTACGTCGACACGACGTTCAGCCCGAAACAGCCGACCAACCGCCGGCGCGGTGCGCAGTGGGAGCCGGCGCTCGTCATCGACGGCGGGGCGGCGAACGGACCATGGCGAGGTGACTGGTTCGCATCGTACGGAACGACGCTCAGCGACTACGAGGTGCGGGCCAGCTTGACGCACACCGTCACCAGCAACATCAGGCTGGGCCTGGAAGGCGAGACGGACGGCGATCCGACCTACGAAGAGGAGCGGGTCGGGCCTTATGCGGGCCTCTCGCTCGCACGCAACGCCGAAATCCAGGTCTCGGCCGGCGTCAGCGCCGGATCGGCGCGGTCAACCGGCGCGTACGGCCGTCTGGGCTTCTACGCGGGCTTTTGAACGCCGGACGCTCCGGCGCCGCGCGAAGCGCGCTTGCGATTGCCGCGTACATAGGCTTGGGCCGCATCGATGAGTCCAACGGCAGGCCGCGGTTGAAGCCGGGTCCGTCGCCCTGACGCCAAGCGGCGGGAAAGCGCGCGTGGTCGGCCTCGGTCACCGTGAGCCACGAGTGTCGGTCGGTTAGACCCCAGGTCGTCACGCCAATGACGTTCGGCTCGGCCAAGACCGCATCGAGGTATCGGCGCACCTCGTCGGCGACAAGGACATCGCGCTGCGCCTGTGGTGCGACATAGTCGGCTTCCTTGACGTCGAGCTCGGTCACGGCGACCGCCAGTCCGAGATCCCCTAACGCCCTCACGAACGTCGAGACCGCCGCCTGCGAGACCGAGCCTTTGCTCAGGTCGAGGTGGGATTGCAGGCCGACCCCATCCAGCGGCGCGCCGCGGGCCATCAGGCGCTCGGCCAGCTTCAGCAGGGCTGTTCGGCGTTCGCGTTCCTCGGCGAAGTCATACTCCAGGCTGTACTCGTTCAAGAACAACAGGGCTCGCGGCGCCAGCGCACGCGCCTGCTCGAGGGCGCGATGGATGTAGTCGGGACCGAAGGCGTCGAGCAGCACGGTCCGCCGGAGCCCGTCGGCGCGATCGCCCACGTCGATGGGTTCGTTCACCACGTGCCAGCGGGGGATGACGTCCGCGTAACGCGGAAGGACGGAGGCGAAGTAGCGTTCGATCAACCGCCAGTCGGGCGCTTCGTTCAGCGACTGCGTCGCCCAGCCCGGCATCGCCTTGTGCCACAACAGAGTATGGCCGCAGAGGGGTTTCGTCGCCTGTAGCGAGAAGGCCGCCAGGTCATCGAGGTTGGCGAAGCCCATGAATCCGTACGCTGGCTCGAGCGCGGACCAGTTCAACTCGACCTCCGGCGTCAGCGCGCCGCACTCGGCCAGCACAGCCTCCCGAAGATCCGGCTCGTCTCGCAGTTGTTCACTGCGGATCGCCGCGCCGAAGGAGAGGCCACGCCGCCGCGCAAGCCCGCCCAGACCTGCGGTCAACGCGACGCCCGCCGCCGTAAGAAGCCCGGCCGCGGCGATCGATGTCGCGAGAACCCGGCGTCGGTCGATGCTCATCCGCCTCTCCGGAGCTGCCCGCAGCGGCGACGCTTGCGCCGCGGGGTTACCTCTCTGTCGATCTTGCCTCATCCAATACGGCCAGCAGATGACGGCGACATTGCGGGCGAGGCGAATGCTGTTGACAGGCGGGGGCGCCATCCTCAGGAAGCCGCCGACTCCATGGGAGAGCTTGGGTTCGTGAAAACGGTCCGTCGTGAAGAGGAGCTGGTTCGCCGCGGCGACCTGAAGGGTGCGGAGCGGCTCTATCGTCGAACGCTGCTTGGCGCGCCGCGCTCCTTCGATGCTCTGCGAGGGCTTGGCATCGTCTTGCAGCGTCAGGGGCGCTACGCCGAGGCCGTCGAACGGCTGTCGGCCGCGCTCGAGAGGAGGCCGGACGACACCGAAGCCCTCAACGAGCTTGGCGTGGCGCAGGGCGGGCTCGACGAATGGGCGGCGGCGCTGGAGTCCTTTAGTCGCTCGCTGGCGGTGGATCCGGAACAACCGCGCACGCTGAATCGCCGCGGGATCGCGCACCTGCAACTCGGTTGGTCGACGCTTGCGCTGGAAGACTTCGACAGGTCCCTTGCGCTCGCACCGGGCTACGCCGACGCACTCAACAACCGAGGAAATGCGCTGAGGGACATCCGGCGCGAGGACGAGGCGCTGGCAAGTTACGACCTGGCGCTCGCCGCCAACCCGGAGCTCGCGGACGCTAGCAACAACACGGCCACCCTGCTCAGGGAAATGGGCCGGTTCGACGAGGCGAAGGCCCACGTCGAGCACGCCATCGCGCTCCGCCCGAAGGTCTCGTATTTCTACCTTCAGCTCGTCGCAATCGCCCCGGTTCAGCCCAGTGATCCGCACGTAGCGGCGATGACGAAACTGCTCGCCGATCCGGGGACCTCGGACTTGGAGAGGATCGACCTCAACTTTGCACTCGGCAAGGTCTTCGCCGATGCCGGCGAGCCGGACCGCGCCTTCGCGCATCTTCTCGAAGCCAATGCCGGAATGCGCGGCATCGTCGACTACGACGAGGCCACCACGCTCGGCGCGATCGAGGCCCTGCCCGGCGTGTTCACGCCGGAGCTGCTGGAGGCCGCCGCCGGCATCGGCGATCCGTCGGAGCAGCCGGTCTTCATCATGGGCATGCCCCGGTCGGGCACGACCCTGGTCGAGCAGATCCTCGCCAGTCATCCGCAGATCTTCGGGGCCGGCGAGACGGAGCTCTTCGGTCACATCCTCGGACGTGCGCCAACCGTCGCCGCCGACCCTGGCGACGGGACCGTCGACGCGACCGGCCTATGGGCGGACAGCATGCGCCGGTTGGGGGCGGACTATCTGGCCGCCCTGCACGAGCGCGCACCGCCCGACGCACTGCGCATTCTGGACAAGAGCCTCCCCAATTGGCGCATTATGGGGCTGATCCGGCTTGCGCTGCCCAACGCGCGCATTATTCACCTGAGCCGGGACCCGCTGGACTGTTGCGTCTCCTGCTTCTCGCGCCAGTTCGCCGACCTGCCCTATACCTATGATCTGGCCGAGCTTGGCCGTCACTACCGCGCCCAGACCAGGCTCATGGACTATTGGCGCAGCGTCACGCCCGAGCACATCCTGCTGCAGGTCCGCTACGAGGACGTGGTCGCCGATCTGGAGGGTCAGGCCCGCCGCCTGGTCGCCCACTGCGGCCTCGAGTGGGACGCGCGTTGCCTCGACTTCCACAAGACCGAACGCCGGGTGCAGACCGCGAGCGCCAACCAGGTGCGACAGCCGATCTACGACAGCTCGATCGGCATCTGGCGCGCCTACGAGACCCACCTCGGGCCGTTGATCGAAGCGCTTGGGCCGCTGACCGCGACATGATGGCAGCGGGGGCTCAGCCCCGCGGCGGGCCAATTGTGGCCAGAAAGCGGCGACGTCTATTGGTCTGCCCACGCCTTGCAACAGCGGCGGATGGCCACTGGAAGGGATTGTAAGCGTATATCTCTAACGCTATAAAATTACGCTGTTCTCCCAATCTATCCACAGGCTGTTTGTCGCACGCTGGATGCCTCGTTAATTTTATACTTGACAGCTTAAATAAGAAGATTCGCCTTCCAGCCTACCCAAATGTGCAGAGAACACAGAACCCCTGGCCGAGAATGAATCTCCGTTCTCTGAAGAAATGACCTCGTTGGTAGGGGTGTTCGACGCCGGCAATATAGGTCGGATACAGAACCGGGCAATTCACCGTACGGGTGAAAGTCCGCCCTGACGCGAGATTCAGCTTAACATTTCGTTAAGAGTGCGCTTAAACCTCGTTTGGCAGACTGCCAGGAGGGGGCAACGACTCCTCCATAACGTTAATGTGAGGAACGGACATATGAACAAGGTTCTTTTGACCGCGGCGGCCCTCGCCGGCGCTCTGGCGCTGTCGGGTGTTGCGATGGCTCAAACCGCCACAGGCGGCAACGGCGGCGGCGGCGGCAACGCGAACGGCGGCAGCGCGAACGGCGGTAGCGCCGCGGGCGTCGGCGCCAGCAGCTCCAACGGCGGCAGCGCCAACGGCGGCACCGGCACCGGCAACGGCACCGGCGGCGCCGGCGGCAGCTCCGGCTCCGGCGGCACCGGCGTCGGCGTCGGCGTCGGAATCGGCCACGGCGGGCACGCCAGCGGCGGGTTCAGCACCGGCTTCGGCCTGGGCGTCGGTGGTGACGGCGGCAGCGCGAACGGCGGCAGCGCCGGCAGCGGCGGCGACGGCGGCAGCGCCACGGCCGTGTCAGTCGACTTCTCAGGCCCCGTGTCGGCGCAGATCCTGTCTACGTCGACGTCGGACATCGACGCGGGCGGCGACAGCCAGAACACCGGGGCCAACACGCTCACGGGCGCGGGCTCGAGCGGCGCAAGCTTCGCCGGCATCCAGACGGTGACGCAGAACACGGGCGACCAATCGGCCCTCAACACGGCCACGTCGGTCGCGGCCGCTTCGTCGGTCACGTTCGGCGCGTCGACCAGCTCCAGCGGCGCCGTCCAGTAAGCATCTGAGTATTGGCTTTGGGCCGGCGGGGTTCGCCCCGCCGGCTCACCCTTTCAAACAGGACTCGGGGATCCCGATGTCTAGAACCATCCTCTTCTGCGCCGCAGCGATGCTCGTCGGCGCAATCGCCATGCCCACGGTGTGCGCGGCCAAGCCGGCTTCCAGCGCCAGCACGTCGCCGGTCAACCCGTTTGCGAGTGCGATCGCCGGGGGGGCCACCGCGCTCGCGGGCGACGGACTCGTCAACGCCCAGGGCGGGACCAACAACACCAACACCACGATCGACATCGCCGGCGCCGTCGCGCTGCAGGAGTTGAAGGCGGTGAACACCAACAACACCTTCGATGCGACCACGGTCACCAACGGCGCGGTGACGATCGGCCCCAACGCCTTCTCCGGGTTCAACGGAATCGGCAATTTCGTGATGAACACGGGCAACCAGAACAACGTCGAGGGCGCCCTCATCGTCAACGTCGTCTCAGGCGCGCCCGCGCCTTAAGGGCTTTCTGATGCGGTGTGCAGTCCTGATCGGCGCTTGCCTGGTGCTGGCTTCCTGGGCCGGCGCAATGGCGGCCGGCGCCCCGCGCTCGACCGCGATCACGCCCCCCGAAACGGGCGGCTATTACCGGGTCGGGGTGGTGAGCTACCGCGATCTGCCGTTCGAGACGGTGGTGCGCCAGCAGTACGACTTCAGCTGCGGCTCCGCCTCGTTGGCGACCTTGCTGCGCTACAATTACGGGCGTGACCTGGATGAGGCCACGATCTTCAAGGCCATGTACCTGGTCGGCGACCAGGCGGCAATCAAGAGGGCCGGTTTCTCGCTGGCCGACATAAAGGCGTATCTGGCTTCGATTGGTTACAGCTCCGATGGATACCGGGTGAAGCTCTCGCAGCTGGAGGGCACGCACATTCCGGCGATCGCGCTGATGCAGGTCGGTCACTACAAGCACTTCGTCGTCATCGAGGGCGTCGAGAACGGACGCGTCTTGGTCGGTGATCCGGCGATCGGACTGCGCGACTATTCGGACCGCGACTTCGAGCACGACTGGGACGGGCTGGTCTTCATCATCCACGACACGGCCCATCCCAACAACCATCACCATTTCAACGACCCGGCCGAGTGGGCGATGGTGCACCACGCGCCGCTCGAGCCTGCGACCCATACGCTCGAGCTTGGGAACGAGGCCGCGGTCCTCGATGCCTCGACCATCTTCGCCGTTCGCCAACCCAGCCTGGCGAACATCCCACCGCCATTCTGAGCCCGCCGATGTCCAAGCGCCTCGCCATGCTGTTCGCCATGCTCGTCGTCGGGCTCGTGGGATTCGCCGGCGCCTGCCGCGCGGCCGATGATCCGTTCGGCGGGGCGGCCCCGCTGAGCGACCAGGAGCTCCAGTCCGCGCGCGGCGGCTATTTCTCCGCCGACGGGCAGACCTTCGGCTTCAGCGCGACATTGGTCACCCTGATCGACGGGCAGACCGCGCTCACCACGACGCTCACGCTGCAGAACAACGGGTCGGTCACGCAGCAGACGGACGCCAATCTCTCGGTGCTGGCCAACGATTCCAGCGCCGACAAGGGGGTTGTCGTCGCCATCCCAGTCAACGGCGCGGCCAGCCTCGCGTCCGCGCTCGCTGGAACCAACGTGAACGTGAATGGGCTCTCCGCCAGCGGCCTGGTTGTCAAAGGCGACGGCGGCGTGACCGCGCTGCTCGACAACATCACGCCGAATTCGGTGCAGAACCTGGTGATCAACACCGCCAATGGGCGGAACATCACGCAGGACACCTTCATCACCATCACGCTGCCGTCGAGCGAGATCGCCGCCGCCCAGCAAGGTGCGATGATGAACGGCCTCCTGAACGCCCTGCAGGCCGGCCAGATCGGGGCCCGCTAGCCGCTCGACGACCTCCGCAGTGCGCTCAGCTCCGACGGTTGGGCTAAGCCAAGCCTAGAACAGGTACGGCACGCGCAGGATGATCGTGTCGTTCGGAGCGTCCGCGGTCACGCCGTACTCCCAGTTCAGGTTCACGCTGACGTGGTCGTTGAACCTGTATGAGGCGCCGGCCAACAGCACGCCATCGTTCAGCGCCAGGGTTCTGGCCTTGACGATGCCGACATTGTTGGCGGTCGGCAGGAACTCGGTGACGGTCGGGAAGAAGTAGGTGTGCTTGTAACCCAGCGAGTAGCTGAAGTGCGAGTTCAGCGAGAACACAAAACCCAATGCGGCGTAGACTGAATCGCCGGGGGCGACCTTTCCGACATGGGTCAGCGACTGCCCGGTCCCGAAGTACTTATCGATGTCCTGTCCGAAGCCGTGCTGGTACCCGACGGTGCCGAACAAAACGACGGGGTCGAGCGGGTAGATGGTCGTGAACGTCGGGTTGATCTGCCAGAAGCCCGAGCCCGTGGGCAGTTTGGTCGCGACGCCGAGTTCGTTGTACTTGACCTGGAACGGTCCGGTGCCGGAGTTGCTCACCACGCGCATGGCGGCGACGAAGAGAGGCCCGCCGTTGCGGCCTTCGTTGAACTGATAGCGCAGCGTGCCCTCGACGTCGCCGATGCCGCCGCCGGTGATGTTGAACTGGTTGGTGAGGTCGGTCGGCGGCGTCACCGTCTGCACGGTCGTGACCCGGTCGGCGCGGCCGACCCAAGGCACCGTCAGTTCGAAGTCGATGTGGTTGGTCAAGCCGTATCGGACCGTATTGAGCACGATGCCGGTGTTGTCGCTGGTCTGATTGGCCTCCAGCAGACCCAGCTGGATCGCGTTGATGATCTGGATGCCTTCGAAGACGACGCGATCGGACGACGCGTTCTGGTACTCGACGGCGTTGTCCAAAACCAAATGGCCCCTCGGCGTGAGCACGTCGATGCCCTGAGGCAGCGGCAGGGCCAGCGCGGCGTTCGCGTGCGTCGGCGGCGCCTCTCCCACCGGTTGACCTCCGACGGGCTGCCCTCCGGCGGGTACGCCCGCGCCGCGCGTATCGTTGAGCTCGGCGATCTCCAGCCGTTGGTCTTCGGCGGGCGCCGGGTTCGCCTGGGTCAGCTTGGCCTGGGCGTCGCCGAGAGCCTGCTTCAACTCGCTCAACTCGTCCTGCTGCTGCTCGACGAGGGCGCGGGTCTCGGCAAGCTGGTTCGCCTGCTCTTTCAGCAGCGCCGACTGCTCATCCAAGCGCTTGGAGTCCTCCGCCTCGTGGGCGCGCAGCGCGTCGACATCGGAGGTGGAGGGGGATGCGCTGGGCGCGGGCGCCGCTTGGTCGGCCGCGACGGCGGCGCATGGAGTGCCGATCAGGCCGAGCGCGACGAACGCGCCGCCCAGCCAAGCTGCTGTTTTGATTGGACTAGCCATGACCCCGAAGCCAGCAACGCAGATTTACAGCGTCACTAACCGCAAACCGTGAAGTCATGGTGAACGCCTGCCTGCCCCGACATTGGTCAATGGATTACGGTTGAGGGCCTCAACCCCCTTCGAGGTTTGACGCGTGCAGCGAGTTGGGAGCAAAATAGAGGGTCAGGTCCAAGCAGCTATCGGGGGCCACTGATGACCTATTATCCAAGTGACCGGCCACAACTATCCGGGACACAGCGACTGGTGCGCGCTCTCGGCGATGGCGTGATCCTCGGGTGCAGCGCCGCCGCCGTCGTTCTCATCATCATTGGTCTTTGCAACCGTCTGCTCTAGCGGGCGTCAGAACGTCAACCGCACGTCGTGCGGCGAGATGGCGCTGAGCAGCAGCGGGTCCCAAGGGCCGATGCGAGCGTCGGCGGCCTGCGTCAGGCCGTAGTCCAGCGTGTCCAGATGGTCGGGCGCACAACGGAATCCATGGACGCCGATCGCCGAGCGCAGATCCCTTAGGTAGCGAGCCCGATCTTCCCGGGCGCCGCCCTGATAGCCGGCCATGCGGGTTCCGGGGAAGCCCTGATTGGAGCGCGTGACCCCGTACTCGCCCACATAGATCGAGGCCGGTGGAATCGCATGCCGACGGCACCAGTTGCTGGCCAAATCGAACTGAGCGTTGATCCACGCCAGTCCCTGAGGCGTGTCGAAGTAGGCGTTCAGGTCGCCCGTCAGGCTGTCCCTCAAGGCCGCCTTCCGGTGCGGTCCGAGGGTTTCATCGGCGCTGACGCGGCGGTGCATGTCGTCGATCGCGCCCGACTTGTCTTCGGGCCGCGGCGGATAGTGAATGCCGACGACATACTTGTATTGGCTGTACGGATAGCCCTGTTGCGAGGCCGGGGCCGGGATCAGCGGATGGATCGTCCAAAGGACGTTGCGATCGTAGCTGGAGGGGTCCAGGGCGCAAAGTTCAGGGATCGAAGACCATCGCGCCCCCGTGCACACGATGGTGTGTCGGGGCGCGATCGCGCGCACCGTTCGATAGAGCTCTGGCTGGAGGACGTTCGGCCAGTCGCCCGAGAACTGTTCGGGATCGGGCGGCTCGTTGAACAGCTCGAACGCGACGAGCGCCGGATCGTACTTTTGGTACCGCTCGGCGAACGCAGCCAGCGCAGCCCGGTAGGCAAGGAAGCCGGGCGTCCTGCGTCCATCGCGGCGATCGAACGCCGTGAGCACCGTCGCCGGGGCGTCTCGCACGTAGCCCGTGAGGTAAGGGTCGACGACGACGCCTAAGCCTGCCTCGAGGGTGTGCTCGATCGTGGCGTCGAAACGAGCGAACAGGGCCTCCATGTAGGCGCGATCGTTCTCGCGTATCGCCTGCATCCACGGCCCGGGATTGCACTGGATCCGGAAATGATCGATGCCGACAGCCACGCACTGGTCGTAGACCGAGCGCGTGACGTGGTCGTCCCAAGGGCCGTTGGCCAGGGGGCCGAACACCACGTCGGCCGGAGCGTAGCGCGTGTTGGGGTCGCCGCTGTTCGCAACAATCGGGCCGCCCCAGGGCCAAAAGACGTTGATCCCCGACTTGCCCTGAAATGCGACGTCGCCCGGCCTGTCCACCGGGCCGACTCCGCCGTGCGCGGAGCCGCCGGTCAAGTATGCGGCTCCCGCGACTGCACTGATGAACCCGCGACGGGTCGGCATGATCGGCGCGCCAGAAGACTCAGCGCCGATCCGCGTAGCGGCAAACCGGTTACCAGGTTCTTACGCGGCCGTGTCCGAGCGATCGTCGCGGGCCGGTTCTGTGTTGGCGAAGCCGTCGAAGAAGTAGCTGACGTCGACGCCGAGCGCGTTGGCCAACGACCAGAGCCGCGCCGGGGTCATCCGGCTCGAGGCCGTCTCGTACTTGTGGATCTGCTGAAAGCTGACGCCAGCCTTGATCGCCACTTGCTGGAGCGTCAGGCCCAGCGCCCGCCGACGGTCGGCGAGCCGCTCACCAATGTGCTGGTCGATAGGGTCGGCCATTAGGCGATCCTCGGTTCCAGAACGGAACAGTGCGGTCGATGACCCGCAAGGAAAACGCCAGGTGGCCGGCCGTCGTGTGGCAGCCAGAAGGGGCCGCGCCTGGGGATATTTTTGCGTGTGAGCTATGGCGCCCTCGAGCGAGGGGCCCCGAGCTGGCCGAGCCGTCCGCGTCTGCGCCCAAACCCGACGGGCACGAGGATGCCGCCACCCGGACCGACCGGACGAAAGCCCTCCGGCCCGCCTTGCTCGGCAGCGGGCGGATCAGCGCAGCCGGCGTTTCTTTCCCTTGCACGATTTTGGACATGAACGGGGACGGCGCCCACGTGCGCTTCGACCAGGCGGTCCAGCCGCCGTCCCGCTTTCGTCTGCTGGCGCACCGCGGTCGCATGGAGTACCTCGCGGCGCTGATCTGGGCGAACCCGCCAGACTACGGCCTGGCCTTCATCCTCGACGATCGCACGCAGCCCTAGAGTCTGCGCAGCTAGGCGCGCTTCAGGCTACAGATTGGACGCGAGAAGCTCTACGCGTCCCTCCCTATTTATGGCGTGGGCTTGTGCGACACGGTCACGGCCATGAGCTCCACCGGGGCCTCGCGCGTTCGCAGATGCAGTTGTTGAGTTGGCGTGGCGCTCGCCGCGACAAAGCGGTGTTCGAGTGAGGCGCCGCTCGAGTCGGACGTGACGAGCAGGTAGGCTGCCGCGGCAAGGCCGAGGCCGGCGCCACCGACAACCGTCGCGGCGACCTGAAGACCAAGCCCGCGTCTCCGTGGCGCCTCGTTCGACCCCGCGGCTCGCCGCCGGGCGGTCCACCCCCTCGCGCGGCGCGACCGGTTCCTCGGGGCGCCCCGATCCGCCGGCTCGGCCGGCGCGGCGGCTGCGTCCGGCTCCAACATCGCTTCATCGAGGGTCGCGGCGGACCAGCCGCTCCCCTCGCCCTCATCTCTGTCAGGGACCTCTGGGCGACAACGATTGCGCCGTTCGGCTCGGATAGGACGGCGCCGAGCGCGCAAGGCTCGCTTGCCATTAAATCTTCGAATCCGAAAGGCGCTGGCGTCGCGAGAGCAAAGGGGCCGATGAGGACAGCGTCGGCCAGATCCTCCGGCGCGCGAGGCGGACCAAACACGAGCGCCGATGAACCCGTTGATAGCGAATCCTGCTCGTCGATCCACGGCACGGCTGGGGCTGCGCGCGCCTCCAGCGCGGCGATCCGAGCGGCGAGGTCGCGAAGGTCGGTGCGTAGCTCCGCCGCGTCTTGGCCGGCGGTGACGTCGAGGCGTTCGAACCGAGCGCGGACGACTTCGGCGATCCGGGCGACTTCAAAACCCAGCTGTCTTACGGGCGGGTCGAGCAAACTCGGCGAACTGTGCGATGCGCCGCTCATGCAGTCCGTGATCGCCTGGGCAGCGCAGTCTGCGCCTTCTCCGATCCTGGCGGCCGTCTCATCGCGAATGGCATCGAACTGCACCGCCAAGTCCGCCAGGAAAGGTTCGATCCAGTCGTCCAACTCCTGTCGCCGGAAGGCCTCGGCCGCCGGGGCCAATGGGAGTGCTTCGGCAACCTCGTCTCTCGATAGTTCCGGCCCAACCGCACAGATAGCCTCTAGGGAACGAGCGGCAGCGCGCGGCAGTGTGTCTTCGATTGCCTCAGGTTGCGGGCCGACCAACGTCTCGAGATCGTCCTCGAACCACTCAGCCCCGTAGACGAGAAAATGGTCGAGCCATTCACTGAGCGTGATGCCCGCCTGTCGGGCTTGTTCGTGCGCTATCACTTGCGCCCAGGAATCGATGCGCGTGGCGCGCGGAATAGCTGCTCCAGTCAACGCAGTCGTCCTCCAGCCTCAGCGGAGAGTGCTGGCCGTCGGTTACTTGCCCGTTAACCATGTTGAACGGCTGGCGCGAGCGCGCGCCGCCTCCTTATGCCGATATGGTTTTGGCGCTCTCAATCCGGTAAAATCGAAGCGACTCACCCATGTGTTTGGCCGTCTGCGAAGGGGGCAGGGGAGAGTTGTGAAGGATCAGATCGACTTTCGCACCACGTCCGGAGAACGCCTGCGATTTGTCTTGAGCCGGACAGGCCAGCCCTTGCCGCGCCAATCCGGGAACTTCCTTTATGCGCGCGGCGAGGACGCAGGACTTCAGGTTCTCTTTGTCGGCGAGACCGATGATCTCGCCACCCACGCCCAGGAACGGTGGGCCGAGGCCGAACAGACCTTCGGCCCGAGCGGGCTGTACACGCGGCTGAACATCACCGCCGCCCAGCGGCGGCGAGAACTCGACGAGCTCGTGAGCGTCTACGCCCCGCCTATGAACGCAACCGAGCTGCGGCGGGCGGGATAGACGGGTGGCCCCAACAGAGGAGGCGGGAGGCGACTCTAAGCTCGGCTTAAGTGGAGTCGAGCACCGACTGCGAGGACGGTGATGTCGCTCTGGCAGCTGCTAGTCTTGGCTGTTGGCGTCGTGCTCGCGGGCGGATCGGCCGGCGCCGCATTTCTCGTGCTCAAAGGTGCGCGCCAAACGAGGAGCGAGCAGAAGAAAGACCAGTTGACGCATCTCTTGGCGCGCAGCGAGCCGCGTCGCAATCGACGTTAGCGGAGATCCGCACCTCGACTAGAGCGGCGCGGCGCCGCCGCCCGACGCGCGGACGGCTGCGCAGTTCGCGTCGTCATCGTGGCGAAGGTCGCGGTGAGCGGTGAATGCAAGGCCGATCTTGTCTGCTCTCCGCCAAATTATTGTCGCGTCAAACAGCAAGCCCTCGCTGGTAAGCAACAGCTGGATTGTGGGCGGAAGCTTCACCGCGCCCAGCAACCGCACGTGCGCGCCTCGCACCGAGAGATTGCGAACCACGCAGTCGGTAATCGGCTCTCCGACGAGGACCTTGCCAGCGACCAGCGTCCGCGCGCGATAGCTGATGCGACGCTCGATGCCGCTGCGCCGGTCGCCTTTTGTGCCGGCAGCGCGATACTCGGCGCGGGGTTCGACCCCGCTTCGCCGGTTGCCCTCCGACGACGTGGAGTCGTTCGCTGGGCTGGCCAAAGATTCTCCGAGCCCGTCGCGGGCGCTCTTGCCAATCATGACCCCACTATCGGTCGTCAACCTTGATCGATCGCTAACCGAGTTTTCGGGACCGGGCCGTGGCGAAGCCGGGCTCGTCCTCGGGCGCGATCCCTTGGTTCTCGCTTCGCGTTGGAACCGGCTCGGCCGGCGCCCCCAAAGCACCCACAGGTGATCGGTTTCGCGGCTCGGGCGCCGCAGCGGGAGCCTCATGCACGATTCAACGTTTGGGCGACTCGACTCCAGGCCCGTTCGGGATACCCTGTGGGAAAAGTCGGGCGCCCTACTCGTGGCAGCTCACATTTCGGTGGATGTGGGGCATGCGATGGAAATCTATGAAGTTCTGATCCTTGACGATCGGTATTCCGTGCCTTCCCTGGTTCTCATCGACGTCGAGGACGAGGCTCACGCGCGGATGGCCGCCGAGCGCTGCTTGCGGGAATCGCCACACCACTACGGCGTTGAAGTCCGCCGCCACGGGCAGCTGATTTTCGACCTGCCGTCCCGACATTCCAGCGGGCACAACCAACCGACGCCGGCCCACTGAACGCCCCGCGTGAGGATAACAGGCCAGTCTTGCGGGCCACTGACGTGAGAGGGGCAACGGAGTTCATCTGTTCGGGGCGTGGCCGCCTGTCGTGAGTTCGCTCCGTCTCCTGGCCGCCTCGATCGCGCTGGGCGGTTCTCTCGGCGCAGCATTGCTTGCTGCGATCGGGCTGGCCGGCGCCCGAGACAATTGGGCCGACGTCGCCAACAGCTTCGTGCCGTTCATTCTCGTCGTGGCAGTGGTCGCGGCCGGGCTGGCCGTTTGGTCGCTCGACCAGGGCGGGCTTCGGTTTCTTGTCCTTACGCTCTCAACACTCGCCTTCGTCTACGCGGGCGGGGTGACCGGCGTTGAGCTTTCGAAGCTGTCCTTGCCTCGCAGTCGGGGAGAGACGTTCCACCTGCTAACGGCGAACGTTTGGGAGCAGAACCCGACGCCGGCTCTCGCCGCTGACGAGATCCTCGCGCGACGCCAGGGCATCAAGATTGTGACGCACCCGGGCGCCGACGCCCACGGAACTGGCGCCGCGCGCCGCCATCCGGACCAGCACGCGGTCGATGCGCAGCGCGCTGACTTCCGCGAGTTCGAACGCACGGAGCATGAAGTCGTAGTCGGCGCCCAGAGTCGAAATCGACCGCGTTGGGGCCGGTAGCGAATCTTGAAAATCCCTGTTGGCGCGCGGCTTTTCCCTGTTCCGGTGGCGGCTATCCCTGTTCGCAAGGGAAATATTCCTGTTAATGACGCCGGGACTTTAGGCGGGCCGGATAGGCAAGTGTTTGTAATCAAGGCTGAAAATTACGTGGAACCGCGCCATCGACCGCGAAGAAAGAGGCGCCAAAAACGCTAAGAGTCCCTGTTATCGGCCAATAACAGGGAATTCAGCGGGTTTTCTGGGACGTCCGGAGACATCGCGCGGCAACTGCCGGCCGGTCGAGTAACGGCCCCTTGGCCGACTCACGTTGAAGGCCCGACGCTGGAGGAGCCGTCGGGCCCTCGCGCCGCTCCGGGGCGGGGGAGGCCCCGAGGCGGTTACCCGGTTTTTAGCCGGCCGCGCCCGTCGTCACCTGCGACGTCGCTTCCGGTCTTGCCGAAACCTTCGAAAAAGTAGTTCACGTCGACGCCCAGGGCTTTGGCCAACGACCAGAGCCGCGCCGGCGTCATCCGGCTTGACCCGGTCTCATACTTGTGGACCTGCTGAAGGGTGGTTCCGGCCGCGCGCGCCACTTCCTGGAGCGTGAGCCCCAAGCTGTGCCGGCGTGCGGACAGCCGGCCCCCGACATGCTGGTCTATGGCGTCGGCCATGTCGCGAGTCGCACTCCAGACGTTCCGAAACGGAGCGGTCGGCCGGTTCTCGCAAGAACGATGCCAACATGACGGGTAGCAGGTCAGCGGTACTACGTGGGCGCTAGCTTACCAGCCGGCCGTCGCGCACGGCCGCAGGCTCGTCCTTGTCGAGGCCCTCGAAGAAGTAGCTCACGTCGACCTGCAGGGCGTTGGAAATCGACCAGAGGCGCGACGTGGACAATCTGCTCGCGCCGCATTCGTATTTCTGGATCTGCTGGAACGCGACGCCGATGACCGACGCCAGCTGTTGTTGGGTCAGCCCAAGCGATCTTCGCCTTTGCCACAAGCGGCGACCTACGTGCCGGTCTACGTCCTCCATTGCCACGGCCCTATCCAAGCAGCCCCGTTGTTAACGTTGCACGCTTGTGTGACCCGTTGTTGTCGACTGGCGGACATTTCGTCGCGGTCGGCGCCGGACCAACCAAGGTCAGGCTGGGCCGTTGAGCGGAGCGCTAAGCCGGTATGCTGCGGATCTCGCTTGGCGTCGCGTGGTAGCGCTGCCGGAAGAGCCGGTTGAAGTAGGACAGGTCGCCGAAGCCTACGTCGAAGGCGACGCTCGAGACCGGCAGGTGGCTCAGCAGCGGGTTGGCGAGCATGCCGTGGGCTCGAGCGAGCCGTTCGCCAGCGACGTAGCCCGAAAAGCTCTGGCCCTCGCCCTCGAACAGCTTGCGCACGTAGCGAGGTGAAACCCCCTCGTGGGCCGCGACTTCGTCGAGAGAGAGCTCAGGGGCAGCCAGCCGCTCAGCCACATACGCCTTCACAGCGTTAAGACGCGCCGCTCTAACGGCGCGGCTGTCCGCCGAGGTCACGGCGGAGCCGGACTGGCTCACGACCAGCGCGACGAGCTCGGCAACCTGATCGGCGACCACCCGGCTCTCCGCGGTCGACAGCTGCACGGCCCCTGGGCCGTGCAGGATGCGGACGTAGGACAGCAGCAGCTTCAGCGCGCCGGTCTCCGCTGGGATGACCCGGCCGAGCGCTTCTCGCAAGCCTCGCGCATAGGGCGCGATCACTGTGTTCTCGACCCGAATGCACATCAACCGACCGGCCGAGCTCTGCACGAACGCGGACGTCTCGGAGCAGTCGATCAGGCAAGCATCACCCAAGCCCAGGTCCACGTCCGCGCCGCGGCGCAGGAAGACGAGCGGCCCGCTCAAGTTGACCAGCAGGGCCACATCGTCGTTCTCGCGGGCGACGATCTCCCGTGTCCGGTGGTTCAAGCTCGGGCCGATCAGCCCGGAGCCAACGCGAAGACCCGGCAGGATTCGGAGCGAGGCGGCAGCCCGGAACGGAGAGCCCGACAAGGGATCGACAGCGATCGGCAACAGTTTGCGCGTGAGAATGTCGCGCCACGCTTCGATACGGTCGCCTGGCGGCACCGCGTCGGTCGAGAAGCGCATCACGCTCAGGTCGTGGGAATCCAACATCACGCTTACATTGTACGAGAATTCCCCAACATACCGCCTTCTCACCCCTGCTCCAACGGAAGTTGGGCCGCATAGGCCTAGTTGGGGGCGCCGCCCAGTCCAAGCGCACACCCAGGCGGCGCCGTAGTCTTGGGAGTTAGCCACTGAAACGGTCTGGGGTGATCGATGGGCCGCCCAGCTCTTAGCCGTGACTTTGCGACCGCCCTCTCCGTCGACGCACACTTCGGCAAGCAACTGCTTCGCCGGCGCCGCGTGCTCGGGCTGACGCAGGTCCAGGTCGCGGAAGCGATCGGCATCCGTTTTCAGCAGATCCACAAGTACGAGTGCGGCGCGACCCGAATGTCCGGCGTGCGGTTATGGGAGCTGGCGCACGCGCTCGACGTGCCGGTGAGCTACTTTTTCGAAGGACTGGAGCCGGTTAGGACCGCCTCGTCGCTGGCCCGAGGACTGACGACAGATCGCGCTACTGCGGCCTGACCCGCCTCCGGGCCATCGTCTGATGTAGGAGGCGTGACCGGGCATGGTGCGCCCCACTCCGTCGCCCCAGAGCGCGTCATCGGCGACCGCCGCCCGAACAGGCTCGGTGTGAACTGCTCGTGCTGCTGGACGATATGCGGATGCTAAGCGCTCCGGGGATGGGCGCGATGGACGAGCTCGCCATCGGCTAGTCGCGACGATCCCCGCGCGTCGTTCTCCCAGCCCTTGAGGAGGGTTTGCGGCCGCGCACCGTGAAACTCGTCCGATGTCGACCTGCCGGGTTGCGCTGTGTTCAGCAAATGCACCGGGATGCATCGAATTCCGACTGGACTGCGCGCCCGATTGGAGCGTGAGTGCATGTGCTGCCCGGCCGTGTCCGGGCTCGTCTCGGTGGGAGGCCAGCGGTGTCGCTGGCAGTTTGGGTCCTGCCGGAGCGTCTTTGATGCGAGCGCGCACAAGCAGAGCGGCGGACGATGCAAGGCGCATCGCGGGCCCCGGCGCCGCAAGCCTGCTCGAGCTCATGGAGCGGTCGCTGGCCGATCCCGGCGCCGACTTGGATCGCCTCGACCGGATCGCGGTGATCTACGAGCGCGCGGTCAGCCGCGAGGCCGAGCAGGCGTTCGCTCGCGCCCTGATCCAGATGCAGCGAAGGCTGCCGGTCTTGGATGAGCTCGGCGAGGTCACCGACGCGAGCGGGGAGGTGAAGTCCACCTACGCCTCCTGGGAGGACACGGTGGAGACGATCCGCCCCATCCTCTTCCGGCACGGCTTTGCTCTGAGCTTCAAGCCCGGGCTCTCAGCGCGCGGCGAGCCGGTGGTCGTTGGCGTCCTCCGCCACCAGGCGGGCCACAAGGAGGAGGCCGAGCTGGTGCTGCCGGCCGATGTGAGCGGCGGCAAGAACCCGGTGCAGGCGGTAGGCTCGAGCCTGTCTTACGGCCAGCGCTATGTGACCAAGCTGCTTCTGAACCTCGCCAGCCGGAAGACGGGCGAGGATGACGACGGCCGATCGGCTGGCGAGACCAGGGCCGAGCAGGACGCCATCGTCGAGATCAATGCGCTCGAGATGGAAGCGGCCTTCCCCGCCTGGAAGCGCGCCAACCGCAGACGGCTGGGCGAGCTTGCGCCGGCCTCCTTCCAGCGGGTGATCGGCTGCTACAACACCCGGCTCTCCCGCATCCGCGCGCAAGGGACGGCCGCGGCATGAGGATCGTCAGAC
>DATNIH010000116.1:0-3119 GCA_035604515.1 Caulobacteraceae bacterium | reverse complement strand
GCCAAGTGGGTCATCATGACCGCGCCCGACAGTCTAGAGGACGCCGATCTCCTCGCCTACGTCAAGCAGGCCCATGCGCTGGTGGCCGCCAAGCTGCCGAAGCGGGTCAGGATAAGGCTCGGGATACTGAAATGACACCCGCGGACCCGACCGAGCGGCCGGTTAAGGAACCGAGCCGCCGCCAAGCCGTTCCACGCGAGGTTTGCGGTATCCAGGTTAAGACGGTCAGAGCTTCGAACCGGCTCAAGTCCTTTAACAGGCTTGAGTGTAAGCCATAGGCGCGTGACTACAATCCACCTAGGCACGGTTCAGAAGGTTGCAGCGAATGCCCTCGCGGAAGACTCGGCCCGCATCGCTCAGGGTCAGTCCCTCTGCTAGCACGACATCGCTGCCAATCCGACGCCGTGACACTGCGCGAACCGCTCGGCCTTCCACGCTCAACAGTCCTCGCTCGTCTGCTTCCTGGCGGGCGAGCGGTGTCCGCAACGTCCGCTAATCCCCCATAGTGCCGCCCGGATGGTCCGCTTCTCGGGCAGTCGAAGCGAATGTCCGCTTCCGGGATGGTCGGCTAGGTCCGCTCTCGACCCAAAGCGGCCATTCACCCAGGCTACGCCGTCGACAATGCGCCCAGGTCCGGCCACCGGTAGAGGCGTTCGGGAAACCACAGGCCCGACTCCTCGATAGTGCGTGTTTCCGTCGTGAGCTGGCCGCCCTGGCGCTCGTAGAAACTTCGGGCCGGCCAGTTGGCCTCCAGGGCGCGCACGATCATCGAGTGCGCGCCCGTCCCGATCAGACGCCGGACGGCGGCGCTCATCAGAGCCGCGCCCACCCCATGCCCGCGGTGGGCGTCAACCACCTGGATCACAGTGACTTCGCCTTCCCCGGCCGGCCGCTCTTCGGCCTGCACCACACCCACGACCAAGCCGACGCAGGCGGTTCCGCGAACGGCCGCCAGCACGAACTGGTTTTCGCGCTCTCCTCGGGCGATCGCAGTGAGCGTTCTCGACCAGTTGGCGGCCGACTCGGCCGCGGAGCGCGCATCCAGGACCGCTTGCGGCAACAGTCCGGCGTGCTCCCGCCGCCAGGCCTCGACAAACACGTCGCCGAGCGCCTTGGCGTCTCGAGGCCTTGCATCCCTCACCCGAAGTGATGGTCCGCGTTGACTCATCGGAGTGAACGCTCGTGTTGCCGGCACGCCACCCGCGCGCGGCCAACCTAGCGACCCCGCCCTTCGCCGGGCAAGCGTTGGCGCTGGGGGGCCGCTCTCGGCACCACCGCCGCCGAAGCTCGCTCGGCCATGGATCGCGCCGCGAAAGGTCCGCTTTCCGTCGACGGCCCTGCGTCTATCGACCCTGAGCGGACATTCGCCGTGGCAAGTTCGGACTGAACCCGAAACGGCCTTGTTATCTTCTATTTCAACAGCCCGCAGGCGAACCGTGCGGTGGTTGCGTCGCCGGCGTGAATGATGACCGGGTGGCCCTTGAGTTCGGCGACATTGGTCAACCGAGGGGCCAGCAGGGTCTCGTTGTCGGTACCATCCGCCTTCACCATGAGGGACGGCAGGTCGCCTAGCGGCGCCATCGCACCAGCGCCCATGCTCATGCCGGCGGTCATGCCGTAGTGGTCGCCCGCTGCGCCCGCTGGCACGACTTTGCCGTTGACAGGTCCAGGCGCGCAGGACGGGTTCTGGTGGACGTGAAAGGCATGCAGGCCGGGCGTGAGCCCGTGCAAGCTCACCTTGATCTGAGCCCCCTTGGCGCTGTCTGACATCGTCACCGTTCCGACATTCGCGCCAGCGCCCGACAGCGTCGCCGTGGCCATGTCGGCGTGTAGCGTCGCTCCGAATGCGGGCGTAGCTCCCGTCAGCGCGAACCAAGCCAGCACGCCCAATCGAACATGAATCGACATGCGCCTATTCCTTCGTCCCAGCCCCGACGAAGCTAGCCGACAGAGCCGAAGAGTCGATAGCCAGCATCGCCCGTGGCCTTACTGCTTGAGATAGCGCGCGACGTCGCCAGCAAGGTCGGCGGGGGGGCCGTCGATCGGGACCGGAGCGATGAAGCCGCCGTCCGGTCCCATCAGATAGAGGATCGAGGAATGGTCTATCGCCGCGTCCAGCTGTTCCGGCGTGCTCTCCGGGGAAGCATAGACCTGGTAGGCCTTCTCCACGGCTGCGATCTGGGCCGGCGAGCCTGTTAGCCCGAGGATGCGAGGACTGAAATTGGTCGCATAGCTGCCCATGATCTCTGGCGAGTCGCGGCGCGGATCGACCGTTATGAAGATCGGCTGGATGCGGTCGGCGCTGGGGCCGAGCGTCTGCAGCGCGGCGGCGACCTTTGCCAGCGTTGTTGGGCAGACGTCTGGGCAGTGGGTGTAGCCGAAATAGATCAGCATGAACTTGCCACGGAAGTTGCGGTCGGTGACCGGCCGACCGGCGGGATCGATCAGACTGAAAGGCCCGCCGAGGTGGGCGGCGCCAACCGCCGGGCTCGGACCCATCTCGGAGCCAAGCCAGAAGTAAGCGCCGCCCGCGGCCACGGTGGCGAGCCAGAGAACCGCGGCAAGCAGTAACCATGGCCGTCGCCAAAATGGCGGACGACCATTCGGGTTCGACCCCCTTGGCTTCAGAGGTGGGGATGGCTGGGTGGGCATGGTTTGGCGGCTTGCTTCATCGGCCTCAGAACGCACGGCTCACCACCACCTTGACCAACGCGGGCGCGGTCAGCTGATTGCCAACAACGTGCTGGTAGATCGGCAGCTCGACATCGCCGTAGAGGTTCCACTTGCCAGCGGCGATCTCGACACCGGGGGATACCAGGACCCGATCGTACCCGCTGTTCGGAGCATTCGAAGCCGGGCCGCTGTCGTGGGCGCGTGCGCCCGCAAGCACCTGCAAGACCGGGGACACTCTTATCTTGCCGGAGTTGACGAACCAGCCATTGTAGACAACCCCCGCCGCGGCATCGATCTCCTGCCCCGGCCGGTAGCCGCCCTGGCTGGCCACAGGAACGTCCCATAGGGCATGGACGAAATAGCCCCAGTCGCCGTCACGGCTGAGGGCGCCTGTATGATAGCCGCCCAGGAGAAGGTTGGTGCTTCCGGTCCCGATCTCGGTATCA
>DATNIH010000115.1:0-60101 GCA_035604515.1 Caulobacteraceae bacterium | reverse complement strand
CTATTCGTCCAGCGCCAGCAGGGCGAAGCTCGCGAGCCAGTGTTCGCCCATATAGTCGTCGGACAGGTGAGGCAGGGCCGCGGCGAGGTGCGCGTCGGCGGCCGCCTCGAGGCGCGGCCTCAGCACCGCCGGCGCCGCCTCGGCGAGGCGCCGGAAACACCAGGCGCGGCTGAGGCTGAGCCCGTCGAGGTGGGCGATCTGGCCGTCGGTACGGTCGCTGACGATGGCAGGGGCGAACAGCGCCGCCGGCTCGCCGTCCGCCAGCCGCGGCAGGTAGCGGGCGAACCAGACGGCGAAGTCGGCGCCCGTCAGGGTCAGCCGCATGCACTCCGCCGTCATCAGCGTCGGCGACAGGAAGTCCGAGCCGCTCGGCTCCAGCGGCCGTACGTCCGCGTCCGCCTCGAACCAGCGCTGGGCCGCGTCGCGCAGCGCCGCGCCGAAGCCCGGATCGGCGGCGAACGGCGCGTAGCGGTGGGCCAGCGTCAGGGCGAACGCCGAGCTGCCGTGCGCGCCGACCCGGACCGGGTAGGTCGCCTTGGGTAGCCAGCCCAGGAACCGCGCCTCGAACGCCCGCGCCAGGGGCCGCAGCGCGGTCGCCCAGCGCCGCCCCGCCAGCGTCGCGTGCGCCTCCAACTCCGCCTGCAGCATCACCAGCCAGGCCCAGCCGTAAGGTCGCTCGAACCCCGCCGCGCCCGGCCGGGCCAGATAGGCCAGTTCGCCCGCGACGTTCGTCTCGGTGAACGCCTGGTCCAGCCAGTCGCGGATCGCCGGCGCCGCGCCGATGGCTGGGAACCGCCGCAGCACCCGCGCCAGCAGCCAGTGGCTGTGCGCCGCCGAGTGCCAATCGAAGCTGCCGTAGAAGATCGGGTGTAGCGCGCGGGGATCGCGGAGGTCGCCCGGACCCGTCAGCACTTGATCGAGCTTGTTCGGGAACTCGCGCCCGACGTGGCCAAGGGCGATGCTGGCGAAGCGTTCCGCCAATTGTTCTGTCAGCGGTTGCATTTCCCCTCCTCGACGGCGGCGAAGGCGGTGCTATAGCCTCGGAAACAGCCCTGGCGGGAGAAATCGTCCATGCGTCCCAGCGTTTTCGTCGCCCTGTTGGCGGCGCTCTTGGCCTTCCCAGCCGCCGCCTTGTCGCAGGTCGGCGACGCCGGGCCCGACCAGAGCATGGTCGACCAGACCAAGGGTGCGCACCGCGACCTGCCAACGGCCGCCGAGCGTGAAGCGGGCGGCGGCGAGGATAGCCACGCCGACGCCGACTGCGGCGGCAAGTCCGACGGCGGCGCGAGCCCACAACCGGGCGAGACAGGGGGCTCGCCGGGCGGCGATCCCCGCGCCGACAAGGCCCGTTGCCGCAAGCTGCAGGACTCCGACATCGTCACCGCCCCGATCGCCGAGGCGCGCGTCGCCAGCCGCCACCAGGCGACCATCGGCGGCAAACCGGTCCCCTACACCGCCACCGCCGGCACGCTCACCCTGCGCGACGACGAAGGCAAGCCGACCGGCAGCATGTTCTACGTCGCCTACACCACCGGCGAGCCCAACCGGCCGGTGACCTTCTTCTACAACGGTGGTCCAGGGTCGGCGACGGTGTGGCTGCACATGGGCTCGCTGGCCCCCGTCCGTGTACTGACCGATAGTCCGAAGCCGACGCACAATGCGCCCTACCAGCTGGTCAACAACGACTCCAGCCTGATCGACAAGTCCGACCTGGTATTCCTTGACGCCATGGGCGCCGGCTACTCGCGGCCGCTTGGGGACACCAAGCTCGCCGCCTTCTGGGGCACCGACCAGGACATCGACGCTTTCGCGCGGGCGATCGAGCGCTGGCTGACGATCAATGGACGCTGGAACGCGCCGAAGTTCCTGTTCGGCGAAAGCTACGGCACCACCCGCTCGGCCGGCCTGTCGTATCGTCTGCAGTCGGACGGGGTGCAGCTGAATGGCGTGGTGCTGCTCTCGTCCGTGCTCAACTACGGCCGCTTCCGGCCGGGTTTCGAGCAGGACATGGTCGACTACATTCCCACCTACGCCGCCGTCGCCGCCTACCATCACAAGCTGGCGGCGGACCCTGCCGACCTGCCGGGCTTCATCGCCGAGGTGCGCGCGTTCGCTCAGGGGCCCTACGCCCTGGCGCTGGCCAAGGGGCAGGCCCTGGGCGACGCCGAGCGGCAGGCGGTGGCCGAGAAGCTCAGCGGCTACATCGGCCTGCCGACCAGCTACATCATCGCCAGCAATCTGCGCATCGACCCGTCCCGCTTCCGCAAGGAGCTGCTGCGGGACCAGCGCCTGACCATCGGCCGCTACGACGCCCGCTTCACCGGCCAGGACGTCGACGCGGCCGGCGAGACTCCCGAGTTCGACCCGTCGGACACCGGCATCACCGGCGCCTTCGTCGCCGCCCTGCACGACTATCTGGTGCATGACCTGGGGTACGAGACCCGACTCGACTATCGTCCGGGCTATGCCGCGCCGGGCGTACGCTGGGACTTCAACCACAAGGCCGCGGAGCTTGGCGGCGGCGGTGATGTCAACGAGGCCGACGTCGCGCTCGACCTTTCGCAGGCCATGCGGGAGAATCCGCACCTGCTGGTCTATTCGCTGAACGGCATCTACGACCTGGCGACGCCGTTCTTCGGCACCGAGTACGACCTCGGCCACCTGCAACTGGAGCCGGCCCTACGCGGCAACGTCCGCTTCGCCTACTACCCGTCCGGCCACATGGTCTACCTCAACCCCGACGCGCTGCGCTCGATGAAGACCGACCTGGCCAAGTTCTACGACGAGGCGGCGCCGGGGCGCTAAGCCCGCGCCTCCCTGCGCCAGCGGCGATCCAGGCTTATTTGGCCACGGAAAACACGGAAGGCACCGAAAGCACGGACGAGGCTGGACCTGAACCGGTTGGCGATTCCGCGTTTTCCGTGTTTTCCGTGGTTCAACCTTCACCCGTTGAATGCGACACCCGATTTCGCGGAAGGACGCTCAGGAGCGCCGCGCACATAGTTGAACCCCCGCCCCACGCCCTGTAACCCCACGCCTATGCCCACATCCCCCGCCGCCGAGGCCGCGCGTCGGCGCACCTTTGCGATCATCAGTCACCCGGACGCCGGCAAGACCACGCTGACCGAGCACCTGCTGCTGGCCGGCGGCGCGATCCGCGCGGCCGGCGCGGTCCGGGCCCGCGGCGAGCAGCGCCGCACCACGTCCGACTGGATGAAGATCGAGCGCGAGCGCGGCATCTCGGTGTCGGCCAGCGCGATGACGTTCGACCACGCCGGGCTGATGTACAACCTGCTCGACACCCCCGGCCACGAGGACTTCTCGGAGGACACCTATCGCACCCTCACCGCCGCCGACGCCGCGGTGATGGTGTTGGACGCGGCCAAGGGCATCGAGCCGCAGACGCTGAAGCTGTTCGAGGTCTGTCGCCTGCGCGACATCCCGATCGTCACCTTCATCAACAAGATGGACCGCGAGGCGCAGGATCCGTTCGCTCTGCTGGACGAGATCGCCTCCAAGCTGGCGCTGGATCCGGCCCCGCTCTATTGGCCCGCCGGCTCGGGCAGCCGCTTCAAGGGCGTGCTGGACCTGCGCCAGCAGCGCTTCCTGCCCTATGAACGGGGCGCGACCGAGCCGCCGCCGTCGGTGGCGCTGAACTCCAACGCCATCGTCCGGTTCCTCGATCCCGACGAGCAGGGCGAGGTCGAGGAAGGCGCCCTGCTGGTCCAGGAGGCCGCCAAACCGTTCGATCCGGAGAGCTTCCTCGAGGGTCACATGACCCCGATCTTCTTCGGCTCGGCGCTGCGCCACTTCGGCGTCTCCGAGCTGCTGGAAGGCCTGGGCGCCTATGCGCCCGCCCCCAAGCCTGTGGCGGCCCGGCGGGGCGGCCAGGAAACCCATGTGGCGCCCGGCGATCCTGAGGTCTCGGGCTTCGTGTTCAAGGTGCAGGCCAACATCGACCCCGGCCACCGCGACCGCATCGCCTTCCTGCGCCTCTGCTCCGGCCGCTTCACCCGCGGCATGAAGCTGAAGGTGGAGAACACCGGCCGCCAGATCAGCGTCAACTCGCCGGTGCTGTTCTTCGCCTCCGAGCGCGAGCTGGCCGAGGAAGCCTTCGCCGGCGACGTGATCGGCATCCCCAATCACGGCGTGCTGCGCGTCGGCGACAGCCTCTCCGAGAGCGGCGCCCTGCGCTTTGCCGGCCTGCCCAACTTCGCCCCGGAGATCCTGCGCCGGGTGCGGGTGAAGGACCCGCTGAAGGCTAAGCATCTGAAGAAGGCGCTGGAGGGTCTGGCCGAGGAAGGCGTCTCCCAGTTGTTCCGCCCCGAAATTGGCGCCGACTTCATCGTCGGCGCCGTGGGCCAGCTGCAGTTCGAGGTGATGGCCGACCGGCTGGCCGGCGAATACGGCCTCGACGTGATCTTCGAGGCCTCGCCCTACGCCGAAGCGCGCTGGCTGGCGGGTGCGCGCGCCGACCTGGAAGACTTCGCCAGCACCCACCGCACCGCCATGGCGCTCGATATCGACAAGGCGCCGGTGTTCCTTGCCAAGTCGGCCTGGGAGGTCGGCTACGTCACCGAGCGGTTCCCCGACGTGGCGTTCGAGCGGTCGAAGGAGCGGGCCTAGGGCGCGAGGACGCGGCATTGGGGATCGTCAATGTTGCGGCCACCGGGTGGAGAGGCGATTTCTGCCAAGCGAAGGCGCGGGGCGCGCGCAGCGACGAAGACGAACCGGAAGATGAAACGCAATGTGTCTGCCGCCGGGGCCCTCGCGCTCGCCGTGCTGTCGGGCGGCGCGGCCGCCGAGGGATTTGGCGGCGGGCGACTTGGCGGTACGGATCTTGGCGCCGCCACGTTCCGGGGTCATCAGTTGGCCGGCCATGCGCGCCTGAGCCTCGGCCAGGCCCGCGCGGCGGCGCTGAAGGTCCGGCCTGGCGCACTGGTGGATCAGGAGCTGGAAAAGGAGACTGGCGGCAGCGGTCTGCGCTACTCCTTCGACATCCTCAGCGGCGGCAAGATCTTCGAGGTCGGCGTCGACGCCAAGACCGGCAAGATCCTCGAGAACGACATCGAGACCGCCGCGGAGGGCGCGGCCGAGCACTAACGGCGGCCTACCCCACGAGCAGGGTCTCCAGGAAACTCCCGGTCAGCCGCGCCACCTCGGCGCGCGCCACCGGATCGCCGCCGGTGCGCGCCACCTCGGCAGAGGCCTCGCGCAGAATCGCCACCATCAGGCGCGCGACCAGCTCGATCGGGGCCTGACACACCACGCCCTCGCGCATCAGATAGGTCAGCACGCCGGTGACCGCGCCGATAGCGTAGCGGCCCTCCAGCTCGCGCCAGGCCTCGGGGCCTAGCACCTGCGGGCCCTCGGCGAAGATGATGCGCTGGATGTCGGGCGCGGCGCACAGGTCGATCAGGCGGGCGAAGGCGGTGGTCAGAAACTGCCAGCTGAGCTCGCCGGCGCCGGTCTCCGCCTTGGTCAGGATCTCGGTCTCGATCGCCTCGGCCACCGCCTGGAATAGGCCCTTCTTGCTGCCAAAGTGGTGATAGATCGCCCCGGTGGTCACCCGCGCCTCGGCGGCGATCGCCCCGACGTCAGCGCCGGAAAACCCGCTGGCCGCGAACGCGCGACGGGCCGCGGCCAGCAGCGCCATGCGCGTCGCCTCCGCATTTTCCTCGCGTCGCGACGTCAGCGACATTGACATAACGTCATAATCTTACATAATATCATTATGTAAATCCCGCGCTGCACGCGCTGGTTACAAAGGAGACTGAGCTGTGGGTCAAATGTTCGGGTCCGTCACCCTGGTAGTATCGGCCTTGTTCTTCCTGCTGAGCGCCGGCGCGGCCGCGGCGGCCCCGGAACGCTTCGCGGGTTTGCTGGGGCTGCAGACCGCCGGCGCCAGCGGCCGCAACGAGGTGCGCGCACAATATGCCGGGATATTCCTGATGATCACCCTCGCCTGCATCGCCGCGCTCACGGGATACGCGCCGCGCCAGGCCGCCTTCATCGTGCTGATCGTGGCGCTGGGCGGCTGCACGACCGGGCGGCTGGCCAGCCTGATCGCCGACCGCGGGTTTGGCGGCTACAACGGGGTGATCCGCGCGCTGTTCGCCGTCGACACGCTCGGATTCGCCGCCGCGGCGATCGGATTCGCCACCGCGCCAGCCGGCTGACCTTCCTTCGCCAGCTAGGCTGCCCTGCCCGCGCTTGGTAGGAGCTGGGCGATGAGCAAGGTGACAGCCAGCGCGGTCTACGGCGCGCCGACGCTGGCGATGATCCCGGCCGACGCGAGTCAGGTCTCGCCGCTCGTGCCAGGGGCCGCCGCGCTGGATGACGCCCCCGTCGCCAGCCTGGACCGCATCGTCATCGCCGCCCCGCCCGGCGCGATCGAGCGGCGCTATGTGCTGGCCCAGGCGCTGCGGGCGCTGAAGGTCGGCGGGGAGCTGACCGCCATCGCGCCGAAGGACAAGGGCGGCCTGCGGCTGCGCAAGGAGCTGGAGGCGTTCGGCTGCGTCGTCACCGAGCAGGCGCTGCGGCACCAGCGGCTCTGCGCCTGCCTGCGGCCCGACGCGCCGACCGGGCTCACCGAGGCGATCGCCGCTGGCGGTCCGCAGACACCGGCGCGGCTGGGCCTAAGCTCGCAGCCCGGCGTGTTCAGCTGGGATCGCCCCGATCCGGGAAGCGTGATCCTCGGGCGTTACCTGGGCGGGCTTGCCGGCGCGGGCGCGGATCTGGGTTGCGGCGTCGGGGTGCTGGCGCTGGCGCTGCTCGCCCTGCCCAAGGTCACTTCGCTGGCGCTGGTCGACATCGACCGCCGGGCGATCGAGGCGGCGCGCCGCAACGTCGCCGACCCGCGCGCCAGCTTCCTGCAGGCCGACCTGCGCGAGCCGGCGCCGGCGCTGTCGAAGCTGGACTTCGTGGTGATGAACCCGCCGTTCCACGACGGCGGCGAGGAGGATCGCGGGCTCGGCCAGGCGTTCGTGCGCCGGGCGGCCGCCTCACTGCGGCGCGGCGGCCTTCTGCGCCTCGTCGCCAACATCGGCCTGCCCTACGAGGCGACCCTCGGCGAATCCTTCGACCAGCTGCGACGCCTGGAGCAGTCCGGCGGCTACAAGGTGCTGGAGGGGCGCCGCACCTGAGGCGAGGCTAGATCGCGCAGGCGTTAACCATGTCGTCGCATTAACCTCTTGCAAACCATTCGGCTCCGGGTTTGCTGTTGAGCCGTCGAGGGCCCGCGCGTTTGTGCCGATCCGGGTCTCGTCGATGGGAGACGCCCGATGTTCGAATTCGGCCGGGAGCTGCGCCGATTGTTCGGCGGTGCGCGGGCGACTTTCCCGGGCAAGGACGGGCTGACCGGCGGCGATGGCGCCCTGCTCGAACTGCTCGATCTGAAGATGCTGAAAACCGAGGCCAAGGGCGCCGACGTTGCGGCCGGGCGGATCGGCGCCCGTGACCGCGCGCGACGGCTGCTGGAAGCCGCGGTGGTCTGGCGCGAACTGGCCCGCCGGACCGGCGCCGCCGAGGCGCTCCGCCACGCCGCCGCCTGCGCCGAACGCGCCACCGACGCCTATGCCGCCGCGCATCGCCAGCAGGGCTGGTCCCGCGCGAGGCTGGAACAGGCGAACTGCGCCCTGCTCGGCGCCGAAATGTTCGGCGACGGCGGGCTCGAAGCGGCGGCGGAAAAGGCGGCGGTCGAGGCGCAGCGCGCCGGCGGCGCGGCCGGCATGCTGGCGCTGGCGGCGCTGGCCCAGATTCACGCCCGACGCGCCATCGCCAGCGGCGGCGCGGCGGACGCGCGGGCCGCGGCCCGGCTGTTCAACGATCCGATCGCCATGCTGGAAGGTGCCGGACGTCGCGACGCGCACCTGAAGCTCGCCGGCGCCGAGGCGCGTCTAGTCCGCTGCGACCTGCTGGTCGGCGCGGGACTGCGCCTGAAGGACGAGGACCTGATCCGCGCCGCCCTGGGCGACCTCACCGCCGCGGAGGAGCGGCTGGACATGGCCTACGAGCCGCTGATGCTCGCGCGCATCGCCATCGCCAGAGCCGCCGCCAAGGCCGCCCTGGGGGAGATGACCGGCGACCTCGCCCGCCTCGCCCGCTCGGTCAGCGCGCTGGCCACGGCGCTCGACGCCCTCGGCCGCGACCAGAGCCCGCTCGACTGGTCCCGCGGCCAGATTTGGCTCGGTCGCGCCCTCGCCCAGCTGGGCGAGGCCACCGAGAACGAGACCGCCTTCGCCAAGGCGCTGTCCTGTTACGACCGCGCCAGCGTGGTGCTGCGCGACGCGCCAGGGTTGGTGGTCCGCGCCGAAGCCGCCAACGGCCGCGGGCAGGCGCTGACCCGGCTGGCCGAACTCACCGGCGACGTTCGGGTGCTGGATAAGGCAGAAGCCGCGTTCAAGACCGAGCTCGCGACCGGCCCGCACCGCACCGATCCGGTGACCTGGGCCATGCTGCAGGTGCAGCTGGGCCAGGTCTATGTCACCCGCCTTGGCCTCACCCACCGCGACC
This sequence comes from Caulobacteraceae bacterium, assembly GCA_035604515.1. Classification (GTDB taxonomy): domain Bacteria; phylum Pseudomonadota; class Alphaproteobacteria; order Caulobacterales; family Caulobacteraceae; genus Acaudatibacter. The sequence continues at coordinate 51,587 of DATNIH010000115.1, read as the reverse complement.
GCGGCGAGCGCGCCGCCGCCGCCATGGCGTTCCAGGCGGCGATGGACGTGTTCGGCGAAGAAGGCCTGCGGTCGTTGACCGCGATCGCCTCCGAGGGCCTGGAGCGCCTGGCGGCGGTCAAGGTCAGCTGATCCTGCGCCTTCAGGGATGGGCGTCCTCGCCGACGACATGAAGCGCGTGGTCGAGGAGCAGCAGCTCGGCTTCGTCGCCACCGTCTGCCCCGACGGCTCGCCCAACCTCTCACCGAAGGGCACCCTCGCGGTCTGGGACGACGACCATCTGGTCTTCGCCGACATCTGCTCGCCGGGCACCATCGCCAATCTGGCGGCCAACCCGGCCATGGAGATCAACGTCGTCGATCCGCTCGCGCGCAAGGGCTACCGCTTCAAGGGAACCGCGCTGGTGTTCGGCGACGGGCCCGACTACGACGCCGGCCTCGCCTTCTATCGCCGCCGCGGCTCGACCAGCGCCAAACGGCACATCGTGCTGGTGAAGGTCGAGCGCGTCGCCGAGCTGATCTCACCGGCCTACGACCCCGGCCAGAGCGAAGCGGCGATCAGCGCCAAGTGGCGGACGTATTGGGAAGAACTGTGGGAGCGGCGGCCCGAGAAAAAGCCTTGATCCCCGCTCTCGCGAGGAAGAGCTCGCCTAGGCCGCCAGGTCCGGGCTCTGCCGACGCATGCGCCAGAAGCGCAGGGTGCGCTGGGCGGATTCCTTGGGCAGCTCGGTGTAAAGATCGCCGTATTGCTTGGCGCGGCCCATCGGGTCGGACTCGCGGTCGAGCACGAGCACGGCAAAGGTGAGGAACAGCGAGCGCTCGAAGTCGGCGGCCTTGCAGACGATGGCCAGGGCGTCGAGCTCGCGCCGCTCCAGGATCACCCGGGCGGTGTGGAAGTCGATGCCAGCCAGCTCGGCCAACGCCACCATGAAGCGGGTGGATTCGCGGTTGCGCAGCATGCTGGCCAGCGCCTTGGGCGTCAGCGCCTTGCGGGCGACCATGTTGCGCACGTCGCGCTCGGCCGCCTCATAATCGTCCGGCAGGGCGCCGTCCTGGGCGGCCACGCGCTTGCGGCCGGCGGCCAGCGCCGCCTCCAGCGCCTCGGGGTCGACCTGGGCGTTGCGCTCGAGGATCTTGCTGCGCAGCTTCGCCTCAACGGCGAAATACATGTCGTTGAGCAGGTCTACCGGCAGATCGCGGCGATTGACCACCGCCTCCTGCAGCTCGGGATTGGCGCCGGCGCGGTCGACCGCGGCCTCGTGGGCCTGGCGGGAGAGCTGGGCGCCGTCGTTGTGCAGCAGCACGCCGAGCGTTTCGTCGTCGCCGCGCTCGACGATCACGTCGGAGACGGCCTCGGAGATGATCGGACGGCGCGAAATGGCCTTCAGGTGGGCCTGGCCGCGCTTCTTGGCGACCGCGACCAGATCTTCGTCGGTCAGCGCCGGCGAGCCTTCCAGGATCGGCTGGGCGACGGCGATGGCCTCGTCGGCGGCAAGGGTGCGAACCAGCTTGAACGGCGGCGACGGCGTCGGCGCCAGGCGCACCGCCAGCTCGACGCGGACGGCCTCTTCCATCTCGCCGGCGAGCTGCGTCAGCACATCGTCAAACAGCGTCAGTTCGCCGCCGCGGTGATCGGGATTGGCGAAGAAAAGGTCGGTGACCTCGCGCAGCAGCACGCGCCGCTTTTCGCTGGACGGTTCCTTGGCGAGATCAATGAGGTCCTGCAGCTTGGTCATGGCCTAGTCGTCAGCGCCTTCCCCGTCGCCGTGCTTGTCGGACGCGCCGGCGCCGTCAGCGTTGTCCTGTTTGTCGCTTGGCGGATTGTCCGGCGGTCCGATCAGCACCATCGGCCGGTCTTTCGGCGTCACCACCGCGTCCGGCGTCAGGCCGTATTCGCGGTGCAGCGAATAGAAGTGCGCGCCGGTCGGCTGCAGCACGGCCGGCGAGGCCGCGGGCGAGGCGGTTGTGTCGTTTTGAGCCAGCTGCTGCGCCGGCGGCTGAGCCTGAGCCGTCGCGGCGGGCGGCGTCGACACGGCGAGCTGCGCCGGCGGATGCTTGCGGAACTGTCTTGCGGGCGGCGCGACATAGGCGGCGACCGCCGCGGGCCTGGGTTGCGGCGCCGGTGGCGCGACATAGGCCGGGCGGGGCCGCTGCGCCGCCGGAGCATAGGCGGGCGCATAACCTGGCGTGGCGGCCGCATATTGCCGCGATGGCGCGGGGCGGACCCTCGGCGCGGCCGATGGCGCAGGCGCGGGCCAGGAGGCGAACTCCGCCGCGGGCGACTGCGCAGGCTCGGGGACCGGCGTTGCAACGGGGCCGCCAGTCTTGCCGGCCCAGGTCAGGAACGGGCCGTGATAAGCGGCCGGCTGCGTCAATTCGTCACCCGCCGGTTGCGCCGCGCAGGCGCCGCCGAAGCCTGCGGCGGCGACGGCGAAAGCTGCGGACCCGCAGAGAACTTGCGTATGGGCTGACCAAAAAGGGCGCATCTCATCTCGCTTACCGGCTGCGACTTAATTCGCGCCTAACGGGACGCCTGCATCAACCGCGCCACCAGGCCAGCGCCCGCCGCTCGATCAGGCGGAACACCAGGTGCAGCAGGCCCGCGATGATCGCCAGCGCGGCCAGAGCGGCGAAGCTGCGCGCGGTCTCCATCCGGTGCGCGGCCTCGAGAATGCGCCAGGCCAGGCCCTCCTGCCCGCCGGCGCTGGCGCTGATCTCGCCGATCACCGCGCCGACCAGCGCAAGGCCGAGGCCAACCTTCAGTCCCTCGAGAGCCTGCGGCACGGCGGAGGGGACACGCAGGCGCAACAGTTTTTGCCAGCCGTTGGCGCCGTAGAGGTCGAACAGCCGCTCCAGCGCCGGATCGGCCGACCCGAGTCCGGCCAGCACGCCCGAGTAGATCGGGAAGAAGGCGGCGACGCAGGCCAGTGAGATCACCGCCCGGCCCGGATGGTCGATCCCGGCCCAGATCTGGAACAGCGGCGCGAGCGCGATGATCGGCGTCACCTGCAGGATCACCGCGATCGGGCGGAAGCTGTCCTCGACGATCCGGCCCGACGCGGCGGCGAGCGCGGCGATGCCGGCCAGGCCGCTGACGATGACGAACGCGGTCAGCGCGGTCTGCAGCGTCCGCCAGGCCGAGACGAACAGCAGCGGGGCGTTCTGGGCCAGGGCGACGGTGATCTCCGACGGCGTCGGCAGGAAATAGGTCGGCACCGCCAACAGCCGACAAAGGCCCTCCCAGAGACCGAGCAGCAACGCCACGAACAACGTCGGCGCGAGGATCGCCGCCCAGCCTCTCACGCGGCCGCCTCCATGCCGGCGCGCAGGATCTCCGAGAGGCGCTCGGCGGTGTGGCGGAAGCCCTCCGTGGTGCGAAAGCCGAGCGGGCGCGGGGTCGGGCCTTCGACCGCGACCTCGCCGGCGGTGCGGCCGGGCCCGCGGGTCATCACCACGACGCGACCGGCCATGTAGACCGCCTCCTCGACGTTGTGGGTGACGAAGACGATCGCCGGCCGCTGGTCTGCCCAAAGCGCCAGCAGGTCGTCGGCCAGCTGCCGGCGGGTGATCTCGTCCAGGGCGGCGAACGGCTCGTCCAGCAGCAGCACCTTCGGCTCGGTGACCAGCGCGCGGGCCAGCGAAGCGCGCATCGCCATGCCCCCGGACAGCTGCGCCGGCCGCGCCGTCTCGGCGCCCGCCAGGCCGACGCGGCGCAGCGCCGCCATAGCCTGCGCGCGCGCCGCGCCGCCGCCGACGCCCGCCAACTCCAGCGGCAGCGCCACGTTGGCGGCCGCGGTCAGCCAGGGCGCCAGCGTCGGCGACTGGAACACCACCGAGGTCTCCCCACGCTCGGCCGCGCGCCGAACCGCGCCGCGGGTCGGCGCTTCCAGCCCCGCCAGCAGCCGCAGCGCCGTCGACTTGCCGCAGCCGGACGGTCCCACCAGGGCGACGATCTCGCCGGCCGCCAGGCGGAAGTCGAACGGCCCCAGCGCCCGGCCCCGCCCCGGATACTCGACCTCGACGGCTTCGAGCGCGGCGACGGCGTCGCGCGCGGCGAGCGGGTCCTCGGACAACTATTTCACCGGCGGATTGGGCAGGAACTGCAGCGAGTAGGCGTCACGCGCATTCTGGCTCCCGTTCGGAGACGCGATCTTGAAGAAGGCATCCCAGTGGGCGTCGGTCATGGCGCCGAGGCCAAGCGACGCCGCATCGCCGCCGTCGACCAGCCCGTACTGGCGCATCTTCTCCCGCGCCTGCGCCAGCACGTCCTCGGTCATGTCGGGATTGTCCTTCAGGATCAAGGCGTCGGCCGGCTTGGGATCGCCGTGCAGGTACGCCTTCCAGCCGACCGCGCTGGCCTCGACAAAGGCCCTCACCGCCGCCGGGTTCTTGGCGATCAGCGTGTCCGCGGCCAGCACCATCGCCGCGTAGCTGGGATAGCCCTGGTCCGCCAACAGGAAGACCTTGGGCGTGAACTTGGCCGCCTTCTCGATCGTGTACGGCTCGGAGGTCAGATAGCCCTCCTGCACCACGTGATGGTCGAGGATGAAGGGACCGTTGTCGAAGGTGTAGCTGCGCACCTGGTCGTCGCTGAAGCCGTATTTCTGCTTCATCCACGGCCAGAACGCGGTCTTCGAGGCATCGGACAGCAGGATCGGATGGCCCTTCATGTCGCCAATCGCATTGATGCCGGCGTCGGGATGGGCCAGCAGCACCTGCGGGTCCTTCTGCATGAACGCCGCGACCGCCCTGACCGGCGCGTGCGCATTGGCCAGGTTCATGACGATGAAGCTGTTGGAGCCGTCGCCGAGCTCGACCGCGCCGGACGCCACCAGCTCGGGGACATTCACGGTCGGTCCGCCCTCGACGATGTGCACGTCGAGGCCGCGCTTGGCGTATTCGCCCGTCGCCAGCGCCTCGTAGAAGCCGCCGTGCTCGGCCTCCGCGCGCCAGTCGGTGGCGAAGCGGATCAGCGTCTTGCCGTCGGCGCCGGCGCTTGGCTTGCATCCCGTCAGCGCAGCGCCGACGCCGATCAACCCCAGCAGCAACAGACCTTGCAAACGCATTGCCGCGCGCTCCCCACCCAAGGCCGGGGAACCTAGAGCGCGGCGCAGCAAAGGGGAATCGGTTTCGCCGCCCTAACCCACCTGGGCGCCTTTGCGCGACCGCGCATCACCGCGCCGCTCCGACAATTCGACGAGGACGCGCTCGGCGGCGCGGGCCCGCTGCAGCGCCGCCTTGACCGCCCGGTCGCGGCTGACCAGCAGCTGACGCAACCGCGCCTGCTCGGCGACCACAGTGGCGGTGGCGAGCGTGCAGCAGAGCGCAGCGGTGACGACCACCTGGGTCAGGCGCACCCGGCCCAACAGGTCGAGCTCCGTCGCCAGCACGGTCGGACCGTGGCCGAGCATGACCAGCGAAAGGCAGATCACGGCGACGAAGAAACCCGCGATCGCCGCGCCGGGCGGCCCGAGCCGGAAGGCGACGAGCGTCAGGGCGGGGAAGATCACGAACTGCAGCGGCAGCTCGCTCTGGTAGAAGGCCGCGGCGGTCAAGCCGCAAAGCCCACCCAGGAGCCCCCCCGTCTCGAGATGCGAGCGGCGGAACTCGTGGTACTGGCGCTCACGCGCGATCAGCAGCAGCGCCGGGGTCACCATCGTCATGCCAAGGCCGCTGGGGATCGCCCAGGCGAGCCACCCGTTGATGAAGCCTTGCCCGCGCAGCAGTTCGTTCACCCCCGCGCCCGCCACCGCCGCCAGCATCGCCGCCGGCGCGATCGCGCCCACGATCAGCAGGGCCAGCTTGCGCAGCGACAGTCGGCGGCCGCGCGCGCCGCAATAGGACACCGCCAGCCAGGCTGCGAGCCCGGCCTCGAACAGGGTGATCGCAGGTCCAGACAGCGCCGATACGACACCGTCGCCGACTGCGAGGCTGACCGCGGCCTGGAACGCGAGGCACAGCGCCACCGCCGTCGTGCGCCAACGCCCGGTGAGGAGGATCAACGCGCCGACCAGGAAACCGGTGGCCGTCCAGATCGATGAGGTCTGGCCGCCCATGCGGCTCAAGAACACGCTGAACAGCACGCTGGCCGCATAGCCTGCGACCAGGCCGGCGAAGGCAATCGCGCTTTGAACGCGGATTGGCGCTCCGGCGCCTGCCATCTCGCCGCCCTTGAGTGCGCGCAATACCAGTCAGGACCCGTCCGCCCTTACCGGCGCGCAATGCGCGCATGTTCGCGCCCCCGATCGCCCCCGGCTATCGGCGAATCGTCTCACCCCCGATTGTGGGTTGTGTCGGGGCCGGCCAGACCCAAATGTGAGGAGGCCTAAAACGAGAGAGAGGGCGACGCCCGAGTTGCCCCGTGCTTCGCCCTCTCACCCAAGTCCTGGTCGGACCTGCGTCGAAGGTGACGCCTTGAACTGCCTGGTTCCGGGTTACCCCTTCGCCTGCGTTTTTCTCAGCCAAGAAGTTGGCCCTGGCTCCCGGGTCGCCCCGGAGGTTGACGGGCTTGGCTCCTCCGGCGCCAGGTTTCCCTTGAGGTTGCCCTCGCCGGTCCCGCATCGCCGCCTTCCACGATTTGGAGAGTGCTCCAGGCCCTCAGGACGCGCAAGCGGCGCGGATGGCGGGCCTGTGGAACGTCGTTCTCAGGGCGGTGCAGAAGGTGTGGATAAAACTGTCACAGACGAATATTCATCCGTTATTTCAATTAGTTGTTTTGTCCCCAGAAATCCGGCCGGGACCGTCGGATCGAGACTTTGCTGGCCGGAAACAGCCGAAACGCCTATGGACGCGCACGGATGATGTCTGAGCGCCCGCCCCGCCCGTTCTGGGAAGCAAAGTCGCTCGGCGAGATGTCGCCGACGGAGTGGGAGAGCCTTTGCGACGGATGCGGACTTTGCTGTCTGGTCCGCTTCGAAGACGAGGACACCGGCGAGATCATCCCCACCCGCGTGCACTGCAAGCTGTTCGATTCCCACGCCTGCCGCTGCCGCGACTATGAGAACCGCAAGCGTCACGTGCCGGACTGCATCAAGCTCACACCGGGCAACATCGACGACCTGGGATGGATGCCCCGGAGTTGCGCCTACCGCAGATTGCACGAAGGCAAGCCACTGCCGCGCTGGCACCCGCTTGTCACCGGCGACCCCGAGAGCGTGCACCGCGCCGGCGTCTCGGTCCGCGGCCAGACGATCTCCGAGGCGGCCCTTGAACATCCCGACGACGCACTCGATTTCGAGGCGCCGGACCTGGCGCGCGATCGCAGCGACGATTGAGCATCAGGTGCGATTGAGCCGGGATCATCCTTCGGCTTAAAGCAGAGCGTCGTTTCTCGGAGCCCTTCTTGGCGCAAGACCCTTACCTCGAGCTCGGTGTCCCGCGAACGGCCAGCGCGGACGAGCTGCGCCGTGCGTTCCGCAAGCTGGCCAAGCAGTATCACCCCGACGCCAACCAGGGGAACAAGGACGCGGAGGAGAAGTTCAAGCGCGTCTCAGCCGCGTTCGACCTGCTGGGCGACGAGGAGAAGCGCAAGAAGTTCGACGCCGGCGAGATCGACGCGGACGGGCGCGAGACGTTCCGAGGCTTTGGCGGCGGCGCAAATCCGTTTGGCCAGGGCGCGAACCCGTTCGGCCAGGGCGGCTTTCGCGGCGGCGGCGCGCAGTTCGAGGACGTCGACCTGGGCGATATCCTGGGCGAGATGTTCGGCGCCCGCGGCGGCCGCGCCGGCGGCTTCGGCGGCGGGCCCCAGCGCGGCGCCGATGTGCGCACCAAGCTGGAGATCGACCTCGAGGACGCCATCGCCGGCGCCAAGCGTCGAATCGCCTTCTCCGACGGTCGCACCCTCGATGTCGGCATCCCCAAAGGCGCGAGCGACGGCCAGGTGCTGCGGCTGAAGGGCCAGGGCTCGCCAGGCCGCGCCGGCGCCGGCGATGCTCTGATTGAGCTCGCCATCCGCCCCCACGCGGTATTCAAGCGCGAGGGCGACAATCTGGTGATGGACCTTCCGGTCTCGGCGCCCGACGCGGTGCTGGGCGGCAAGGTGGAAGCGCCGACGCCGGAGGGTCCGGTCACGCTCACGGTGCCGCCCGGCTCCAATTCCGGCTCGACCCTGCGGCTGAAGGGGCGCGGCATGACCGGGCCGACCGGGCGGCGCGGCGACCTGCTGGCGCGGCTCGTGGTCACCCTCCCGGACCATCCTGACCCGGAGTTGCAGAAGTTCGCCGAGACCTGGAGGGCGGAGCGGCCCTACTCGCCGCGTCGCCGGCCATGACGCAGCCGCGATACGCCGGCAATGTTCAGGCGCTATTCAGCGGACGGCGCTCAAAGAGAGGTCATGCAGCGGACGCTCCCCGGCCTGGTCGGCGCGATCCTGGCCGCGAGTCTGTTCGCGGCCGGGGGCGGCGTCGCGCAGCCGGTGAACAAGCCGCCGCCGTCGGTCCAGCCTCGCCCCCATCCCAACTCGCTCGGCGCCGATTGGCGCCTGCAGCAGGATGAGGCGCGGCAGGGCGTGCGCGAACACCACCTGATGCCGCTTGGCCGGGTGATCGAACAGGTGCGGATGCGCACCCCCGGCCGACAGCTCGACGCCGGCTTGGAATACCAGGGCGAACGACCGATCTACCGAGTCCGGTGGATGACCCGGGACGGCCGGCGCATCGATTATTTGATCGACGCGGCCACCGGGGTCATCCTGAGCGGAAACTAGGGGCAGGCAGCCATGCGCATCCTCGTCGTCGAAGACGATCCCGATCTTTCCCGCCAGCTGAAAGCCGCGCTCGGCGACGCCGGCTATGCCGTCGACCACGCGCCGGACGGTGAAGAGGCCCACTACCTGGGCGAAAACGAGCCCTATGACGCCATCGTGCTCGACCTGGGCCTGCCGAAGATCGACGGCGTCTCGGTGCTGGAGCGCTGGCGGCGGGGCAACATCGCCACGCCGGTGCTGATCCTCACCGCCCGCGGGGCCTGGAGCGAGAAGGTGGCCGGGTTCGACGCGGGCGCCGACGACTACCTGACCAAGCCGTTCCACACCGAGGAGCTGCTGGCGCGGCTGCGCGCGCTGCTGCGCCGCTCCGCCGGCCATGCCGCGCCCAGCCTCGAATGCGGCGCCCTGCGCCTCGACCCCCGCGCGGCCCGCGCCGCGGTCAACGGAGAGCCGCTGCGCCTGACCTCGCTCGAGTACCGCCTGCTGCACTATCTGATGATGCACCAGGGCCGGGTGATCAGCCGCACCGAGCTGGTCGAGCACCTGTACGACCAGGACTTCGACCGCGACTCCAACACCATCGAGGTGTTCGTCGGGCGCCTGCGCAAAAAGGTCGGCGCCGAGCGCATCGAGACCGTCCGCGGCCTCGGCTACCGGCTGGTGGCGTTGGAGGGCGAGGCGACGGGCACGTGAGCGCCGCCAGCCCGACGCGGCCGCCATGACCGCCGCTGACGCCGCCTCGCGCGGCGCCGAGTCCGCCCCAGGCGCCGTTGCGGTCGGCCGCAAGGCAAAGCCGCCCAACCGCCGCCACCCGCCCTCGATGGTGCGGCGCCTGGTGGTGCTGCACGCGGTGCTGAGCGCGGCGGTGCTGCTGGCGGGCGGCTTTGCGCTTTCGGCGTTTTTCACCCAGGCCTCGACGGCCGCGTTCGACGCGCGGCTTGCCCAGGACGTGACCGACCTGAACGCCGGCACCTCGGTCGACGAGACCGGCGCGGTGGCCGCGCCCACGCTGACCGACGCGCGCACCACCCAGGTTTATTCGGGCAAGTACTGGGAGCTGGCGACGGCGGCGCCGGGCGGCGGCCTGAAGCCGATCGCCCGCTCGCGCTCGCTGTGGGACGCGCCGGACATCGACCTGCCCACCGGGGGGGTGGCGCAGGTGGCCGCCTCGCAGGGCGGGCCGGTGTTCTACGACGGCCGGGGTCCCGCCCCCATCGGCCAGGGCCCGGTCCCGCCCGGCGCGCCGATCAAGGACGAGCCGGTGCGCATCGCCGCCGAGCAGGTGCGCATCACCGGCGTGCCGGATCCGGTGATCTTCCTGGTGGCCGAGGATCGCACGCCGATCGACGCCACCATCCGCACCTTCGAGACCTCGGTTGGCCTGGCGCTGCTGGTGCTGCTGGCGATGCTGATCGCGGGCGTCGTGCTTCAGGTGCGCGTCGGCCTGCGCCCGCTGTTCCAGCTGCGGCGCGAAGTGGCCGATGTGCGCACAGGCAAGGCCGACCGCGTCGCCGGCGATTTTCCGGCCGAGCTCGAACCGCTGGCGAGCGAGCTCAACGCGCTGGTCACGCATAATCAGGAGGTGGTCGAGCGCCAGCGCACCCACGTCGGCAACCTCGCCCACGCGCTGAAGACTCCGCTGTCGGTGATGTCCGCCGAGGCCCAGGCGACGCCGGGACCGCTGTCCGACGTCGTGCGCCGGCAGGCCGACGTGATGCGCGAGCAGGTCGACCATCACCTGCGCCGCGCCAGGGCCTCCGCGCGGCAACAGGGCGGCGGCGAGCGCACCGAGGTGGCCCCGCTGCTGGAGGAGCTGGCGCTGACGCTGGAGCGGATCTTCCGCGACAAGGGCGTCGAGGTGGATTGGCGCTGCCCGGACGAGCTGTTCTTCCACGGCGAGCGGCAGGACCTGCTGGAACTCGCCGGCAACGTGATGGAAAATGCGTGCAAGTGGTGCCGTGGGCGCGTGCGGGTCGTCGCTGCGCCTCAGTCCGCCAGCGAGCTCACCCTGGCGGTCGAGGACGACGGGCCGGGCCTGGCCGCCGCCGACCGCGACCAGGTGATGCAGCGCGGCGAGCGGCTCGACGAGACTGCGCCTGGCTCAGGCCTTGGCCTCTCGATCGTCGACGAGCTGGCTCGGGCCTACGGCGGCGGCGTGGCGTTGACGGATTCGTCCTTGGGTGGGCTGAGGGTGACCCTCACCCTTCCTCGGGTGGACGCCTAAGACTGCGACATTACTGACGTTTTCGATTCGGCGAGTCTTAACCCCTGTTCAGCATGATCCGGCATCGGACACCCATGTCCGAGGCGGAGCCAGATGGGCCAGCTGTCGGAGGCCAAGCTCGGGATCGTCAGGCGGCTGATCGAACAGGCGCCGGACTCGGCCGTGCGCAACCTGCTGCGGGCGCTGGGGGCCGACGGGCCGCACGACGCCGGCCTCACCCGGGTGCAGCAGATGCTCGAGGCCGAGGCGGCCGACCGCAACGCGCGCAACACCGTCTTCGCCCCGATCGCCCCGCTTTGCGCCGCCCCAGGGCCGTTCAGCGGGCTGACCTTTCCGCCGCGCACGCTGGCGCTGCTGTGGAAGGCGCTGAAGCAGGAAGCGCCAAGTGCGGTCGACGCCGCCAAGGCCTACCTCTGCAGCTGGCGCTCGGGCGACGCCCTGCCCGAGATGTTCGATCAGCTTTGCACCCGCGCCGCGTTGGGGCTGCGCGCGACCGGCGGCGCCTTTGCGGCCGCCGCCGACGCCGCCGACGAAGGCGCGGGGCGCGAGCGGCTCGCCGGCTGCCTCGATATCGCGTCGCTGACTCGGTACGGCCTGGAGCAGGCGCCGGAATGGCTGGGCCGCATGAACGGCGAAAAGGCCGCCAAGCTGCGCCTCACCTACCGTGACGTCTGCGCCGTGGCCGACGACGCCGGTCCGCGTTTCTTCGAGATGCTGACCGCGCACCTCACCGAGCCCTGGCTGATCCTGCGGGTGATCGCCGGGGTCATGGACCATCCGCACGAGACCTATGCGTCGGGCTCCGAGCTCGCCGGCTTTGGCGAGCGCGTGCTCGGCGACATCGACCGCCGCCTCGCGGAGATCGCCGCATTCAAGGCGGCGTCGGGCCGCCAGGCGGCCCACGTCGTGGCGCAGACGGTGCATCAGGTCACCGTCGAGCTCGCCGAGATCGAGCAGTCGTTCCAGCTGGCCGCCGACGGCGCCTGGGGCCGGCGCGTGGCGAAGCAGAAGAAGCAGCTGGCGGAGAGCATCGAAGCGGTGCTGCAGACGGCCGATCGCGCGGTGGCCGGCGCCTTGCCGGTGCAGACCGTCCGCATCGGACCCCGCACCGCCAAGGGCGTGCCTAGGTTCACCGACGCACCGGACCCCGATCAGGTCGAGCGCGCCGCGACGGTGCTGACGTTCGTGAATGAGGTCCGCTCCAGCGCGTCGGCCGGCGGTTTTGCGTCGGCCCGCGCCAAGGCGCTGGAGGGGCTGGAGCACCGGCTCGACACTTACGTCGAAGACGTCCTGGCCGAGATCCATGCCGACGACGGCGCCGACCTCGACCGCGCCCGCGCCTTCCTGGAGATCGCCGCCGAGCTCTGCGGTCTGGCCCGAGACGACAAGGCCGCGCAGATCGTCAGGCGACGCGCAGCGGCCGCCTGACCGCCGCCAAGCGCGTTCAGAGCGGGAAGGTAACCATGAGCTGGGGGCCGGACTCGACGCCGCCGGCCGACCTGTAGGTCGCGCGGGCGGCCACATTGTCGAAGTCGGTAAGCACCCACGCCTCGTGGCAGCCCTGTCGGCGGCCCTCGGCCAACAGCTCGGCCACGATGCGCTTGGCCAGGCCGCGCCGCTGATAGTCCGGCGAGACGCCCACCTCATTGATCCACAGCTCTGACGGCTTGTCCGGATGGACGTAGCGGACACCGGAGGCCATGCCGACGATCATGCCGTCGGCGATCGCCACCGCGAGCGAATGCCTGGGATCGGCGAGGAACTCGTCGATGAGCCGCGTCTGCACCGCATGGTCGAACACGCCGTCGGCGACGCGCTCGAACAGCCGCGCGTCGGCCGGCGTCAGGACCCGGACTTCGGCGGACGCCTGTGGGTCCGCCATGGCGCCTAGACCACCCGCACCCGCGCCGCGCTCTCGGGAAGGTCGCCGCCGAAGGCGCGCTGGAAGAACTCGGCCACGGTCGGGCGCTCCAGCTCGTCGCACTTGTTGAGGAAGGTCAGCCGGAAGCCCAGCGCGATGTCGCCAGCGAAGATCTCGGCGTTCTGGGCCCAGGTGATCACCGTGCGCGGGCTCATCACGGTGGAGATGTCGCCGTTCATGAACGCGTTGCGGGTCATGTCGGCGACGCGGACCATGGCGGCGACGGTGCGGCGGCCCTCGGGCGTCGCGGCGTAGCTGGGCGCCTTGGCCAGCACGATCTCGGCCTCGACGTCGTGCGCCAGGTAGTTCAGCGTGGTGACGATCGACCAGCGGTCCATCTGACCTTGGTTGATCTGCTGGGTGCCGTGATAGAGCCCGGTTGTGTCGCCAAGGCCGATGGTGTTCGTGGTCGAGAACAGGCGGAACAGCTTGTTCGGCCGGATCACCCGGTTCTGGTCCAGCAAGGTCAGCTTGCCCTGCGCCTCCAGCACCCGCTGGATCACGAACATCACGTCCGGCCGGCCGGCGTCGTACTCGTCGAACACCAGCGCCATCGGTCGCTGGATGCACCAGGGCAGGATGCCTTCGCGGAACTCGGTCACCTGGCGGCCCTCGCGCAGCACGATGGCGTCCTTGCCGACCAGGTCGATCCGCGAGACGTGGCTGTCGAGGTTGACCCGGATCATCGGCCAGTTCAGCCGCGCGGCGACCTGCTCGATGTGGGTCGACTTTCCGGTGCCGTGATAGCCCTGGATCATCACCCGGCGGTCGTAGGCAAAGCCGGCGCAGATCGCGAGCGTGGTCTGCGGGTCGAACTGATAGGCGTCGTCGAAATCCGGCACGTGGCTATCACGGTGCGAGAACGACGGCACCTGCATGTCGGAATCGACGCCAAAGGTCTCGCGTACGCCGACCATCTTGTCGGGCATGAGATTCAGCAATTCGTCGTCGGCGGGGTTGTCGAGGATCGTCATAACGCCGGTTCACTAGCGTGGAATGGCGGCAAAGCAAACGGCTGTTTCAGCCGCACGGGGGCGCCGTTGGGACAGCCTGGGATCAGACCAGTTTGGCCTTCTGCAGGGTGCGGAACGCCTTGATCACGCGCTGCAGTTTGTGTTCGGCGGAGCGATCGCCGCCGTTGGCGTCCGGGTGGCAACGCTTGAGAAGCTCGGTGTAGCGGCGGCGGATCAAGGCGCCGTCGGCGGTGGCGTCGAGGTCGAGATCGGCCAGCGCATTGCGTTCCAGGCGACCGAGCTGCTTGTCGAACGCGGCTTGGTCGGCCGCCGCCTGCTGCTGCTGATTGCGGCCGAAGATGCCGAACGCGTCACGGAAGAAGCCCTTCGAGGCCTGGGCCGCCGCCTCGCGCGAGCCGCGCCCGGCCTTGAACGACCAGGTCGGCCGACCGCCGCTGAACGACTCCTCGGTCTGGCGCGCGCGGATCTGGTCGTCGGTCATGCCGGCGAAGAAGTTCCAGGTGCGATTGTACTCGGCCGCGTGCGGCTGACAGAACCAGTAGTGCTCGTTCAGCATGTCGCGCGACTTGGGCGCCCGCGCGGTGCCCGCCAGCCGGCAGCCCTGGTGATCGCACGCCCGCTCACCCGGCTTCAGGCTGTTGACGTCTTCGCTGGCGGCGGTTTCCGCGTCCGACTTGGGCGGCCGCACGCGGATGTCCACGAACCGGGGACGGTATTGAAAGGCGGTCGTCATTGTCTGAAGTATGCGGCTGAACTTTTGCCGATCAAGAATTGACAGGCGACGAATAGGGAGGCGGAATAGTGGGCGCCGTAGCTGACCAACTCGAACGCAAGCTCACCGGCGCCTTCTCCCCTCTCCGCCTGGTCGTCGACGATGACTCCGCCCGCCACGCCGGCCATGCCGGCGCCGGCCACGGCGGCGAGAGCCACTTCAATGTGGTGATCGAGTCCGCGGCCTTCGAGGGGGTCTCGCGGGTGCAGCGCCAGCGGATGGTCTATGCGGCGCTGGCAGAGGAGCTGGCTGGGCCGGTGCACGCGCTGTCGGTCAAGGCGTTGGCGCCGGGGGAACTGGGCTAGCCGACGCCGAGCGCCGCGTTCAGGGCGGCCGCCAGATCGCCGGCTCGGAAGGGTTTTTGCAGCACCTGGGCGCCGCGGTCGATGTCGCGCAGGCCCGCATCGCCGTAGCCGGTGGAGAAGATCGCCGGCACGCCCTTCTCGCGCAGCGCATCGGCCACCGCGTACACCGGCTGGCCGCCGAGGTTGACGTCGAGCAGGGCCGCATCGAGGCCCAGTTCGGTCCGCGCCAGGTCGAGCGCGGCCTCCAGTGCGTGAGCCGGACCCACCGCCACGCACCCCAACTCGGCCAGCATGTCCTCCACCAGCATCGCGATCATCATTTCGTCCTCCACAACGAGGACGCGTCGGCCGAGCAGCGGGGAGGCGGCGGCCATCTGAGTACTCCAAGAGCCCGTCAGGGACCCGACAACAGCGGACCGCCGAAATGTACGGCAGCCGGACAGGCGCGACAATGCGCCACTGGCTCAAGTTACGCTTCCGGCTCCTGCAGCGGCGTCACCCGCAGCGATGTGATCTGGTTGCGCTGACGGCGCAGCACCTGGAAGCGGTGGTTGTGGAAGATGAACGACTGGCCGACGTCGGGGATGGTCTGCGCCTCGTGGATGACGAGACCGGCGATCGAGACGGCGTGCTCGTCCGGCAGGTCCCAGTCCAGCGCCCGATTCAGC
Organism: Caulobacteraceae bacterium; assembly: GCA_035604515.1. Lineage (GTDB taxonomy): Bacteria > Pseudomonadota > Alphaproteobacteria > Caulobacterales > Caulobacteraceae > Acaudatibacter. Next base: position 36,021 of record DATNIH010000115.1, on the reverse strand, counting down.
TCGCGCACCGCCACGTCGCCGTCGACGATCACCGAGCCGTCGGGCTGGGCGCGAACGCCCTCGATCGCCGCGTCGTGCTCGTCCTCGATCTCGCCGACGATCTCCTCGAGGATGTCCTCCAGCGTCAGCAGGCCCTGCAGCGCGCCATATTCGTCGACCACCAGGGCGAAGTGGGCGCGGCGCTTGAGAAAGGTGTTGAGCTGGTCCTTGAGGTGGGTGGTCTCCGGCACGAACCAGGGCGCGGTGGCGACGGCGGCGATGTCGACCCTGTCGGGCCCGCCGGCGGCGGCGATGGCCCGGGCGAGGTCCTTGGCGTGCAGCACGCCGATCACGTTCTCCTGCTCGCCGCGATAGAGCGGCAGGCGGGTGTAGGGGCTCTTCAGCGCCTCGGTGACGATCTCGCCGGCGGGCTGGGCGATGTCGAGCATGAAGATCTGCCGCCGGTGCACCATGACGTCGGCCACCGTCAGCTCGCCCAGGTCCAGCACCCCGCCCAGCATGCGCCGGTCGCCGCTTTCGACCAGCCCCTCGGAGTGATGGTACTCGACCGCACCGCGGATCTCCTCGTGGGCCGCAAGCACGTCGTCTTCCATCTCCAGCCGCACGCCGAAAATGCGCAACGTGTGCCGCACGATCCACTGGATGCCGTAGATGATCGGCCCCAGCAGCCGCACCACCAGCAGCATCGGACCGGAGAGGCCGCGGGCGACGTCGTCGGCGCGGACGATCGCCAGCGTCTTCGGCAGCACCTCGACGAACACCACCACCAGCACGGTCATCACGCCGGTGGCGATGGCGACACCCCACGCACCGGGCACGACGCGGGTGATGAACTCTGTGGCCAGCGCCGAGCTCAGGATATTCAACACGTTGTAGCCGATCAGCACCGCGCCGATCATGGTCTCTTGGTCGGAGAGCAACTGGTTGACCCGGCCGGCGGCGCGGTCGCCGTCGCGCTCCAGCTGGTGCATGCGCCCGCGGCTGGCCCGGGTCAGCGCGGTCTCGGCGGCTGAGAACACGGCGGAAACGGCCAGCAGAGCGAGGATGAAGGGCGCCGCGGCGATCAGCGCGGCTTCGAGCGTCATGGCGTGGCTCCCTCGCCGATCAGGAAGGCGTGGGCGGCGGCCGCCTCGACACCCTTGGCGACGAATGCGTCGCCCAGCGCCCGCGCCAGGATGAAGGTCAGCGCCCCGCCCTCGGCTTTCTTGTCCTGCGCCATATGCTCCACCAGCCTGTCGGCGCGGAACGGATGGCCGGCCAGCTGGCTGAGGTTGGTCGGCAGGCCGGCGGCGGCGATGGCGCGGGCCGCGCGGCCGGCGTCCTGACCGGAGCAACTGCCAAGATAGACTGAGAAGCGGAAGGCCAGCGCCATGCCGATCCCGACCGCCTCGCCGTGCTTCAGATCCTCGCCGAAGCCGGTCTCCGCCTCCAGCGCGTGAGCGAAGGTGTGGCCGAGGTTAAGCAGCGCCCGGCGCCCGCTCTCGCGCTCATCCTCGGCCACGATCTCGGCTTTCATTTCCACCGAGCGCCGCACGGCGTGAGCAAGCGACTCGCTATCCAGCGAAAGCACGGCGGGTCCGTGCTGCTCCAGCCAGGCGAAGAACTGCAGATCGCCCAGCAGGCCGTACTTGATCACCTCGGCGTACCCGCAGGCCAGCTCCCGAAGCGGCAGGCTCTCCAGCACATCGAGGTCGGCCAGCACCAGCCGCGGCTGATGGAAGGCGCCGATCAGGTTCTTGCCGCGCGGCGTATCGATCGCGGTCTTGCCGCCGACCGAGGAGTCGACCTGCGCCAGCAGCGTCGTCGGCAGCTGCACGAAGTCGACGCCGCGTTTCAGGATCGCCGCAGCGAACCCCGTCAGGTCGCCGACCACGCCGCCGCCGAACGCTGCGATCAGATCGCCGCGGTCCAGTTCCAGCGCCAGCAGCGCGTCGCACAGCGCCGCCAGGCCGTCGAAACTCTTGGCGCCCTCGCCAGGCGCGATCACGATCGGGTGCAAGGCGACGCCCGCCGCAGCGAGCGAGGCCTCCAGCGCCGCGCCGTGCAGGTCGCCCACCGTCTCGTCCATGACCACGGCCAGCCGCGGCCGCTTCAGCAGCGGCGCCACCAGCGCCCCTGCCCGCGCGATGAGCCCTGGGCCGATCAGCACGTCGTAGGGCTTGCCGGCGACCGCCACCGGGACGGTCTGGATCACGACAGCGTCTCCGCCCGCTCGGCCAGCGCTTTCAGGATCGCCTCGACGGCCACCTGATGCGGGGTGTCGCCGGTCTCCACCGCGATGTCGGCCTCGGCGTAGGCGGGGTAGCGATCGCGGGCTTGGGCGGCGAGCACGTCGAGCGGGTCCTTGCCGGCCAGCAGCGGGCGGCTCTCCTTGCGGCCGACGCGGCGCGCCAGCACCTCGACGTCGGCCTTCAGCCAGATCGAGATCGCCTGCGCCTTGATCAGCCGGCGCGTCTCGGGATGCATGAAGGCGCCGCCGCCGGTCGCCAGCACGTGCGGCGCCTCGGCCAGCAGGCGCGCGATAACCCGCCGTTCACCATCACGAAAGGCGGCCTCGCCATATTGCGCGAAGATCTCGGCGATCGGCCGGCCCGCGGCGGCCTCCACCTCGGCGTCGGCGTCGCGGAACGGCATCGAGAGGGCAGCGGCGAGGCGGCGGCCGACGCTGCTCTTGCCGACGCCCGAAAGTCCGACGAGAGCGATGGTCTTCTTGAAGGGGCCCAGGGTTGAGGACATGACCATCAGCGGCTTTACACGAGCAGGCCCTGCGTCGCCAACTTCACCGCAGAGCAACGCCTGGGTCGAGGCGTTCCTGGAGATGATGGCCGCCGAGCGCGCGGCCGCCGCCAACACCCTGAAAGCCTACGGCAAGGATCTCGCCGACGCCGAGGGCCACCTCGCCGCGAAGGGCGCCGACCTCGCCGGCGCCTCGGCGGAAGCCATCGAGGCCTATTTCGCCGACCTCGGCGCGCGGGGGCTCTCGCCGGCGACAGCGGCGCGCCGGCGGGCGGCGGTGCGGCAGTTCTACCGCTTCGTACTCGGCGAGCGCTGGCGCGAGGACGACCCATCGCGCCGGGTCGATGCGCCGAAGCAGGGCCGCCCGCTGCCAAAGGTGCTGACCAGAGCCGAGGTCGACGCCCTGCTCGTCGCGGCGGCGGCCAAGGACGGCGCCGCGGGGCTGCGCCTCGCCGCCCTGATTGAGACCATCTACGCCTCGGGCCTGCGCGTCTCGGAGGCCGTCGCCCTGACCCTCGCCGCCCTGGCGCACGATCCGGCCTACCTGATGGTGCGCGGCAAGGGCGGCAAGGAGCGCCTGGCCCCGCTGAACGGCGCCGCACGCGCAGCGATCAAGGCCTATCTGGAGGTTCGGCGCAGCTTCCTGCCGAGGGGCGCGGAGGCGGTGGGCGCCAAACCGAACCCCTGGCTGTTCCCTTCCCGCGGCCGGGCCGGGCGGCTGACCGAGCGGCGATTCGCCCAGCTGCTCGGCGAAGCGGCGCAGGGCGCCGGCGTCGATCCGGCCAAGGTCAGCCCGCACGTGCTGCGCCACGCCTTCGCCACCCATCTGCTGGAGGGCGGCGCCGACCTGCGCGTGGTGCAAACGCTGCTCGGCCACGCCGACATCGCCACCACCCAGATCTACACCCACATCGCCCAGGACCGCCTGCGCGAGGTGGTCGAGACCAAGCACCCGCTGGCGCGGCGCAGGCAGCCGTGAATCGCCTCTTCGATTAGGCCGGTCGCCGCACGGCGAGCGCCGCCTTGCCCCGGCGCACCTTGATGCCTAGTTTGCGCCACCTTTTCCGGCCCCACGCGTACAGGAGCTATGGCGGCGCACTATCTGGAGTTCGAGCGGCCGATCGGCGAGCTCGAAGCTAAGATCGAGGAGCTCTCCAAGCTCTCTGACACGGCCGGTCCCGGCGCCTTCGACGCCGAGGTCGATGCCTTGCGTCAGCGTGTCGCCGACATGCGGCGGCAGACGTACGCCCACCTCGACGCCTGGCAGAAGACCCAGATCGCCCGTCACCCGCAGCGGCCGCACTTCGTCGACTATGTCGGCGGGTTGATCGAGGAGTTCGTCGAGCTGCGCGGCGACCGCAAGTTCGCCGACGACCAGGCGATCGTCGGCGGGCTGGGACGCTTCCGCGGCCAGCCGGTGGTGGTGATCGGCCAGGAGAAGGGCCACGACACCAACAGCCGCATCAAACACAACTTCGGCATGGGCCGGCCCGAGGGCTTCCGCAAAGTGGTGCGGCTGGCGGATCTGGCCGAGCAGTTCGGCCTGCCGGTGCTGACCTTCGTCGACACCAACGGCGCCTATCCGGGGCTGGTCAGCGAGGAGCGCGGCGTCGCCGAGGCGATCGCCCGCTCGACCGAGCGGTGCCTGACATTGTCCACCCCGATGATCGCGGTGATCGCCGGCGAGGGCGGCTCCGGCGGCGCGCTGGCGATGGCCTGCGGCAACCGGGTGCTGATGCTGGAGCACGCGATCTATTCGGTGATCACGCCGGAGGGCTGCGCCTCGATCCTGCTGCGCGACGGCACCAAGGCCGAGGGTGCGGCCAAGGCGATGAAGATCACCGCCCAGGACTTGATCGGCCTTCGCATCATCGACCGCATCATCCCCGAACCCCTCGGCGGCGCCCACACCGATCCGGCCGCGACGGTCCGCGGGGTGGGCGATGCGATCGAGGAGGAGCTGCAGACCCTGCTGCAATTCTCGGCCAGCGAGCTGAAAGCCCAGCGCGCGCAACGCTTCCTGGCGATCGGACGCAGCTAGAACACCCTACCCACTGCGATCGCTCATGGCCGGGCGTCAGTCCCGGCCATCCAAGCACGCAGAACCAGCCGTGGCCGTGCCAAGCACGGCCACCCGCCAACGCGTGTTCATGGATCGCCGGGACGAGGCCCGGCGATGACCGGGAGTGGGGAGTGGCGCTAGCGGCCCCAGTAGGTGGCGCTCTGCGCGAAGATGCCCTTCATGCGGCTCTTCCAGGTGCGGCGGTTGACCTGTTTCAGCAGTCTGAGGTTCTGGGTGATCAGGCCGAGCGGGGTCAGCACCCGGGTGGCGTCGGCGATCATCTTGGCTTCGGCCAGCGCGCCGCGCCAGGCGCCGACCTTCTGGTACTTGCGGATGTTGAGCACCCGGCGCCATCGCACGACGGCGATGCGGCAACCCTGGCGGATGAAGATCTCGTTCATGAACACTTCGCCGCCCCAGCGCGGCAGCTTCTGCATGGCGGTGACAGCGCTTTTCAGCAGCCACTTCGGCACGACGCGCTCGCCGGAGACGAAGTCGAGGCCGAGCTGGCGGTAGACCCACAGGCTGTTGCTGCGCAGCGAGATGCTGACCTCGGCCTCGCCGCGCATCACCGGCGCGGCCAGGGCGTCGATGTCGGCGGCGGTGATGCCGGCCAAGTCAGCGTCTAGCAGCATCAGATGGTCGTACCTGGCCGCTGCGATGCCCCGGCTGAGCGCATAGGTCTTGCCGCGGTTGGGGGTATGGGTGAGCACCCGGATGGTCGGGTAGCTGCGAATCAGCGCCTCGGTCTCGTCGGTCGAGCCATCGTTGACCACGATCACCTCGCCGAGCGTCGGATGCCCGACGATCACATCGAGGATGTTCCGGATCCGATCGGCCTCGTTGTAGGCGCAGACGATGCAGGAGATGCCGCGCAGGTCATCGGGTGGGGGCTGAGGCGTCCCCGCATCCTCGATCGCGAAGTCAACGAACGCACGCAACGCGCTGCCGCGCGAGCCATCGAAGTTCATCCTGGCAGCCCCTCCTCGTCTTTTCGCGGTCGCTGTTGGGCCATTGCTCGCCCTTGAACGCTTGGAAAGACAATCCGGTTACATCGCCGCCGGCGCCAAATCGCGCCAGCCTTCGATCGACTGCCATTCATCATAGGCAATTCTGGGCCCGGCGGGAAACCTTGAACGGGAAAGATTGCTGTGCGGGGCGCGGCGTTTCGACTCATCGGGCGGTGAGTTCGCTCACCAGGGCGTCCGCGCCATAGACTTTCTGCAGCGCCTCGGTGATCGCCGCCGCCGAAAGCGCGACCGCACGGTTAACCCTCGGATCGTAGCCGTAGTCGCCGCCGAGGCTCTGGATGTTGCCGTCGAAGGCCGTGCCGATCACCTGCGCCTGCTCATTGAGGACCGGCGAGCCGGAGTTGCCGCCGATGATGTCGTTGGTGGTCGAGAAATCGAAGATCGTGCTCGGGTTCAGCCGCGGCCTGGCGGCGATCCAGCGCGGATCGAGGTCGAACGGCGGCTGGCCGGTGGCGCGCTCGTAGAGGCCGGCGAAGCGGGTGAACGGCGCCACCGCCTTGCCTCGCCAGGTCCAGCCTTGCACCGCGCCCCAGGAGAGCCGCAGGGTGAACGTGCCGTCCGGATAGACGCTGTCGCCCCAGACGGCGAACCGCGCCTTGGCGATCGCCGCCGCGCCGCGCGCCGTCGGACCCTCGACCCTGTCTTCGTAGTCGCGCCGCACCCGCCGCGCCTCGGGATCGATCCGCAGCATGAACCGGATCATCGGGTCGTCCGACGCCTCGATCGCCGGCAGGCCGCCCTCCCAGAGCGCCTTGCGTACGGCAGCATCGCCGAGCCTGGTCCCGTTCACCAGCCGCGCCGACAGTGTCTCGGGGCTGTCGGTCCCCAGCAGCAGCCGGGTGTCCGGGTCGTCCGCGGTCAGCAGCTCGCGCGACTTGGACAGCCAGTACTCCAGGATCAGCTGTTCCAGCGCGGGCTGCAGCGGCGCGGGGTCCAGCACCTGCTTCTCCACCACCGCCAGCTGGCTGTCGGAGTAGCGCGGCATGCGCTGCGCCGACGGCTTCTGTCGCTCCTGCGCCGCGCGAACGAGGTCGCGGGCGTAGCTGAACAGCTGCGACTGCTGGGCCGGGTCCACTTCGAGCTGGCGATAGCGAACGTAGAGCCCCGCCGCGGCCTGCTGCGCCGCCGCGACCTCCGCCCACGGATCGCCGAGGGAGGCGCCCAGCTTGGCGGCGGCCCGCGCGCGCAGCTCCGCCTCGTCCTTACGTTTGGCGCTTATGAAGTCGGCGTCGTCGAGCGTCGCCAGCCGGCCGACGAAGACCTTGTAGTTGTTCTCCAGGTCCATCAGCGGCTCGTCGGCCGCGCGCGCGTTGGCGGGGTTCTCCTCGTCGAAGCGGATCATCCGGCCACGGAGCTCCGAGAGCTCGGTCATGTTCAGCGGCAAGGTCAGATCGCGCTGGGTCTCCAGCTCGGCCACCGTCTGCTCACGGAAGGTCCCGCCCGGGTTGCCGGCGACAAGCACCGGCTGACCGGCCGTGGGCGGCGCCGGGTTCCACGCCAGCCGCTGCGGCGTCGCCACCGGCTGGCCGTCCTCGTAAAGGCGCAGGAAGGCGCAATCCAGGTCGTAGCGGGGGAAGTTGAAATTATCCGGGTCGCCGCCAAAGAACGCCGCCTGGTCGCCGGGTGAAAACACCAGGCGCACGTCCGTGTACTCCCGGTACTTGTACAGCTTGAACTGGCCGCCGTGATAAAGCTCGACCACTTCGCAGTGCAGCTTGCGATCGCCGCCGCAGACTTCGTGTTCGATGGTCCCGCCGACCGCGCCGCGCGCCAGCACCAGAGCCTCGCCGGTCAGCCCCGCGCCGGCGGCCTGCATGCGTGGCGTGACGTCGGTGATCTGCAGCAGGATGTCGGCCTGGAGGCCCGGGCAGGTCCGCTCGTCCGCCTTGGCCGCAGCGAGGAAGCCGGCGCGGGTATAGTCGACGTCCTTCGGCGAGATGGCCTGGGCGCAGTCGGAGGCGCAGTGGTCGTTGGTCAGCAGCAGGCCAGAGCCGCTCACGATCGACGACGAGCAGCCGATCGACAGCCGCGCCGACGCGGCCTGGACCCGCGCCAGCCAGGCCGGCGTGATGTCGACGCCAAGTGCGGCCTTGGCCTTCGCCGCCGGGAAGTTGTCGAAGGTCCACAACCCCTCGTCCGCGTGCGCTGAACTGGCGATCGCGGCGAGCGCCGTCAGCGCGGCCGCGAACTGGACAGACTTCATGCGCGAACGCCCCGCTGCGGCCGATCGGCCGTCCATATCACGCGATCACGCCGACGCCAGGCGCAGCGACGGTGCGTCCCGTCCGGCCGTTCAGGCCTGGATCATGTGGTGCTTGATGGCGAAGCGGACGAACTCGGCCGCCGTGCGCACCCCGGCCTTGCGCATCGCAGAGGCGCGGTGGCTCTCGACGGTCTTGACGCTGATCGTGAGCATCCGGGCGATCTGCTTGTTGGAATGGCCCTCGGCGATCAGCTGCGCCACCTCCAGCTCGCGCCCGGTGAACAGGTCTAGGCGCGATCGCTTGCGGTCCTGCAGCGCGGCGTTCAGCAGCAGCTCAGAGACGACCGAGGAAAAGTACGGCCGGTGCGCGCCCAGAGCCGAGACCGCGGCGACCAGGTGCTGGTCTGAATCGGTCTTATGCAGATAGCCGCGCGCCCCGGACGCGAGACCGCTGGTCACCGTCTCCTCGTCGTCGTGCATGGTGAACAGCAGCACCTCGATCTTAGGCAGCGCCTGGCGCAGTTGACGGGTGACGCCGATGCCGTTCAGCAGCGGCAGCGACACGTCCAGGATCACCACGTCGGGCTTTTCCCGCAGACCCAGTTCGAGCGCTTCTCGGCCATTGGCGGCCTCGCCACAGACCTCCCAGCCAGGGTGAGAGGAGATGATGTCGCGCACGCCGCGCCGCACGATGTCGTGATCGTCTGCAATCAAGATACGCAACATCGAGCCTAACCCGCGCTCTGGAACCTGCACGCTACGCCTCTTGGTAGAGCCGGCCTATCAGTGCGATCCCTAATAGGCGGCCGCCGCGTTAAGGCGTCGTTTACGCCGAGTTGGGCACATGCCTCCCAGGTTGTTGGAGGGGCGCGCACCCGCGCACGTGGGTGACACTTGAGCTGGGAGATCCAGCGCAAGCCTGAGGCGCCTTGACCCGATGCCAGCCCAGCGACCCATTCCGATCCTGCCGGCCAGCCTCGCCAGCGTCGACTTCGAGGAAGCGTTCGAGCGCACGGCCGCGCCGCTTTCGATCTTCGAGATCAGGGAGCATGACGTCGTCCTGCTCCGGGCCAACGCCGCGGCGCGGACGGAACTCGGCCTCCCGGGAACCGAGCTGGCCGGGCCGCGCATCGACGCCGCGCTCAAAAGGTCATTCGATCTGGCGTCGCTGCGCCGGCTGATCCATCCCGACGACTTTGACACGGTGGCGGCCTATTTCGCCAGCTTGGGCCCGGCCCCGGCGGCCGCCAGCGTCATGTTGCGCGTCGCCCGCCCGGAGGGCGGCTGGCGCTGGCTGGAGGCGCGCGGCAGCGCGCTGACCTTCGACGCCCGCGGCGCGCCGCGGCTCGTGCTCGGCGTCGCGTCCGACATCACCGAGCGCCGGGCGATGTCACGCGCCCTGGACCGTGCGACCCGCGCGGTGCTGCGCGCCGGCGACGTCGAACGGCGCCGGTTCGCCCGCAATCTGCACGACTCCACCGCCCAGCACCTGGTCGCCATCGACCTTGGCCTCACCGGCCTCGAGCGGCGGCTGCCGCCGGGCGCCGAGACGGCCGCGATCCTGCGCGACATCCGCGTGTCGCTCACCGCGGCGCATCGCGAGGTGCGCACCTACTCCTACCTGCTGCATCCGCCACAGCTGCAGCGCCTCGGCCTTGAAGGCGCGCTGCGCCGGCTGATCGAAGGCTTCGGACGCCGCGCCGAGCTGACCATCGACATCGAGGTCGTCGGGCCGCCGCAGGCGGTGAGAGCCGAGGTCGAGCTGGTGCTGTTTCGGGTGGCGCAGGAGGCGATCATGAACGTGCACCGTCACGCCCAGGCCACCCGCGCGAGCCTGCGTCTGTTGCGCGCGCCGAAATTGATCGTGTTGGAGGTCGAGGACGACGGCGTCGGACTGCCGGACCTGATCGAGTTGGGCGGCGTCCTCGATGACAGCCAGGGCGACGGCGTCGGCATCCCAGGCATGCAGGCGCGGGTGGCGCAGGCGGGCGGGACGCTGGAGTTGCTGCGGCGCGAGCGCGGGCTATGCGTGCGCGCCGAGCTGCCGCTCTAGGTGCGAGCCCGACGGGGCTCAGGGATTGGCCTGATCGTCCGGGGCGCACAGCTCGGGCATTCTAGGCGTGTAGTCAGCCGGGGGGCGGAGCAAGGGTGTTTGTATGACCGGTTCGATCCCCAACCAGCCAGCCTCGTTCGAGCCCATCGACGACACCGAACCGCTGGTGCAGACGCTGGCCGGCGCCAAGGTGCACGCCCTGATCGTCGACGACAACGACACCAACCGTAAGGTGCTCGCGGCCATGTGCGAGCTGTTCGACTGCTCGAGCTTCCTGGCCAAGGACGGCGTCGAGGCGGTCGAGGCGTTCTGCACTATGCCGTTCGACATCATCCTGATGGACATCGACATGCCCCGGATGGACGGCATCGAGGCCACACGGATCATCCGCGGGTGCTGGGAGCCCGGCCGCAGCATCCCGATCGTGGCGGTGACCGCCAGCGTGGACCCGTCCGACCTGCGCGCCTACGCCGACGTCGGCATGAACGGCGTCGTGGCCAAGCCGATCGACGCCAGCCGGCTGCTGGAGGCGATCTCCAAGGCGGTCGGGACGTCGCTGGCGAAGCGCGCGCTCTCGCGCCGCAGCGAGGCCGTCGGCGAGGCGAGGAGCTGACAAACCGGGAACCGCGTCGGCCCTGGCGCTTTCATCTGGTCAACCCGCCCGTCGTCACGACTGGCGCTGAACAACAGATGGAGGGCGCAGATGTCGCTGCTTTCTTGGGTTGTGGTCGGCCTGGTGGCTGGCTGGATCGGCAGCATGATCGTCAATCGCCGCGGCGAAGGCCTGATCATGGACATCCTTTTGGGCGTCGTCGGCGCGTTCGTCGGCGGCTACCTGTTCCACCTGTTCGGTCACGCCGGCGTCTCGGGGATCAACCTCTACAGCATCTTCGTCGCCGCGGTCGGGGCGGCGGTGGTGCTGGTGCTCTACCACGTGGTCTTCCGGCGACGGGTGCTCTGAGCCGGGCGCCGCTCGAAGGCTGCGCCTTGCCCGGTCGGACCTGAACTCCGTCCGGGTTGTCGCCGCATCAGCGGTCGCAAATCCTCGGCAGAATGCCCACGTCCGGCGCGGCCGAACGGCCGCAGGCGAAGGAGCTTCCGATGATCCGCAAGGCGAAGGCGGTGTGGCGCGGCACGGGCCGCGACGGCGACGGCGATATCTCGACCGACTCCGGCGTGCTGCACGAGACGCCTTACTCGTACCGAACCCGGTTCGAGAACGAGAAGGGGACCAACCCGGAGGAGCTGATCGCCGCCGCGCACGCCGGCTGCTTCACCATGGCGCTGGCGTTCGCGCTGCAGCAGGGCGGCTACGAGCCGACCGAGCTAACCACCGAGGCGGCGGTGACGCTCGACCAGCAGGGCCAGGGCTTCACTATCACCAAATCGGCGCTCACCCTCACCGCCAGCGTGCCCGGCCTCGACGAAGCGACGTTCAAGCAGATGGCCGACGGCGCCGAGAAGAACTGCCCGGTCTCCAAGGTGCTCAACGCCGAGATCACGCTGGAGGCAAAGCTGGTCTAAGTCAGACCGCTCTGACGACTTCCGCCTTCGACGCGTGGTCCGCACCGAGGAAGGCGTGGATCGCGGCGACCACCTGGGCGCCCTCACCCACCGCGGCGGCGACGCGCTTGACCGAGCCGGCGCGGATATCGCCGATGGCGAAGACGCCCGCCCGGCTGGTCTCGAGCGCGTGGCGGCCCTCGCCGCCGGTGAGCACGAAGCCCTGCCGGTCCATCGCCAGGCCCGAGCTCGCCAGCCAGTCGCTGTTGGGATCGGCGCCGATGAACAGGAACAGGTTGCGCATCTCGCGGCGGCCCTCCTCGCCGGCGCCCCGCCGCCAGCGCACCGCCTGCAACGCGCCGTCCTGGCCCTCCAGCCCGACGATCTCGGTTTGCGGCAACAGCTCGACGTTGGGCAGGCCGCGAATGCGGTCGATCAGGTAGCGCGACATGGTGGCCTCGAGCCCCGGCCCGCGCACCAGCAGCCAGACCTTCTTGGCCTGCGCCGCCAGGAAGACGACCGCCTGCCCGGCCGAGTTGCCGCCGCCGACCAACGCCACCTCCTCGCCGGCGCACAGGGTCCGCTCCATCGCCGAGGCCCAGTAGTGCACCGAGGCGCACTCGAAGTCCGCCATCCCCGGCACGTCGAGCCGGCGATAGCGAGCGCCGCTGGCCAGTACGACCGAGCGCGCCTGCACCACCTCGCCGCTGGCCAGCCGCAGGCGGATCGGCGCGCCGTCTTCGCCGGGCTCGAACGCGGTGACCTCGTCCGGGATCGCCATCTCGACCCCGAACTTCTGGGCCTGGGTGAAGGCGCGCGACATCAGCGCCTGGCCGGTGATGCCGGTGGGAAACCCGAGGTAGTTCTCGATCCGCGCCGACGCCCCCGCCTGGCCGCCGAAGGCGCGGCAATCGAGGGTGATCGCCGACAGCCCCTCCGAGCCGGCGTAGACCGACGCCGCCAGGCCCGCGGGGCCGGCGCCGACGATGGCGACGTCGTAGACCCGGTCCGGGTCGATCGCGCCGACCAGGCCGATGCAGCGCGCGAGCTGCACCTCGGTCGGGTTGCGCAGCACCTGGCCGCCGGCGCAGAGCACGATCGGCCACTCGCCTGGCGTCACGTGCAGCCGCTCCAGCAGCGCCTTGGCCTCGGGATCCTCGTCGGCGTCGAGCACCAGGCGCGGATGGCTGTTGCGCTGCAGGAACTCCACGAGGCGGCGCACGCCGGGATGGTCGGCCGGCCCGACGATCACCGGCCCGCCAGCGCCGATCTCCAGCAGCGCCACGCGGCGAAGGATCAGCGCGCGCATGATGGTCTCGCCGAGATCGGCCTCGGCCACCAGCACCGCGCGCAGCCCCTGCGGGGTGATCACCAGCGCCTCGACCGGCTCGGTGGCTCGGGCGTCGACCAGCGACGGACGGCCGCTGAGCTGGGCGAGTTCGCCCATGAATGAGCCTGGATGATGGGTGCTGAAGGCCTGGTCGTGCCCGCCACCGTCGCGGCGGGTGATCTCGACCACCCCCTTGAGCACCACCATCAGGCCGTGCCCGCGCTCGCCCAGCCGCACCAGCATCTCATCGGCGTCGAACGACTGGACGTGACCGAAGTGGCGGATGCGCTCCACCTGCGCCGGCTCGAGGATCGGATACACCTGATCGTGGCGGGTCTCGATGATGGTGGGCGCCATGGCTCAGGCCTCCGCTGCGTCGGGTTTGCCGGCCGGCTGCGGCTTCACGGTGGTGGCGGGCGGCGGGCTGAACGCGAGCGCGGCGGCGCCGAGTGCGGCGGCCACGGCCGAGCCGATCAGCACGCCCAGTTTGGCGACCGCCGCATAGCCGGTCCCGGCAAAGGCCTGCTCGGCCATCAGGATCGAGAGCGGATCGCCGATGCCGCATAGGCACGCCGCGGCGACGAAGGCCACGCGCGAGGCATCGGCGGGGCCGACGGCGATCCTGGCTTTCACCGCCGCCCAGGTCGCCGCGACGATGCCCAGCGGCTTGCCGATGGCCAGGCCGATCACCACGCCCCACAGCACCCGGTCGGCGCCCGGCGCGCCGAGGTTGGCGGCCATCGGCACGCCGGCGGCGGTGAAGGCGAACAGCGGCAGTACGACGTAGGTCGACCAGGGTGCGAGGCTGCGCTCCACCCGCTCGGCCGGCGACAGCAGCCGCGCGGCGGCGGCCGAGAGATTGCGGCTGGCCCAGTCCCAGATCGGCTCCTGTTCAACCTGCCGCCGGTCGGCCCCGGCGCGGCGCAGCGTATGCTCGGCCTGTTCCAGCTCGGCGAGCGCGCTGGCGGCCTGGGCCAGCAGCGGGCTGGCGGACGGGGTCGGGCGCGTCGGCAGGAACGCCGCCAGCACCACGCCCGAAAGCGCGCCCTCGATCCCGGCCAGGTGCAGCGAGGTCCACAGCGCCACGGTCGCCGCCAGGTAGGGCCAGCCGACGTAGACGCGCCAGCGGTTCAAGGTGAACATCAGCGCGACAGCCGCGGCGCTGGCGATCAGCCACTCGGCGTGCAGGTTGTGCGGATAGAAGATCGCCAGGATCAGGATCGCGAAGACGTCGTCCGCCACCGCGTAGGCCGCGACGAACACCTTCAGGCTCGCCGACGCCCGCGCCCCGAACACCGCCAGGATGCCGAGCGTGAAGGCGATGCCGGTGTCGCTGGGCGCAGACCAACCAGCCGCTGTGGGGCCGGGGTTGAGGGCCAGATAGATCGCCGCCGGCGCCAGGATCCCGCCCAGCGCGGCGATCACCGGCGCGGCGGCGGCCTTGGGATCGCTGAGCGAGCCGGCGCTCATCTCGCGGCGGATCTCCAGGCCGATGATCAGGAAGAAGATCGCCAGCAGACCCTCCGACGCCCACTCGCCGACGCTAAGCGACATCGGCCCGCCGAGGGGTCCGATCGCCATCTGGGCGTTCACGAATTGGGCGTACGGGCCGGCGGCGGGGCTGTTGGCCAGCGCCAGCGCCGCGGCCGCCGCGAGCAACAGCACCAGGCCTGCCGACGTCGGCAGGTTGGCGAACGCGCGGGCGGTGCGCTGCACCCGCGCGCCGACCGGCCGTTCCAGCGCCTCCAGCATCGAGTAGAAGTCCCAGGCGCCGTCGTAGCGCACGCCGTCGACGAAGATGGTCGGCGTGGCGGTGACGCTGTTGCGGCGGCCGTCGGCGATGTCCTCGTCGATCCGCTTCTTCAGCTTCGGATCGTCGAGGTCGCGCTGGAAGCGAGGCAGGTCCAACCGCAGCTTCTTGGCCAGCTCCAGCACGATCGCCTCGGTCAGCGCCGGCGAGCGCTCGAACAGCGCATCGTGCATCTCCCAGAACTTGCCCTGCCGCCCGGCCGCCTCGGCGGCGCGCGACATGTATTCCGCGCCGGGGTGCACGCCTTCGTTGGGGAACTGGCGGTAGGCGTAGGCCAGGCGCTCGCCCAGCGCCTCGCGCAGCCGGGCCAGCACCGGGGCCAGCCGCCGGCAGTAAGGGCAGAGGTAGTCGCCGTAGACCAGCACGGTGGCCTGGCCGCGCACGCCGGCCGGCCCGCCGCGCATGCGATCGCGCCGCCGATCGACTGGCCGCAGCAACCGCCGCTCGGCGACGGAGGCCATCAGTGGCGCTCCGCCTTTGTCGGGAGATCGGTCAGTTGTCCCATCCTGCCGACCTCATAGCCCGCCCGCGCGGCCCCCTCCACCGCTTCGCGGTCCCGCTCCCCCGATGGGGGAGGAGATTGGGACATCGCATCATTTCTCCTCACCCGTAGAGGGAGGGGGACCCCGAAGGGGTGGAGGGGGCCAGCCGGCGCACCACCGCTTCCACCTGCGCCGCGATCGCCGCCGCGCCGTCGACTACGATGACCGGCTCGTCCGGGCCCGGCGGCTCGAGGTCGGCGAACTGGCTGGCGAGCAGGCTGGGCGGCATGAAGTGGCCTTTGCGCGCGGCCATGCGCGCCGCGACCGCCGCCTGGTCCAGCTCTATGAACACGAAGGTCACGCCAGGACGCCCCGTCGCCAGCCGGTCGCGGTAGGCGCGCTTCAGCGCCGAGCAGGTGATGACGCCGGACTGGTTCTTGTCGAGCTGGTCGTCGATCCAGGCGCCGATCGCGTCGAGCCAAGGCCAGCGGTCGGCGTCGATGAGCGGATGGCCGGCCCTCATCTTGGCGATGTTGGCCGCCGGATGCAGCGCATCGCCCTCCTGGAACGGCCAGCCGAGGCGCTCGGCCAGGGCCGCGCCCAGCGTGCTCTTGCCGACGCCGGCGACGCCCATCACCACCAGCACCGTCGCCTCGGCGCTCATCGCTGGGTCGTCAGGCGCGGCAGCACCAGCGTGTCGACCGCCTTGGCGAAACCGTCCTCGGTGTTGGCGGCCGTGACGGCGCCGGCGTCGGCCTGCACCGCCGCCGGCGCCTGGCCCATGGCGATGGCGAAACCGGCGACGCGGAACATGGCGACGTCGTTGGTCATGTCGCCAATGACGATGGTGCGGGCGAGGTCGGCGCCGACGTGGGCGGCGATCGCGCGCACCGCCTCACCCTTGTTGCCGCAGGGATGGGTGACGTCGATGTAGTAGGCCTGCGAGCGCTCGACGTTGGCGTCGCCGATGAGCTCAGCGCGCAGCTCGCCTTCGACCCGGTCCAGCAGCGCATGGTTGTCCGAGGGGACCACGATCTTGTCGATCCGACCGATCACGCCCCCGAAGCTGGCGACCACCGTCGGCTCGAAGTCCACCGTGCGCCGCTCGCGCTCGACGTTGGGGCCGTTGGGATCCTTCAACAGCCAGGCGTCGTCGGCGAACACCCACGGCTGGACCCCGGCGAGGTCGAGCAGCTGCAGAGCCGCCGCGGCGGTCTCCGCCGCCAGCCGACGCGCCCGCAGCAGCCCGCCGGCCGGGTTCACCACATTGCCGCCGTTGAACGCCGCGTAGGGCAGCGTGACGCCCAGCGCCGCCACCACCCTGGCCATGCCGCGCACCGGTCGGCTGGAGACGACGCTGAATGGCACGCCAGCGGCCCGCAGATCGGCCACCGCACGGATCGCGGCCGGCGTCAGCTGCTTGTCGGGCGTCAGCAGCGTCCCGTCGATGTCGGAGACGAACAGGCGCCCGCCCGCCGTCATGACCCCAGCCTCATTTCTCGGGCTGCTCGACGTGGCCGCCGAAACCGAAGCGCATCGCCGACAGCAACTTTTCGCCGAAGGTATGGTCGCGGCGCGAGCGGAAGCGCGCGAACAGCGCCGCCGACAGCACATCCGCGGGCACCGCTTCCTCGATCGCCGCCTGGATGGTCCAGCGGCCCTCGCCACTGTCGGCCACCGCGCCGGTGTATCGCTCCAGCTGGTGCTCGCCGGCCAGCGCCTGGGCGGCGAGGTCCAGCAGCCACGATGAGATCACGCTGCCGCGGCGCCAGACTTCGGCGATGTCCGGCAGGTTGAGCTCGAACCGGTCGCTCTCCGGCAAGGCCTCCGATGCCTTGCCGTTCAGAATGTCGAAGCCCTCGGCATAGGCCTGCATCAGGCCGTATTCGATGCCGTTGTGGACCATCTTGACGAAGTGGCCGGCGCCGGCGGGTCCGGCGTGGATGTAGCCGAGCTCGGCGCGCGGATCGGCGCCCTCTTCGCGCCTGGTGCGCGGGATCGCGCCCAGTCCGGGCGCCAGCGTCTTCAGGATCGGATCGATCCGGTCGACCGCCGCCTTCTCGCCGCCGACCATCATGCAAAAGCCGCGCTCGAGGCCCCAGACGCCGCCAGAGGTGCCGATGTCGACGTAGATCACCCCCTTCGGCGCCAGCGCCTTCGCCCGGCGGATATCGTCGCGGTAGAAGGTGTTGCCGCCGTCGATCAGGACATCGCCGTTGGCGAGCAGATCGCCCAGCGCGGTGACGGTCTCTTCGGTCGGGCCGCCGGCGGGCAGCATGACCCAGACGACGCGCGGCGACTCCAGCGTCTCGACCAGGCCCGCGAGGTCCCTGGCCGCGGCGGCGCCGTCGGCCACCACCTTCTGCACCGCCTCGGCATCGCGGTCGTAGACCACACAGGCGTGGCCGCCCCGCATCAGGCGCCTGGCGATGTTGGCGCCCATCCGGCCCATGCCGACGACCCCGACCCGCATCAGGCGGCGCCCGCCATCTGGCGGCTCTTGGCGGCGACGGCGCGCAGCAGCTCGTCGAACGCCTTGGCGAACAGCTCGACCCCTTCGACCACCAGCGCATCGGTCACGCCGTCGAGGTCGAGTCCCAGCCCTTGCGCCTCGGCCAGATCATGCTCGGCTTCGGCGACAGCGTCGGTGAGGCTTGGCGCGACCGTTCCATGGTCGCGAAAGGCGTCCATGGTCTTCGGCGGCATGGTGTTGACGGTGTCCGGCCCGATCAGGCTGTCGATGTAGAGGGTGTCCGGATAGGCCGGGTCCTTGACGCCGGTGGAGGCCCAGAGCAGGCGCTGCGGCGGGGCGCCGGCGGCGGCCAGCGGCTTCCAGCGCGGTCCCTCGATCAGCTCGAGATAGCGCTGATAGGCGCGCTTGGCGTTGGCGATGGCGATCCTGCCGCGCAGGCGGCGCAGACGAACGGCGGCGTCGGTGGGGGGATTGGCCTGCAGCCGCGCGTCGATGGCGCCGTCGATCTTGGTGTCGATGCGGCTGACGAAGAAGCTGGCGACGCCGTGCACCAGCGAGATATCGCCGCCGCCAGCCTTGAACGCCTCGAGGCCGGCCATGTGCGCGTCGGCCACGGCCAGATAGGCGTCGACACCGAACAGCAGGGTGACGTTGATGTTGATCCCCTCGCCCACCAGCTGACGGATGGCGGGGACGCCGGCCGGCGTGCCCGGGACCTTGATCATCAGGTTCGGCCGGCCGACCGCGCCCCAGAGCCGGCGCGCCTCCGCGATGGTGCCCTCGGTGTCGTTAGCCAGGGTCGGCGAGACTTCCAGGCTGACGAAGCCATCCCTGCCGCCGAGTCGATCGAAAGTCGGACGGAAAATGTCGGCGGCCGCCTGGATGTCGGCGATGGCGATGCGCTCGTAGAGCGCCATCGGCGCCAGCGAGCCGCGCTTCAGCTCGGCCTGGATCCGCGCGTCGTAGGCGTCGCCGTCGCCGATCGCCTTCTCGAAGATCGAGGGGTTGGAGGTGAGGCCCGTCACCCCGTCCTGGTCGATCAGGCGCGCCAGTTCGCCGTCGTCGAGGATCTGGCGATGCAGGTAGTCGAGCCAGACGGCCTGACCGGCGGTTTCGAGCGCGCGCAGCGGGTTGGTCATCGTCCTAGTCTCCATGTCCCTCGAGCTGAGCGAGGGCCGCGTCCCGAATATGGTCCGCGGTGAAGCCGAAGCGAGGCAGCAAATCCTTGATCGGCGCTGAGGCGCCGAAGCGGCGCATGCCGATCACCTCGCCCTTCGGCCCGACGTAGCGGTCCCAGCCCAGCGGCGATCCGGCCTCGACCGCGACCCGGGCCGTCACCGCCGCCGGCAGCACCTGCTCGCGGTACCCCGGCGGCTGAGATTCGAACAGCTCCCACGACGGCATCGAGACCACCCGGGCGCGGACACCCCCGGCCGCGAGGCCCGCCTGCGCCTCGACGCACAGCGAGACCTCGCTGCCGCTCGCGATCAGGATCACCTGCGGCGCGCCACCCTCGGCGTCGGCCAGTACATAGGCGCCGCGGGCGAGGTCGGACGCGGGGGCGCAGCGGGTGCGGTCCTGCGTCGGCAGCGCCTGGCGCGAAAGCACCAGGCAGGCAGGCCCGTCCTGCGCCAGGATGGTGCGCCACGCCTCCACGGTCTCGTTGGCGTCGCTGGGGCGGATCACCAGCAGGTCCGGGATCGCCCGAAGCGCGGCGAGCTGCTCGATCGGCTGATGCGTCGGTCCGTCCTGGCCAAGGCCGATGGAGTCGTGGGTGAAGACGAAGGTCACCGGCAGGCGCATCAACGCCGCCAGCCGGAGCGCCGGGCGCATGTAGTCGCTGAACACCAGGAACGTGCCGACGTAGGGGCGCAGGCCGCTGAGCGCCAGGCCGTTGGCGCAGGCGGCCATGCCGTGCTCGCGCACGCCGAAATGGAAGTTGCGACCGCCGTAGCTATCCGGCTCGAAGGCGCCGGCGTCCGGGTCGTCCAGCATGGTCTTGGTCGAGGGCGCGAGGTCGGCCGCGCCGCCGACCAGCCAGGGGATGCTCTTGCCCAGCGCCTGCAGCGTCTTGCGCGAGGCCTCGCGACTGGCGATGCCCTTTGCGTCCGCCTTGAAGGTCGGGAGGTCCGCGTCCCAGGCGTTCGGCAACGTCGCCGTCTGCATCGACTTCAGCGCATCGGCCAGATGCGGGAAGGCCCCGGCATACGCCGCGGCCGCCTCGTCCCACCCCCGGCGCAGCTTGCGGCCGCGGGCGCTGAAGGTCTCGGCGAAGCGCTCGCGCACGCCGTCCGGAACCAGGAACTGCGCGTCTTCCGGCCAGCCGTAGGCGCGCTTGGTGAGCTTCACTTCCTCCTCGCCCAGCGGATCGCTGTGGATCTTCGAGGTGCCCTCTTTGTGCGGCGAGCCGTAGCCGATCACGCTCCTCACCCGGATCAGCGTCGGCCGCACGGTGGTGGCCAGGAACTGTTCGACCGCGGCGGCGAACGCCTCGCAGTCGTTGGCGTCGTCCACCGTGTGCGTCGCCCAGCCGTAGCCTTCGAACCGCCTGATCACGTCATCGGTGAAGGCCAGTTGGGTCGAGCCTTCGATGGTGACGTGGTTGTCGTCGTAGATCCAGCAGAGGTTGGCGAGCTGCAGGTGACCGGCGAGCGAGGCGGCCTCGTTGCTGATCCCTTCCATCAGATCGCCGTCGCTGCAGATGGCGTAGACATTGTAGTCGAACAGGGCATGGCCCTCGCGGTTGTAGCGCGCGGCGAGCCATCGCTGCGCCACCGCCATGCCGACGCTGGTCCCGACGCCCTGGCCAAGCGGCCCGGTGGTGGTCTCGACGCCGGTGGTGACGCCATGCTCGGGATGGCCGGGACAGACGCTGTCGAGCTGGCGGAAGCGCTTGATGTCGTCCAGGGCGACCGCCGGTCGTCCGAGCGGCTCGCCCTTCGTGTCCACCGCCTCGACGCCGCCGAGAAACAGCAGCGCGTAGAGCAGCATCGACGCGTGACCGTTGGAGAGCACGAAGCGGTCGCGGTTCGGCCAAAGCGGCTGCGCGGGGTCGTAGCGCAGGAACCGGGTCCAGAGCGTGTAGGCCACCGGTGCGAAGCCCATCGGCGCACCCGCGTGGCCGGAGTCGGCCTTCTGCACCGCGTCGATGGCGAGCGTACGGATGGTGTTGATCGCCACCCGGTCGATATCGCCGGCCGGGGTCTGCGCTGGCGGCTTGACGGCTGACATTTGATCTGCGGCCATGACCCTCTCCGTAATCGGCAGGCGCCAGGCGCTCAGGCGTCGACGATAGCTCTGACGCCCGCCCCGCAAACGCGCAACGGAACGCCGCCCCTGGGGTTCCGTTGGCGAACAAATTTCGGCCCAGAGCTGACGCCGCGCTTGGCTTCCGGGCGCCCCAGGGTTCAAGGCTGCGGGTCAGGAGCCTTGCGATGCTGTCCATGGTGCTGCGCCAACCGGGGACGCCGCTCACGCCGATCGATGCGGCGGTGCGGGACCCTGGCCCGGGCGAGTTGCGACTGGAGGTGCGGGCCTGCGGCGTGTGCCGCACCGACCTGCATGTGGTTGACGGCGAGCTGGCGCCGCAGCGGCCCGCCATCGTGCCGGGCCACGAGATCATCGGGGTGGTGGAGGCGGTCGGGCCCGGCGTGTCGGCAGACCTCATCGGCCAACGCCTGGGCGCCGGCTGGCTTGGCCAGACCTGCGGCCATTGCCGCTACTGCGTCCACGAGCAGGAGAACCTGTGCGACACGCCCGGCTTCAACGGCTGGACCCGCGACGGCGGCTACGCCGAGCGCTTCGTCGGCCACGCTGACTATTGTTTCCCGATTCCCGAATCCTACGGCGACGCCGAGGCGGCGCCGCTGATGTGCGCGGGCCTGATCGGCTACCGGTCGTGGATCAAGGCCTGCGAGGGCGGGCCGGTCGCCACACTCGGCCTCTACGGTTTCGGCGCGGCGGCGCATCTGCTGACCCAGCTCGCGGTCTGGAGCGACCAGCGGGTGTTCGCCTTCACGCGCGACGGCGACCACGCGGCGCGGAAGCTGGCGATGGACCTGGGCTGCGCCTGGGCCGGCGGCTCCGCGGACGCGCCGCCGGAACCGCTCGACGCGGCGATCATCTTCGCCCCGGCGGGCGAGCTGGTCCCCGCTGCGCTGAAAGCCGTGCGCAAGGGTGGGATCGTGGTCTGCGGCGGCATCCACATGAGCGACATCCCCAGCTTCCCCTACGCGATCCTTTGGGAGGAGCGCCGCCTGGTTTCGGTCGCTAACCTCACCCGCGAGGACGGCCGCCGCTACCTGCCGCTGGCCGCCAAGGCCGGGGTGAGAGCGCAGATCACCACCTATCCGCTCGCCGACGCCAACCGCGCCTTGGCCGACCTCAGGGCGGGCGCCTTCACCGGCGCGGCGGTGCTCACGCCGTAACTTGACGGCGAAACGTCACACTCGCCGCATACATTGCCGCGGAGAAAGCCGGCCGCCAGGAGAATTCCATGTCCGAAGTCGACGCCGAAGAGCTGTGCGACGACATCACCCACGCGCTCGGTCACTCGTGGTTCTTCGACCCGCAGACCATCACCGTGGCCATCAACGGCGGCGCCGTGACGCTGATGGGCACGGTCCGCTCCGAGCGCGAGCGCAAGATGGCCGCGGCGGCGGCGTGGGCCGAGCCCGGCGTGACCGACGTCACCAACGAACTCGTCGTCGCCTGAGGCCCGTCCGCCGCTACGGCGCCGCTCAGCCGATACGTCCGCGGCAGCGGCGCGAGCCGCATTGGCACCAGAACGGATGGCTGAACCAGGTCTCCGTGGTCTCGTAGTCGTAGGTGATCACCTCGCCCGCCTCGATCGGGCGGATCGCCACCATCGAGCTGGTCGGGAATGAGATGCAGCAGTTCGGCTCGCAGCTGTGCGCGGTCCTCGCGAGCAGCGGGTGATAGACATGACCGCCGCGCAGATGCTGCACGGTGTCGCGGTCGCGTTGCTGGCGCCATTCGACCTCGTCGAACCGGAAGACCACATCACCCGACCGGCAGGCTTGCGCCGCTCGGAGCGGCGGCTCGCCGGCGTCTTGCGTCTCCAGCGGTGATGCCGGCGAAATCGCCAGCATCACCGGCCTCGAGGGTGTCCTGAGGGCCTGGAACATGGTCTCACGCCGCCTTTTCGGCGCTGGGGAAGCCGACGCGCCTGGCGATGCAGATCGGCCGGCCCTTGTCGTTCAGGCGGCGCTGCGCGTGAAATCCCTGACCACGCAGCAGGGCCGCGACGGCCTCGAACTCCTCGCCGCCCCGGCCCGGACGGGTCTGGACGATCAGGGCGCCGTCGTCGCTCACCGCCCCAGCGATATCGAGCAAGGGCGCGAGCTCCTCAGCCGCGCAGGGTTGCGCGACCAGCAGCGCGTCGGCTGGACGGGTGCGCTCCGCGGCCGCAGTGCGGACGAAGACAGCGCGGTCATAGCCGTGGCGGCTGAGCCAAAGCGCGGCAAGCGTTCCGGACGGACCAACCACGCGGATCAGGTCGTCCTTCTCGACGCCGGCGGCATGCAGGATGCGCATCAAGGCGCCGCCGTCGGCCGCCAGCGGCTGCAGGGGTTGGTAGAGATGGATGGTCATCGGAGCACCAAAAAACGCCAGCGACCGCAGCAGTTGACGATCGCTGGCTCCAAGTTACAGGCGCAACGATATCGCCGCGCCGCATAAGGATTCGATATGGATCGGACGTTCGGCGCCGATACTGGAATAGAGGCCAAGTCTCTGGCTGTACTGCTGTTTGCCGCCGGGGCGCGATTGCTGGCTTTATGCGCGGCTTATGTCTGCGTCAGAAAGCGCGTTTTGAATGTTTACGCGGCTTGGACTTAAGTCGCCGCTGCCTGCGCCCGCTCTGGGGGCGCGATAGGTTCGTCGTTGAATTGTCTAGTTTCCTCGAGATTGTCACCACCCTGATCGCGGCAGCGGCCGTCATCTGGCTTCCAGGCGCCATCATCATCAAAGCGGCAGACTACCTTCGCCAATCCGCTATCGAACGCCAACGCCCGGCGCGAGGCGACTGACTCGAAGAAGCCCGCCGGAGCGGCCGCCCCTGCTCCGCGCCGCGGCCCTCTATCGCTGCAGCGCCTCGACCACCGGGCCGAGCGCCAGCGCGGGGAGGAAGTTCAGGGCCCCGACGATGACGACCGTGCCGAGCACCAGCGCGCCGAACGAGATCGTGTCGGTCGGAAGCGTGCCCGACGTGGTCGCCAGCCGTCCCTGAGCGGCGAAGCGTCCCGCCAGCGCCAGCGCCAGCCCCGCCAGGCCGAACCGCCCGGCCAACATCGCGACTCCGGTGGTGACATTGTAGAACGGGGAATTGGCGTTGAGGCTGGCCATGGTCTGGCCGTTGTTGGCCATCGACGAGGCGTAGGCGTAGATCACCTCGGTAAGCCGGTGCGAGCCCGTGTTGGTCACCACCGCCGCCAGACCGTCCTTCGAGGTCAGGGCGAGCGCGCTCAGCGACATGACCACCAGCGGCGTCAGCAGCATGTAGAGGGCGATGAGCTTGGTCTCGGAGGCGGTGACCTGTTTGCCGAGATAGGCCGGGGTGCGCCCGATCATCAGGCCGCCCAGAAACACGGCCACAAGCGCGATCATGACGATGCCATAGATGCCCGTCCCCAGCCCGCCGAAGATGATCTCGCCCAGCAGCATGTTGACCAGCGGAACCATCACGCCGAGCGGCTCGAACGAGTCGTGCATCGAGTCATAGGAACCGGTGGCGCCATTCGAGGTGACCACGGCGGTCAGCACCGAGTCGCCGACGCCGAAACGCGTCTCCTTGCCTTCCATGTTGCCGCCGACGAGGTGGATCGCCGCCAACTGCGGCGGCCGCGCGGCTTCGGCCTGGTCGCAAACGGCTAGGCCGCCCACGAAGAGGGCGACCATCACGCCCAGCAACACCCAGCCGGCGCGGGGACGGCCGGTCATCTCGCCAAAGGTCATGGTCAGCGACGCCGGCAACACGGCGATCGCCAGCAGGGCGATAAACCCGACCAGCGGCGTCGGGTTCTCGTACGGGTGGGCGCCGTTGACGTTGAAAGATCCGCCGCCGTTGGTCCCGAGGTTCTTGATCAGCTCCAGCGCGGCCACCGGGCCTTGGGCGATCGTCTGAACAGGACCCTCTAGGGTGTGGGCCTGGGTGTAGGGAGCGAAGTTCATCGGCACGCCCTGCCACATCAGCACGATCCCGCCCACGAGGGCGATCGGCAGCAGCACCCACAGGATGGCGCGCACCAGATCCACCCAGAAGTTGCCGATCGTCGGCGAGTCGGTGCGCGCCAGTCCGCGGATGAAGGCGATCCCCACTGCCAGCCCCGCGGCTCCAGCCAGGAAGTTCTGGGAGACGAGCCCGACCGCCTGCGTCAGATACCGCATGGTCGACTCGCCTGCGTAGGCCTGCCAGGTCGTCGTGGTGGCGAAGCTGATGGCGGTGTTGAGCGCCAAATCCGGCGTCGTCGGTGTCGAGAGGTATTTGTCCGCCGGACCGCCGGGCAGCGCCGTCTGCAGCATCAGCAACGCGAACAACGCCAGGGTACCCAGAAGGCTGAACAACACGAACGACAGGAAGTAGAGCGGCGCCGACATCTCGCGATCGCGCCGCACGCCGAGGATCGCCAAGATCAGGGTCTCGACCGGCCGCAGCACCGGATCGAGCCAGGTCGGCCTACCTTCGAAAACCCGCGCCAGATAGAGGCCGGTGGGCTTCGCCAAGCCGACGACGATGCCCAGGAAGACGAGATATTCGAGCCAGCGCATCAGGTCACCGCTTCGGCATCGGCGCGGCCCGGTCGAGCGCCAGATTGAGCTCGAGCACCGAGACGCGCGGCGCGCCCAGGAAGCCGAGATCGGGCCCGCGCGTGTTCGCCGCCACGAGCGCCTTCACCACCGTCTCGCCGATGCCGCGCGCCTTCGCGATTCGCGCCGCCTGCAGCGCCGCGTTCTGTGGGCTAATGTCGGGGTCGAGCCCGCTGCCAGAGCTGGTCACGCCGTCGATCGGCGCCAGCGCATCTGGCGCGAGGCCGTTCAGCTTGCGATAGGCCTGCGCGCTCTGGCGCACCTGCTCGATCAGCTTCGGATTGGCGGGCGCGAGATTCGTGCCGCTCGACTGGGTGGCGTCATAGCCGTTCCCCGCGGCCGAGGGGCGCGGCTGAAAATACTCGGGCCGCGAGAACCCCTGCCCGATCAGCGTTGAACCGACCACCGCGCCACCGCGAAGGACGAGGCTGCCGTTGGCCTGGTCCGAGAAGAAGGCGCGGCCGACGCCGAACAGGACGGCCGGATAGGCGGCGCCGGTGATCAAGGTGAGCAGGACGAGACCGATCGCGGCGGGTCGCAGCTGCTCCAGGCACTGCCGAGCGAGCAACGCCAGGGCGGCGGACGGCGACGGGCGCGCTTCCTCGGCATCGCTCATGACGGTCAGGCTATCATCGTTGTCGAGCGCGGGCGGACCGAATTCTGGTCCGGCGAAAGGCCTCCGGCGGTGGCGGAACTGGCGGAACGGCCACCGCCGGAGAAGAAGTCAGCGCCGTCGGGAGCGGCGCGCCCACGACCCGGCCCGGGTCGCGCATGGGGAACGGGGCGACACGCGAGCCGATCTGCAGCCAATCTTTGCGTTTCGAGGCCTTTGTCATTCAACGGTCGGGGCGGTGGCCATAGCGGTCACCGGACGTCGACCTAAACGCCTGCGCCATTGGAATGAAACAGGGGTTTCGGCGCTCGACCGTCAAAGCGGCATAAGGGGCGCCGCGCCGGCCGGCCGCTGTCAGCCGCCCGCGGCTACCGCGCGGTGGGGCAGTTTCCAGTTGGGGCGGGGGAAGTGGCAGGTGTAGCCGTTGGGGTAGCGCTCCAGGTAGTCCTGGTGCTCCGGCTCGGCCTGCCAGAAATCGCCCACCGGCTCGACCTCGGTCACCACCTTGCCGGGCCATAGGCCGGAGGCCTCGACGTCGGCGATGGTGTCGAGCGCGGTCCGCTTCTGCGCGTCGCTGGCGTAATAGATCGCCGAGCGGTAGCTGCGGCCGAGGTCGTTGCCCTGGCGGTTCTTCGTGGTTGGATCGTGGATCTGGAAGAACAGCTCCAGCAGGTCGCGATAGCTGAGCTGGGCCGGGTCGAAGATGATCTCGATCGCCTCGGCGTGGTCGCCGTGGTTGCGGTAGGTGGCGTTAGGAACATCGCCGCCGCTGTAGCCGACCCGCGTCGAGATCACGCCGGCGCGTTTGCGGATCAGGTCCTGCATGCCCCAGAAACAGCCGCCGGCCAGGACGGCGCGTTCGCTTTCAGCCATGTGCTTGGATCCTCGTCTGGAGACTCGCCGCTGCAGAGATAGGACGGACCGGGGCCGACGTTAAGTCGTCAGGCCGCGAAGACCACGCGGCCGCCGATCAATGTGGCGCCAACCAGATCCGCGCTCGGGGCTCGGAGTGCTTCGGCCAGCGGGACTTTCAGCAAGCAGAGGTCGGCCGCCGCGCCTGGTTCGATGCGCCGCCGCGCGCCGCCTGGCGAGGCCGGGTCGCCGTGATACATCGACAGCGCCTCGGCCGCGCTCACCCGCTCGGCGGCGCCGAGCGACTGGCCGGCGTCCGTCAGTCGCCCGACCGCGGCGGCGACGCCGCGCCAGGGGTCCGGCGAGCCATAGGGCGCGTCCGAGCTTGCGGCCACCGGAATGCCGGCAACGCGCAGGCTGGCGCAGCGGTAGAGGTCGGCCTGCTCGCGCGGTTCGACTTCGGCGAGATAGCGCTCGCCGCGCTCGGCCACGAATACCGGCTGGGTCACCACCGTCAGCCCCAGCGCGCGGATCACCGAAATCGCCTCGGTCGGGACGACGCCGCCGTGCTCGATGCGGTCGCCGGGACGCGCGCCGGCCGCCTCGAACGCCGCCAGGGTCAGCGCCAGTTCGCCCGCCGTCACGCAGTGCACTGCGACCGGCCGGCGCCAGGCGCGCGCCTGGCCGATCCGCGTTACGAACTCATCCAGCGGCGGCAGATCGTGGTCGTCGAGCAGGACCTTCAGCGGCCCGACCTCGAAGGCGCCGTCAGGTGGCGCAACCAGCTCGCCACCGCTCATCAGGATGAGGCGCTGCGGCAAGGCGCCGTCGCGGTGCGCCTCGGCGAGCCGTGCGGCGCCGGCCGCGTCGGTCGTGACGCTGGCGTCGGTGACGGCGGTGATCCCGAACGCGGCCAACTGCCGCCCGATCGGCGCCAGCGACGGCGGGTCGTCGGCCAGGCGCTCGCGCAGCCAGGCGTCACCGCGCCAGATGCGTCCGGTCGGGCGACCCGCGGCGTCGCGCTCGATGCAGTCGTCGCTCGCGCCCTCCGCGCCGACCGCCGCCAGGGCCAGGCTGTTCAGAACCCACAGCGAACCGGTCTGGTGCTGCACCCGGATCGGATGGCGCGGCGCCATCCGGTCCAGCAGCGCGCGGCCGAGTTCGCCGGCCATAGCCTCGTGGTAGCCAGTGACCCGCAGCCACCGCCCCGGCGCCCGCGCCGCCAGCGCCGCGCCGATGCCCGCCTCGAAGTCGGACGCCGAGCGGACGCCGTCGAGGGTCAGCGACTGCGCCTGGGCCGCCAGCGCGAACAGGTGGATGTGATGATCGACCAGGCCGGGGGTCAGGGCGCCGGCCTTGCCATCCAGCTCGTCGGCCTCGCCCGGCAAGCCGGCGCCGACCTCGGCAACGCAGCCGGCCTCGATGCGGACGTCGAGGCCGGCGCAGCCGTCGACCTCGACGTTGCGGATGATGAGGGACCCGGTCACGCGGCGAGGGCCTTGCGATCGGCCGCGGCCCCCGCCGCGGAGCGCGCCAGGCTCACGTCGATCAGCACGCCGCCGCCGGACGCGAGTCCCTTGAGCGCGCCGAGCGCCGCCGCAAGGCCGGTGACTGGATCGGCCAGGGCGTCGCCGAGGAAGCGCGGCGCGCCGGCGCGGGTCCAGCGCACCAGGCCGCCGGCCGCCGCCGCATCGTCGCCGAACGCCACCCGCGATGCGGCCTCGCCGGTCCAGCCGTAGCCGGTGATCGCCACCCAGGTCAGAGCCGGGTTGGCGCTGAAGACCTCCTGTGGCGACAGCCCGAGCGAAGCGAACGCCCGCGGCCGGGCGCTGGTGATCAGGACGTCGGCGGCGAGGATCTCATCGCGTAGCCGCCCCTGCCCTGCCGCCGCGCCGAGGTCCAGCGTGAGGTCGCGCTTGCGCCCGTTGAGGCGCTGGAAGAAGCCCGGCATGGAGGCCCGCGTCGGGTCCGGCCGCCGCGTGCTCTCGATCTTGGTCACCGCCGCGCCCGCCTCCGCCAGGATCGCGCCGCACATCGGCCCGGCCCACAGGGCGGACATGTCGACGACCCGCGGCGCGCCCGTCCGCCGCCGACGCGCCGGCGCGCCCATCGGGATCGGCGCATCCGGATTTGGCGCGGTGATCTCGCCGACTCGCCCGGCAGGCAGCCCAAGCATGACCGCGTCCGTCAGCAGCTCGGCGGCGGGACGGGACTTGGCGACGCGCAGCACCGCGGCCCACGGATCGTCGCCCACTTCGCACCGCAGCCACGCAGCGACCAGGCCCTGGTCGTCGTCGCGGGCGAGGTTCAGCACCATCCAGTCGTCGGCGGTAGGGAACAGGCGGCAGGCGCGGTTCGGTGAGACGAGGCCGGGCGGGTCCAGAGCGATCTGGCCACGCCGGTCGAAGATGCCGAGGCTGGCGACGTCGACCGGACGGCCGAGCTCGAGCGTCAGCGCCGCGATCTGAGCGCCCTGGGTCGCGAGCGTGGCGGCGATCGGGCTCATGGCGCCGAGGCGTCGATCAGGCCCCAGGCGAGCGCGGTCGCCACGTCGACATCGGCGCCCGTGATCGCCATCCAGCAGGCGCGCTGGCGGCCGATCCGGCGCGGGATGGTGACCGTGCCGCCGGCCCCGGGGATCAGGCCCATCGACACCTCCGGCAGGCGGAAGAACGCGCCTGCCGTGGCGATCACACGTCCCGCGGCCGCCGGAACCTCGATGCCCGCGCCGACGCAGGCGCCGTGCAGCCGCGCCGTCGCCCGTTCCCGCAGCGCATAAAGCATCCGCGCCGGCGAACGCAGCGTGCGGATCAGGTGCGCCTCGCCGACGTCGCCGGCGCCGCCGAACTCGTCGAGATCGCCGCCGGCGCTGAACGCCGGGCCGAGGCCGCCGAGCTCGACCGGCGGCCGGTCGGGATGTTCGACAGCGAAGGCGAGCGCGTCGCAGAGCGCATCGCGCATCGCCGCGTCGAACGCGTTGCGGCGATCGGGGCGGTTGAGGGTGATGCGGATCGCGCCAGCGTCGGCCTCGATCAGCACGCGCGGCGCCGCGCCCTCGTCCCGAGCCCTGACCGGCGTCTTGTCGCGCCAGGCCCTGAAGCCCTGGGCGGCGAGCAGCATCGAATAGGCCAGCGACTCCATCGCCAGGGCGTCGTCGAACGTGAGCAGCGGCGAAGCGCGCAGCACCTGCGCCGCAACGCCGGCCGCCACTGGCTGGGCGGCGATCACGCCGCGCAGGGCGGCGAGGCCGTCGTCGAGACGCTGCAGGCCGACCCACGGCCGCGGCGCGGCGGGATCGGCGCTCAGCAGGATGTCGAATCGCGCCAGGCCGTCGGTTGGCAACTGGCCAGCGCGATGAACGCCAACACAGACGCCGCCGTCGCCGGCCGTCATGGCGTCTCCAGCGCAGGGGACTTCCACGACGACCGCGCCCGCGCCGCCGAGCGCCGCCAGGTCATCGATCAGTTGGCTGGGCGCCAAACCTCCGTCCCTTCGGTCTCAGACCGCCGCGGGCTGCTTGGGCGCGGACATCTCGAGCTTCAGTTGGCGGCGCAGCAGCTTGCCGGTCTCGTTGTAGGGCAGCGCCTCGCGGAACTCCCACACCTCCGGCGTCTTGGTCGAGCGCAGCCGCGCCTTGACCCAGGCGCCCAGTTCGTCCGCCGACGGCTTGCCGTCTTTTGCGACGATGCACGCGGCGACCCGTTCGCCCCACTCGTTATCCGCCAGGCCCAGCACGGCGACGTCGGCCACCTGCGGATGCTCGCGCAGCACGTCTTCGATCTCGCCGGGCGAGATGTTCTCCCCACCGCGCACGATCACGTCATCGAGCCGACCTTCAACGAAGAGGTAGCCGTCCTCATCCATCCAGCCGCCGTCGTTGGTGGCGAACCAGCCGTCGTCCTGCACCGCCTTCTTGTGCAGGTATTCGCCGCTGACCTGCTCGCCGCGCACATAGATCTCCCCGGACTGGCCTGGCGGCAGAACCTTGCCGTCCGGATCGCGAATCTCGACCTCGAGCTGGGGCAGCGGCCGACCGACAGAACCCAGACGCCGGCGCACCGCCTCGTCGCTCGAGCTGATCGCCTCGCGGTGATCGTCGGGGCCGAGCACGGCGATAGTCGAGCTGGTCTCGGTGAGGCCATAGGCGTTGACGAAGTCCACGTGCGGAAGGATGCGCAGCGCCCGCTCGATGGTCGGCTGCGGCATGCGCCCGCCGCCGTAGGAAATGGCTTTCAGGTGCGGCAGGTGCTCGCGGCGCTTTTCCAGCACGTCGAGGATTCGCCCCAGCATGGTCGGCACGACCATGGCGTGGGTGACCTTCTCGGCCACCGCCTCGTCGACCCAGATCTCGGGGGTAAACGCCGGCAGGTGCACGGTGCGCCGCCCGCCATAGACCCCGGTCAGCACCGCTGAGATGCCGGCGATGTGATAGGCCGGCACGCTGACGAGCGAGGCTTCGTGCTCCTCGCTGCCGAGGAACTCGACCGTCGAGATCACGTAGCTGGTGAGGTTGCGATGGCGCAAGACGGCCGCCTTGGGTTCGCCCGTGGTGCCGCTGGTGAACAGCAGCACGCCGACGTCCGGGTCGACTTCCGGCAGCTCGCGCGAGCGGTTAGCCGGATCGAGGCAGGCCGCCTCGAACGCCGTGCGCGTCACCACGGTGACGCCGGGCGCAGGCTGCAAGCGGCCAACCATATCGTCGTCGACGATGGCGACCGAGGGCGCGGTGCGGGCCAGCAGCTTGTTCAGGTCGGCGTCGGGCAGGCGATAGTTCAACGGTGTGAACGGCTTGCCGATCAGGCCGCCGGCGAAAACGGCGATGGCCAGTGGGGGGCCGTTCAAGCCCAGGAACACGACCGTGTCGCCGCCCAGATCGAGCAGCCAGGCCGCGCCGCCGCGGGCCCTGGCGCGCACCTCGTCGAAACTGACGCCATCCGCCGTCCGGCCCAGCGCCAGCCGGTCCGGCGCGGCGTCGGCGGCCATGTCGAGCAGGAGGGTGGTGTGCACCGAAGCTAGTGTCCCGATTCCGAAGTTCGCAAACGCATTATGGCAGGCTCCATCGAACTTTCGGATTTGAAGTTCGCTCGGAGCCCGATCCAACGAACAGGCGAACTTCAAATCCAGCACACTAGTCCGAGGCGGGAAGCTTCTTGGCTTCCTTGGCCCCGATCGGCCGCCCGTCGATCGACAGCGAGCCCGCGCCGCCCTTTGTGGCGAGGATCTCCAGTCCGGACACTTCGTCGGCGAAGCGCTTCCCCGGCTGGGTCCCGGCCGAGAAGTCCGGCGAAATTGCAAGACCCGCGGGCTTTTCCGCATTGTGCGGGATCATCGGCTGGCCGCCGCACTGCAGCTCGGCCGGCTCCTTCACCGCCCGCACCACCACCACCTCGACGTCGCAAACGGCGCTTTTCCAGCGCGATCCTGGTTTCAATTCCATCAAGCCAACTCCCTTCGGCGTCCTGGTCGCCGCCGTCTCTTGTCTATTATGCGACATCGTCAGTGCGAGAGCGAACCGGCGACGTCAAGATCGACGCGCATGCGCTCTTGCGCCTGACGTCGCGAAACGTCCTAGACCGCCACGCAAGCGGGCGCCGATCGAGCGGCGAGCCCAAAGCGGAGGACGGCACGATGGGCGCGTTGGATGGAAAGGTGGTGCTGGTCACCGGCGGCGGCAACGGCATCGGCCGCGAGTGCGCCCTGATCGCGGCGCGCGAAGGCGCCAAGGTGCTGGTCAACGACCTCGGCGGCGGCGAGCGCGGCGGCGACGAAGGCTCCGCGGGGCCGGCCGAGGCGGTGGCGGCGGAGATCCGCGCGGCTGGCGGCGAGGCGGCGTCCAATTCCGAGAGCGTGACCAACATGGCCGCGGTCAAGGGCATGTTCGAGCAGGCGATGGACACCTTCGGCGGCCTGCACTCGGTGATCAACCCGGCCGGCATCCTCAGGGACACCATGTTCCACAAGATGGCCGACGAAGACTGGGACATCGTCATCGCGGTGCACTTGCGCGGCTCCTACAACGTCTGCCGCGCCACCATCGAGCACTTCCGGAACCAGAACGAAGGCTCCTACGTGCTGTTCACCTCGACCTCGGGCCTGATCGGCAATATCGGCCAGACCAACTATGCCGCGGCCAAGCTCGGCATCATGGGCTTCTCGCGGGTGCTGGCGATGGAGGGGGCCTCGAAGAACGTGCGCTCCAACATCATCGCGCCGACCGCCTGGACCCGGCTGATCGCCACCATCCCGATCAAGGACGAGGCCGCCGCCGCGCGCATGCAGGCGATGCAAAAGGCGCTGCGACCCGACCAGCCGGCCAAGCTGGCGGTCGCCCTCGCCTCCCCGGCGGCGAAGGACGTCACCGGCCAGATCTTCGGCGCGCGTTCCGAGACGCTGGAGCTGTTCAGCCAGCCGCGCCCGATCGAGACGGTCACCGCCGTCGACACCTGGACCGTATCGACGATCCTGAGCGAGGCGCTGCCGAAGATGGCGCCGAAGTTCACCGGCCTCGGCGGCGCCGGCGGCCAACAACCACAGCCGGCGCGGCAGAACGCCTAGGCCCTCGCGGCGGCCGGCTTATCAGTTTTCCTGACCGCTCAGCGCGGCGGCGCCGCCGCGCGTGTTTCACGTGAAACCACAAACGACGCTAAACTACGGCGCCCAGACTGTGGCGGCGCGGCGAGCGCGCCCTAGAAATCCCTCAGAGCCGCCAGTACGCGCTCGTGCACCGGCGGCGTGGGCCCAGGCGGCTCGAACGCGCGCCCGGTGATCAGCTCGTGGGCCTCGACGTAGGTCAGCGCGGTCTTCCAGATCAGCTCCGGGGGGATTTCCGGAACATCATCCTTGTATGGATCACATCGCGCGACGACCCAGGCGCGGATCACGTCCTTGTCGAAGCTGTCCGGGCGCTCGCCGGCGGCGAGCCGCTGCGGATAGGTGTCCGCCCGCCAGTAGCGGCTGGAGTCGGGGGTGTGGATCTCGTCGGCGAGGCGGATGGTTCCCCCGGCATCGACGCCGAACTCATACTTTGTGTCGGCGAGGATCAGGCCGCGCTCGGCGGCCAGCGCCTGGCCCCGGGCGAACAGGGCGAGGGCGGTTTCGCTCACCTGCCGCCACTGGGCTTCGCTGAGCAGGCCGCGCGCGAGGATCTCGCCTGCGGTCAGCGGCTCGTCATGAGCGCCGTCGGCGGCCTTGCTGGTTGGGGTGATGATCGGCATCTCGAGCGCCTGGTTGTCGGCGAGGCCGTCGGGCAGCCGCTGCCCGTACATCTGCCGGCGACCGGCCCGGTACATGGTCAGGATCGAGGTGCTGGTCGTGCCCGCCAGGTAGCCGCGCACGACGATCTCCACCGGCAGGATCTCGAGGCGCCGGCCGACGACGATGTTCGGGTCGGGGTAGTCCAGCACGTGGTTGGGGCAGAGGTCGGCGGTCTGCTCGAAGGCCCAGCGGGCGACGCCATTCAGCACCTGGCCCTTGAACGGGATGCAGCACAGCACCCGGTCGAAGGCCGACAAGCGGTCGGAGGTGACCAGGATGCGCCGCCCGTCCGGCAGGTCGTAGTTGTCGCGCACCTTGCCGCGGTAGAGGCCGGGCAGGCGCGGGTCGATCGCCTCCCGCAGCACCTGGTGGGCGCTGGCCGCCAGCCTGGTTTCGTCCATCGTGGACATGGTGGTGTCCCTAACTAGGTCAATGAGGTCTTCCAGGGAGAGCCGCCTGTCACGCGAGAGCTTCGTGCGGGCTGCTTGAACCGACTTACGGGCTCGCTGCAGGTCGTTGATGCGAGCGGTGAGCATATCCTCCTGCAGGGCGAGGAGGGCTGGCAGGTCCGCCACTCGCCCACCAAGAAGTTGTGTGATGCGCGCCAACGACAGCCCGAGTGACTTCAGCGTCAGCACTTGGTGCAAGCGCTCTATCTCGTTTGGACCGTATACGCGCCAACCTGCCTGTGTCCGCCCAGGGCATACCAGACCTCTCCGCTCGTACAGGCGCAATGCCCGCACCCCGACGCCGAGGCGGCGCGCGGTCTCGCTGGGACTCAGGAAGCGTTCGCTCATCCTATTTGGCGTCTCCATTGGACGCGCCCACCTATGAGGCCGGACCCAGGTTCCGGCTCAAGCCCTATTTTCCAGCGTATCGCATCTGTGCCGAACTGATCAGCCGCACCTTTTGCTGGGCCGTCATGGCGGCTTTGGGTCCAGGCTGTGTGAGAACGCGGTTGGAGGGGCGTCGCCGAGGATCGCCGCGTTAGGGCTTTGGGCGCTCGGCCTAAGCTGTCCGCTGAGCGTGGGGCGGACCGGTCAGGCTCGCATCGCGGCCATCAGGGGCTGTGTGCCGAGGATCGCGATCATTCGCTTCAGATTGTAGGCCAGGACGTGGAGGCTCATCTCGGTTCGGACCTTGTCGAGGGTCCGGGTCTTGAAGTGGGTGGCGCCCATCCAGGCTTTCAACGTGCCGAAGGGGTGCTCGACGGTGGCTCGGCGGATGCGCATCGCGTCGTGCCTGGCGTCGAGCCGCGCCTGCATGGCGTCGATGACGCCCTCGTGCTCCCAGCGCCTGATCCGCCGCTCCTTGCCGCTGGTGCACTGGCCCTTCAGCGGGCAGCCAGCGCAGTTGGAGGTCCAGTAGATGTGGATGTTCATACCGTCTTCGCTCGCGGTGAAGCGGCGGGTCAGAGCCTCGCCGGCCGGGCAGCGATAGACGTCCTCGTCCGGGCGGTAGATGAAGTCCTGCTTGCCGAAGCGGCCCCTGGCCTTGGCGCCTGAGGTCAGCGGCTTGGGCACATAGGGCGTGACGCCGAGCGGCTCGCAGGCGAGCACTTCCTCCCCGCTGAAGTAGCCGCGGTCGGCCAGCACTTCGAGTTGATCGGCGCCCATCGCCGCCTTGGCCTCGCCGGCCATGGTCGAGAGCTGCCCGCGGTCGTGGCCGACGTTGGTGACCTCGTGTGCCACGATCAGGTGGTGCTCGGCGTCGACGGCGGCCTGGACGTTGTAGCCGACGATCCCGCTGCCGCGCCCGCTGGTCGCCATCGAGCGTGCGTCCGGGTCGCTCA
>DATNIH010000114.1:0-18245 GCA_035604515.1 Caulobacteraceae bacterium | reverse complement strand
CTGGCGTTCGGCCGCCGCCAACTGGGCGCGCGCGGCGAGCGCCGCAGCGTGGGCCTTGTCCGCGTCTTGCTGCGAGACGGCGCCGTGGCCCAGCGCGATCAGATGCGCGGCGCGGGCGTCCTCCTTGTCCGCTTCGGCGGCGTTCGCGCGGGCGGCGACGACCTGGGCGGCGAGCTGCGCCTGGGTCGCCCGCGCCGCCAGTATCGCCGAGCTCGCTTGGGCCACCTGGCCGCCGGCCTGCGCCTGCTGCGCCGCCAGGGTGCGGGTGTCGACCACGAACAGCGGCGCGCCGGCCGCCGCCAGATCGCCGCGCTGCACGAAGAGCTGGGTCAGCTGCCCCGAGATCGGCGCGGCGAGATAGAGCGGCTCGCCCTCGACATAGCCCGACAGCATCGGGGTCGGCTGCAGCCTGGGCCCAAACACGATGATCGCGCCAAGCAGCAGGGCCGCCAGGCCGAGCGCGGCGACGATGAGACGCTGGGCGTTCATCGGCCGGCGTCCGCCGGGCGTTCGCCGCGTCGCCGAACGTGCGCGGAATAGAGGGCCATGAGCTCATTACTAACCCACGGGTCAGTTACGCGCAATGCCTCGAACAAAAGGTTCACGAGCTCTAAACAGCTATGGTTAACAGACGGAACGGGCGCGAAACGAACCGTGTCCGAATCACTTACCTCCCGCGATTCAAGCTTTGTTCCCCACAAGCCCTTGTATCTGAATCGGTTTCAGACACTAGAGCGCCGGAACGCCGAATCCGCCGCGCAAACCCCAGAACCGGGCTGCCCCTGGCGAGGTTCGACCCAGATCGGGCCGAAACGGCGCTGTTCGCCGCCGCGTCTTTGAGCGTCATCCGCTATCGCGACCCGAGCCCGAGCCCACGGCGCCTTTCCCGCCCGGAAACCTGCTATAGGCGCGCCAGAAACGGGAGAAAGCGTCCAGCACATGCCCCCCGCGCCAGGTGGACCTCGCGGACCTCGCAGCTTGCTTCGCCAGATTCGCGAAGCAATGGCTGGCGCGCGCCCCGCCCAGGCCAAGCTGGACATGGTGACGCGGATCATCGCCGTCTCGATGGTGGCGGAGGTCTGCTCGCTCTACCTGACGCGCAAGTCGGGCGAGATGGAGCTGTTCGCCACCGAAGGCCTCGATCCCACCGCGGTGCACGTCACCCGCATGAAACCCGGCGAGGGCCTTGTCGGCGAGATCATGCGCCAGGGCCGGCCGCTGAATCTGTCCGACGCCCCGGCCCACCCGGCGTTCTCCTACCGGCCGGAGACTGGCGAAGACCCGTTCCACTCGTTCCTCGGCGTGCCGCTGCTGCGCGGCGGGCGGGTGGTCGGCGTGATCGTGGTGCAGAACCGCACCAGCCGCGTCTACGGCGAGGACGAGGTCGAGGACCTGCAGATCATCGCCATGGTGCTGGCCGAAATGGTCGCCGCCGGCGACCTGATCGACCCCACCCAGCTGAAGGACGTCGAGCTGGCGCCGCAGCGGCCGGAGCGGCTGCGCGGACAGAAGCTCGCCGACGGTCTCGCGCTCGGCGTCGCGGTGCTGCACGAGGCGCCGGTGGCGATCAGCAAGCTGCTCAGCGACGATTCCGTGGCCGAAGAGGCGCGGCTGACCAAGGCGATCGGTGAGCTGCAGGCCCAGATCGACGAAATGCTCGAGGGCCACAAGGCCGTGCTCGGGCCTAGCTACGAGCTGCTCGAGACCTACAAGATGCTGGCCTACAGCCGCAGCTGGAACCGCTCGCTGACCGAAGCCGTGCGCTCCGGCGTCACCGCCGAGGTGGCGGTGGAGCGGGTGCGTTCCGAGCATCGCGCCAGCCTGGGCCAGGCGCGCGACCACTACCTGCGCGAACGTGTCCACGACCTCGAGGACCTGAACGACCGCCTCCTGCGGCACCTCGCCGGCGACGGCGGCAAGGCCCGGGTGCTTCCCGACAACGCGATCCTGATCGCTCGCAGCCTCGGCCCCGCCGACCTGCTCGAGTACGACCGCGGCAAGCTCAAGGGCGTGTTGCTCGAGGAGGGCTCTACCGCCAGCCACGCGGCGATCGTCGCCCGTGCGCTCGACATCCCCTGCGTCGGCCGGCTCGTCGGGCTGCGCGACAAGGTCAGCGAAGGCGATCCGGTGATCGTCGACGCCGAGAGCGGCGAGGCCTACCTGCGGCCGCGGCCCGACATCGTCGCCGCCCTGCGCACGCGCCTTGGCGCACGCCTGCAGCGCCGCGCCGAGTTCGCCAAGCTGCGCGACACCCCCGCCTTCACCCGCGACGGCGCCAAGATCACCCTGTTGATGAACGCCGGTCTCGCCGTCGATCTCGACTCGCTGGCCGAGACCGGCGCCGAGGGCATCGGCCTCTTCCGCACCGAGTTCCAGTTCATGGTCTCGGAGGACCTGCCGCGCTTCAACGCCCAGACGGCGCTCTATCTGCGGGTGCTGGAGGCCGCGGGCGACCTGCCCGTCACCTTCCGCACCCTCGACCTCGGCGGCGACAAGGTGCTGCCCTACCTGGAGGCCGAACGCGAGGACAATCCGGCGCTGGGCTGGCGGGCGATCCGCATGGGGCTTGACCGGCCGGCGCTGCTTCGCCTCCAGCTGCGCGCGCTGATCGCGGCGGCGCGCGGGCGGCCACTGAAAATCATGTTTCCGCTGGTGGCGACGGTCGACGAGTTCCGCGCGGCCCGCGCACTGGTGGACTTCGAGGTGACCTGGGCTCAGCGGCGCGGCCGCCCGCCGCCCTCGCGGCTCGACGTCGGCGCGATGATCGAGGCGCCGGCGCTGATCTGGCACCTCGACGCATTGCTGCCGATGACCGACTTTGTCTCGGTCGGCACCAACGATCTGATCCAATACCTGTTCGCCGCCGACCGCGGCAATCCAAGGGTCGCCGACCGCTATGACCCGCTCTCGCCGCCGGCGCTGCGGGCGTTGAAACGCATCCAGGAGGCGTGCGTTGAAACTGGAACGCCGGTGTCGGTGTGCGGCGAGATGGCCGGCAGGCCGCTCGAGGCCTTCGCGCTGATCGCTCTCGGTTTTGACGCACTGTCCATGCCGCCAGCCGGCATCGGGCCGGTCAAACAGATGGTGCTTTCGTGCGATCGCGAGGCCGCGCGGCGCGGCATCGAAGCTTTGCTGAAAGCCACGCAGGGCTCGGTGCGCAACGAATTGGAGACACTCGCACGAAAGCTTTATGTCGCAGTGTAAAATATGGGCTACGGCGTTGGATTCACGCGGTTTAATTGATACTTACAACGGATCGTTAACGCTCTTGGCCGTAGCGTGCCGAACTTCGGCCAAAGTTGGTCCGGAGCGTGGGCTAGGTCGGGGATTCTGAATCGGTATGCCTCTCGATACCGGCGCACTGGCAGACGGGCCGCGGATCGACGCGGAACAGCTCAGGCGCCCGCGCTTGTCGCTCGATCCGAGCCTCGACATCGGCGCGGCGCTGAGTGAGGCGCGCCGCGGCCTTGGCCTTTCCCTCGAACAGATTTCCGAGACCACCCGCGTTCGCGTCCGCCACCTGGAGGCGCTTGAGAGCGGCAAGATCGACCAGCTGCCGTCGCGGCCGTTCACGATCGGCTACGTCCGCGCCTACGCCAAGGCGCTGGGCCTCGACGCCGACGCGACCGCCGCGCGCTTCCGCACGGAACATCCTAGCCCGGACGATGACGAGCTGCGCACGCCGGTCGGCGTGCGGCACGAGCAGAAACGCAACCACAACGGCTTGATCGCCGCGGTCGTCGGCATGGCGGTCGTCGCCATCGTGGGCTGGAACGTGGTCCAGCGCGTGATGGCCGCGCCGGCGCCGAAGGGCGCCGCGGTCGCGCCGAGCCATGCCGCCGCCCTGGCGCAGGCCAACACCGCCGTGGGCGGTTCCTACACCCTGCAGGCGCCGCTGCCCGCGCCGCCCGAGGCCACCGCGCCCGCGCCCTATGTCACGCCGGTGGTCGGCTCGGACGCCACCAACGCGATCAAGCCGCCGGCGCAGGCGCCCGACGTCTATCCGTTCACGCCCCAGGGCACGATCTACGGCTCGGCCGCCGGCGCTTCGCCGCTGATCATCCAGGCCAAGAAATCGATCTCGCTCGAGGTGCGCGGGCCCGGCGGCGCGGTCTATTTCGCCCGTGAGCTTTCCGCCGGCGAGGCCTACCGGGTGCCGGCCCTGCCAGGCCTGACCGCCGAGGTCTCCAATCCCGCCAGCGCCGAGCTGTTCGAGAACGGCGTCTCCAAGGGGCTGTTCACTGCGGCGCAAATGCCGCTGAAGACCGTCGGCTAGCGCCCAGCCTCTGGCGGCGCGCGGCGCGCTCGCTTATCCTTAGGCCGTCATGACCGCACAAGATCACACCCATCTTCGCCCCTGGCGGGCGATCGAACGGCGCAAGAGCCGCCAGATTCACGTCGGCTCGGTCCCGGTGGGCGGCGATGCGCCGATCACCGTCCAGTCGATGACCAACACGATCACCGGCGACGCCGATGCGACCATCCGCCAGATTCGCGAGCTCGAAGAGGCCGGGATCGACATCGTCCGGGTGTCCTGCCCCGACGAGGCCGCGACCGCCGCGCTGCCGAAGATCGTCAAAGCGGCCAAGGTGCCGATCGTCGCGGACATCCACTTCCACTACAAGCGCGGCATCGAGGCGGCGAAGGCCGGTGCGGCCTGCCTGCGGATCAATCCCGGCAACATCGGCTCGGCGCAACGGGTGCGCGAAGTGATCGACGCCGCGCGCGACAACGGCTGCTCGATGCGCAT
The DNA here is from genome assembly GCA_035604515.1 of Caulobacteraceae bacterium. Classification (GTDB taxonomy): domain Bacteria; phylum Pseudomonadota; class Alphaproteobacteria; order Caulobacterales; family Caulobacteraceae; genus Acaudatibacter. The sequence continues at coordinate 13,495 of DATNIH010000114.1, read as the reverse complement.
CGGCGTCAACGCCGGCTCGCTCGAGCCGCACCTGCTGGAGCAGTACGGCGAGCCCTGCCCCGAAGCGATGGTCCAGAGCGCGCTCGACCACGCCAAGATACTGCAGGACCACGACTTCCACGAGTTCAAGATCAGCGTGAAGGCCTCGGACCTGTTCCTGGCCGTCGCGGCCTACCAGCAGCTGGCCGAGGCGGTCGACTGCCCGCTGCACGTCGGCATCACCGAGGCCGGCCCCACGCGCTCGGGCACGATCAAGTCGTCGATCGGCATGGGTTCGCTGCTGTGGGCCGGAATCGGCGACACCATCCGCGTCTCTCTGGCGGCCGATCCGGTCGAAGAGGTGAAGGCCGGCTTCGACATCCTGAAGTCGCTCGGCCTGCGCCACCGCGGCGTCAACATCATCGCCTGCCCGTCCTGCGCGCGGCAGGGCTTCAACGTGATCGAAACGGTCGGCAAGCTCGAGGAGCGGCTGGCCCACATCGCCACGCCGATGAGTCTCTCGATCATCGGCTGCGTGGTCAACGGCCCGGGCGAGGCCCTTTTGACGGACGTCGGCTTCACCGGCGGCGGCAAGGGCGCGGGCATGGTCTACATGGCCGGCAAGCCCGACCATAAGATGGACAACGACCGCATGGTCGACCACATCGTCGAGCTGGTCGAAGCCAGAGCCGCCGAGCTGGACGCCGCCAACCCCAAGGCGCTGCAGGCGGCCGAATAAGCGCCGTTCCAGCGCCGTTTCGCCGAAACAGGCGCGCGACAAAATGATGACGCCCCCGTCACTCTTGCGCGCGCCGCCTTAGCCTGCTTAGGGTTCCGCCGCCAATCAGGGAGCGAGAAACGATGTCCGCCGACGGCAGCTGGAAGACCACGATCAATTCGCCGATGGGCGTGCAGCAAGGCACGCTCAGCATCAAGACCGAAGGCGCTGCCTTCACCGGCACCATGGCCGGCGCGCAAGGCTCGCAGGAAATCTCGGGCAAGGTCGACGGCTCGACCCTCACCTGGGGCGCCAAGCTGACTCAGCCCTTCCCGATCGACCTCGAGTTCACCGTCACGGTCGACGGCGACAAGATGACCGGTTCGGTCAAAGCCGGCGCGTTCGGTTCGTCGCCGCTGACGGGCGAACGAGCCTAAGCCATTCAGGCGACTCTCCTCGCCGCCTGGAAGGCCGCCAGCGCGCGGCTCGCCCAGGCCGGCGTGGAGAGCCCGACCATCGACGCGCGGCTGCTGCTCGAGGCGGCCGGGCCGGTGAGCCGCGCCGAGATTCTGGCCGATCCACACCGGACGCTCGACGCCGAGGCGGCGGCGCGGCTGGAAGGATTCGTCGTGCGGCGCGAGCGCCGCGAACCGGTCAGCCAGATCCTTGGCCGCAAGGGCTTCTGGACCCTGATGCTGAACGTCGGCCCAGAGGTGCTCAGCCCGCGCCCGGAGACCGAGACCATCCTCGACGTGGTGCTGCCGGCCTTCCCGCCGGAGCGGGCGTTCAACGTGCTCGATCTTGGCGTCGGGTCGGGCGCGATCCTGCTGTCGATCCTGGCGGAGCGGCCAAAGGCCAAAGGCCTCGGCGTCGACGTCTCCGAGGAAGCGCTGGCGGTGGCGCGCGACAACGCCGCCCTGCTCGGCCTGGAACGGCGCACGGCGCTCCTGCGCACCGACTGGACCGCGAGCCTCGGCGATGCGTCGTTCGACCTTGTCGTCTCCAACCCGCCCTACATCCCGACCGCGGACATCGAGACCCTGCAGCCCGAGGTGCGCGACCACGAGCCGCGGCTGGCGCTGGATGGCGGCCGGGACGGGTTGGACGCCTACCGCCAGCTGGCCCCGGAGATCCTGCGCGTCTTGCGTCCCGGTGGCCTGTTCGCCGTAGAGGTCGGGATCGGCCAGGCCGAGGCCGTCGAGCGGCTTTTCCAGGCGGCGGGCGCGGAGGGCCTCGCCGTGCACAACGACCTGGCGACGCGCCCGCGGGTGGTGGCCGGCGCTAAGAAAGCCCTTGGAAACTAGCGGTCGAGTCGCTACATCTGATCTCGTCTCCTCCTAGAAACCGTCGGAGTCGAGGTCGAGCGCCGGTCCATCTGGCTGGCGCGAAGGCGCTCCGGCAGGCGTCGCGAAGCGCGCCCGGGACGCTCGCTGGAGACAGGGAACCACAAGCGTTTTCGTACACTCAACCGGGCAGGAACGCCCGATACTCGATGGAGACCACAAGTCCGCCTCGGCCATGCGCCGGGCGGCTTCGGGTGATCCACAACAGGTCGACCAAGCATGAGAGATTTCAAGGGGATGAAGCGTCAGCGCAACCGCGGTCGCGGTGGTGGTGGCGGCGGTGGCGGAGGCGGGGGCGGGGGCAAGCCTCAGCACAACGCCAACCGAGCGTTCGATTCCAATGGGCCGGACAACGTCAAGGTCCGCGGCGCAGCCCAGCATATTTTCGAGAAGTACCAGCAGCTCGCGCGCGACGCCGGCTCGGCCGGCGACCGAGTGTTGCAGGAGAACTACCTGCAGCACGCCGAGCACTATTTCCGGGTGCTGCGCGCGATGCAGCCGCAGCGGCCGGTGTCCGAGATCATGGGCCGCGACCAGTTCGTCTCCGGCTACGACATCGACTTCGAGGACGAGGGCCAGAACGGCGAGGAAGCCGCGGAGGCCGAAACCGACGGTGCGGCCGATGGCCGCCGCGACGACCGCCAATGGCAACGCGACGAGCGTCCGCGCGAGGATCGTCCGCAGGGCGAATATCGCCAGCGTGACGACCGTCCCCAGCGTGACGACTATCGGCCGCGGGATGATCGCCCGCGCGACGACAGAGCCGGCGAATTTCGGCCGCGCGAAGACCGGCAGCAGGGCGAGTTTCGGCAACGCGACGACCGCGCCAGGGATGACCGGCCCAGGGATGACCGGCCCAGAGACGATCGGCCCCGAGACGATCGGCCCAGAGATGACCGCCCGCGCGACGACCGGCCCAGAGATGACCGCCCCAGAGACGACCGCTACCAGGGCGACCGGCAAGGCCGCTACCCGCGTGAGGACCGTCAGGCTCGCTTCCAGAACGATCGGCCCAACGACCGCCAGAGCGGGCGGCAGGACTTCCGCGGCGAGCGCGACCCGCTTGGCGTGATCGAACCGCAGGCGACACCGCTCGTCGCCGCGGCGCCCACCCCCGCACCGGCGTACGAGCCGCCGGATAGCCCAGGCAGCGTGCTGCGCGGCGAGGACGGCGCGACCAGCCACGCCCCGGCGTTCCTGCAGTCGGCGCGGCCAGAACCCCGCGTCGACGCCGAGGACGAGCCGGCCGAGGCCCGCCGCCCGCGCCGCCGCCGCGCGCCGCGCACGTTCGAGCCCGGCCAGGCCGCGCCAGCCGAGGTCGACGAAGGCTGAGAGCCGTCAGAAGTAGACGGCGTCGACGTACAGGCCGCGGTGCTCGGCGCCCGCCGGGACCTCGATGCCTGGCGTCCACATGAAGAAGCGCTCGGTGTCGCGGCCAAGACGCTCCAGGCGCGCGGCGCCCGGCGAGGCCGGCGAGCTGTAGATGACCAGGGTGTCGAAGCCGCCCGCCGCCAGATCGCCGCACCGGGCGCGCAGCAACGCCTCCAGCGCGTCCTCGGCGCCCGGGTCGAAGGCATAGTCCAACACCACGCCGGACCGTGAGACCGTGCGCGCGCCGCCGGTCTGGGTGATCGTGCGCAACGCGTCGCCGAACGCCCAGGCGCCTACGACGGCGCGATCGGTCAGCCAAACCCGGTCCCACCCGTAGAGGTCCGCCGCGCGGCTCATGCGATTGGTGAACGTCTCGGCGGTGTAGGGGACGAACATCTCCTCCGCGTCGTGACACCGGTTGAGGCGCGCGACGATCTCGTCCGCGTCGGCCGGCGTTGCGAGCCGCCCCGCCGGCGGACCGGCTAGCGCGGCGCAGTCCAGCGGAATCCGATGCACGATCTGCGGCCACTTGTTGGGCGTGCCCTCGAACCCATGCTGCATGCCGAGGTTGTCGACCGAGATGTAGGCGTTGGAGCCGTCGACATGGTCCCAGTACTTGTTCAGCACCCGGTTGGCGGCGCCCCAAAGGCCCTTGCGCTGGTGCTCGGGCAGCACCCGCAAGTGCGAGACCGTGACCATCTGCTTCAGCGCGCCGCCCACCCGCACCATGTGCTCGGCGCCGCAGCTCACCGCGGCAGGCACGCCGTCGACCGAGGCGAGGCCGATGCTGCAGTCCTCCATCAGCCGGGTCGCGGCCATGTAGTCGTCGCCACGGTCGAAGTGGACCGAAGTCTCGCCCATCACGATCGGGCAGCGGCGCTCGATATCGGCCAGGATGGCGGCGTCGGCGGCGGTGGCCTCGCGGAAGCCGAGCTGGAAGTCGTGCCGCCGCTCGATCTCGAAGCGGGTCATCCGATGTGGCGGCTCGGGGTCGACCTCGAGCGTGAACTGAAAGCGACGATCCTTCGCGGTCTTGACGACCGCGACGAGTGCGAGCGCCGCCTCCGTCTCCAGCGCGACTTCCCTTATCTCGCCGAGGCGAGCGAGGTTGGCCTGCCAGGCGGCCTGCATCGCCGCGGCGGTCTCAGGCGCGCCGAGGCGCTCGCGCAGCTCCGGCGAATAGCGTTCCCAATCCGCCAGCCGGGCCCCCTCGCCGCCGCGGTTCAAAAGGCCGATCCACCAGGCGAGCTGCCCGCCCACCGGGGTCTGCGGAAGCTGGAAGTCGCTCACGATCGGGCTCCGCGAAGGCGGCGCGAACCATAGCGGCATGACGCCCGCTGGGCCAAGCGCCCGCCGGGTCTTCGGGAGGCAGCGGGCGCTTAGGCCGGCTCGGCGGTGGCCTGCGCGTCCGCCTTGCGGCCGAGCCAGGCGAGGTTGGGCAGGGCCGGCAGCGCGGGGAACGCCGGCAGCTTGAACGCGGGCCTGGCCGGCGCGGACGCGGGCACGCAGCACTCCAGCGCGCTCATCAGCACCTCGACCGGGCCGTCGTTCATGAAGTGATTGGCGCCCGGCACACAGACGAAGCGCATCGGCCCGCGTGAGCGGGTTTCCCTGACCAGCTGCTCCGCCAACTCGATCGGCGCGAAGTCGTCGGCGTCGCCGTGGATCACGTGCACCGGCACGTGCAGCCGCCGCAGCGCCTGGCGCATGTGCACCAGCTGCGCCGACTGGCCGCTGACCTCCAGGATCGCGTGGCGCAGGTCGCGCGGGATCAGGTTCAGCACCCGCATGCCCATGTCGACCAGGAAGCGGGCGGTCGGGCCGGTATAGCCAAGGAAGCTGGAAAGCAGCACGACGCCCGTCAGCGACTTCGGATGCTTGGCGGCCATCACCGTGGCGATCGCCGCGCCGTAGGATTGGCCGACCAGCAGGATCGTCTGTCCCGGCGCCGCCTCGAGCAGCGGCGAGAGCGCCAGCGCCTGCAGGCGGATGTCGGGTACGCAGGTCGCCGGCTCGCTGGCCGCGAACCCAGGGCGGTCGACCACGACCATCTCGCGGTCCTGCGGCAGGGCCGCCAGCACCGGCGCCCAATATTCCGCCCAGCAGGGCGCGCCAGGCACGACCACGATCTTCAACGGCGCGGGGGTCTCGCGGGTGGTGGTGAGCGCGCTGATCTTCCAGCCAAGGCCGCCACCGGCCTCGAAGCTGATGCGGCGCATCACGCTCTCAGGATAGTCCTGAGATGTCGGGAGGTGCTCGGTGCGCCCGGTGGCTGCACTTTCGATGCAAGCCCAACCCAGACCCAGAACGCCTTTCGGTCTCCTCCTCGCCACAGCCCGTCTCCTTTCTTCACTCGGCTCTTGCCCAACGCGTCTCCTGGCGCGCCGGTTCAATCGGCCCTGGGAACGAACCATGTGATGTTGCGCGCGCAGCCCTGAAAGGGTCCTGAACGGCGCGGTTGTCCGAGGTTCACCGACGGTGGCTTGTCGCCGCAGAGTCGGTGCAGAAAGGTAGGTTCTGGCCTTGTGTGTCCCTGGCGCCACACTACATCCCGGCGAGCGGACTTGCGCTTGATCAAGGCACGCCGCGTCAATCCGCCTATCCGAGGGGATCATGAACATCGACCTCTATTCCGACCGCGCCAAGCAGGCGATCCAGTCGGCGCAGTCGCTGGCGCTCGCCCGCCGCCACCAGCAGCTCGCGCCTGAGCACCTGCTGAAAGTCCTGCTCGAGGAGAAGGACGGGCTCTCCCGCGCCCTGATCCAGAGCGCCGGCGGCCGTCCGGACGCCGCCGACCAGGCCGTCGAGGCCGCGCTCGCCAAGCTGCCCAAGGTCGAGGGTGGCTCGGGCCAGCTCTACATGAAGCCGGAGACCGCCAGCGTCTTCGCCAAGGCCGAGGCCGACGCCAAGGCCGCGGGCGACGCCTTCGTCACCACCGAGCGGCTGCTGATCGCCATCGCCCAGGAAGGCGGCGACGCGGCCAACGCGCTGAAGAACGCCGGCGCCACCGCCAAGGGTCTGGAAGACGCCGCGCAAGCCGTCCGCAAGGGCCGCACCGCCGATTCGGCCTCCGCCGAGGAGGGTTACGACGCGCTCAAGCGCTACGCCCGCGACCTCACCCAGGCCGCCCGCGACCAGAAGCTCGACCCGGTGATCGGCCGCGACGAGGAGATCCGCCGCACCATCCAGGTGCTGGCCCGTCGCACCAAGAACAACCCGGTGCTGATCGGCGAGCCCGGCGTCGGCAAGACCGCCATCGTCGAGGGCCTGGCGCTGCGCATCGTCAACGGCGATGTGCCCGAGTCCCTCAAGGACAAGAAACTGATGGCGCTCGACATGGGCAGCCTGATCGCCGGCGCCAAGTACCGCGGCGAGTTCGAGGAGCGGCTCAAGGCGGTGCTCAACGAGGTGATCGCCGCCGAGGGCTCGATCATCTTGTTCATCGACGAGATGCACACGCTGGTCGGGGCCGGCAAGACCGAGGGGGCGATGGACGCCTCCAACCTGTTGAAGCCCGCGCTGGCCCGCGGCGAGCTGCACTGTGTCGGCGCCACCACGCTCGACGAGTACCGCAAGCACGTCGAGAAAGACGCGGCCCTTGCCCGTCGCTTCCAGCCGGTGTTCGTCGGTGAGCCGTCGGTCGAGGACACCGTCTCAATCCTGCGCGGTCTGAAGGAGAAGTATGAGGTGCACCACGGCGTGCGCATCTCCGACAGCGCCATCGTCGCGGCCGCCACCCTCTCCAACCGCTACATCGCCGACCGCTTCCTGCCCGACAAGGCGATCGACCTGATTGACGAGGCCGCCAGCCGCGTGCGCATGGCGGTCGACTCCAAGCCCGAGGAGCTGGACGAGATCGACCGGCGCATCGTGCAGCTGAAGATCGAGCGCGAAGCCCTGAAGAAGGAGCACGACGCCGCCTCGAAGGCGCGCCTGGAAAAGCTCGAGGACGAACTCGACGATCTCGAGGGCCAGTCCGAGGAGATGACCGCCCGCTGGCGCGCCGAAAAGGACAAGGTCGGCCAGGCCGCCCAGGCTCGCGAAGCGCTGGACCGGCTCCGCGCCGAGCTCGCCGCCGCGCAGCGTCGCGGCGACCTGCAGCGCGCCTCGGAAATCGCCTACGGCGAGATTCCCAAGCTGGAAAAACGCCTCGCCGAGGAAGAGCAGGGCGACGCCCGCGCCCTCACCCCCGAGGTGGTCGACGCCGAGCAGATCGCCGCCGTCGTCTCGCGCTGGACCGGGGTGCCGGTCGAGAAGATGCTCGAGGGCGAGCGCGAGAAGCTGCTGCGCATGGAAGACGACCTGCGCAAGCGCGTCGTCGGCCAGGAAGAGGCGCTGATCGCCGTCTCGGACGCGGTCCGCCGCGCCCGCGCCGGGCTGAACGATCCCAACAAGCCGATCGGCTCGTTCCTGTTCCTCGGCCCCACCGGCGTCGGCAAGACCGAGCTGACCAAGGCGCTGGCCGAGTTCCTGTTCGACGACGAGGCGGCGATCACCCGCCTCGACATGAGCGAATACATGGAGAAGCACTCGGTCAGCCGCATGATCGGCGCGCCCCCCGGCTACGTCGGCTACGACGAGGGCGGGGCGCTGACCGAGGCGGTGCGCCGGCGGCCGTACCAGGTGGTGCTGTTCGACGAGGTCGAGAAGGCCCACGCCGACGTGTTCAACGTGCTGCTGCAGGTGCTCGACGACGGGCGCCTGACCGACGGCCAGGGCCGCACGGTCGACTTCCGCAACACCCTGCTGGTGATGACCTCCAACCTCGGCTCGGAATACCTCGCCAGCCAAGCGGTGGCCGAGGGTGACCACGATGTCGAGACGGTGCGCCCGCTGGTGATGGAGGCCGTGCGCGCCCACTTCCGGCCCGAGTTCCTCAACCGGATCGACGAAATCGTGCTGTTCGGCCGCCTCGGCCGCGAGCAGATGGACGCGATCGTGGGGATCCAGCTGGGACGGGTCGAGAAGCTGCTCGATGCCCGCCGCATGTCGCTTCACGTCGACCCCGCCGCCCTGCACTGGCTGGGCGAGCGCGGCTACGACCCGGTCTATGGCGCGCGCCCCCTCAAGCGCGTGATCCAGAAGGACCTGGTCGACCCGATCGCCAAGCAGCTGCTGGCGGGCGAACTGGAAGACGGCGCGGTGATCCAGGTCACCCCCGCCGGCGACCACCTCGAAATCGGCCGCGCCGCCCTGCACTAACCGCTGCCGTTCTGTTCCCCCCGAAAGGGAACGGAGCGGCAATGCGCGCTAGTCCGCCGGCGCGCCTTCCGCCGCCAGCGCCGCCTGTTTGGCCCATTTGTAGTCGGCCTTGCCGTTGGGGGCTCTGCGCACCTCGTCGACGACGATCAGGCGGCGCGGCAGCTTGTAGCCGGCCACCCGGGTGCGGGCGAAGTCGAGCAGGGTGGGCTCGTCGAATGTGCGGCCCTCGCACACCGACAGCACCGCCGTCACCCGCTCACCGAACCTCGGGTCGGGCACGCCCACGACCAGGCAGTCGAAGATGTCGGGGTGGGCCTTGAACGCCTCCTCCACCTCCTCGGGAAACACCTTCTCGCCGCCGGTGTTGATGCACACCGAGCCGCGCCCGAGCAGGATCAGGCTGCCGTCGGCGGCGATCCTGGCGAAGTCGCCGGGGAACGAATAGCGCACGCCGCCGATCACCCGGAACGTCGCCGCGGTCTTGGCCGCATCCTTGTAGTAGCCGAGCTGGGCGGCGCCGGCGCTGGCCACCATGCCGACCTCGTCCGAGCCTGGCGTCACCTCGCGGTCAGTGGCGTCGAACACCTTCACCCCGGGATTGGGCATGAAGCGGGCGGTGTCGCCGGGCGGACTGGCGCGGCTGACCACCGACGAGCCCATGCCCCCCTCGGTCGAGCCCATCACATCGATGATGGTCACGTCGGCCAGTTCCAGCAGGCCCTCCTTCACCTCGCGCGAGAACATCACCCCTGACGAGATGATCCGCTGGAGCCGCGAGAGGTCCGGCGCCCGCCCGGCCTCGTTCGCGCCGCGCAGCGCCGCCAGCAGCGGCTTGGCAAAGGCGTCGCCGACGATCACCAGGTCGCTGACCTGCTCGCGCGCCACCGCCCGCCACATCGCGTCGGGGTCGAAGTGGTCGCCGCGCAGGGTGACGACCAGTCCGCCCAGCGCGTGCGGGCCGAACGCGCCGCCCCAGCACCCGGTGCCGTGCATCAGCGGGCAGGCCGGCAGGCTCACCGGCGCCTCGCCGGCGGCGTTCAGCTCGCGGACGAGCGCCAGCAGCGCCCCGACATCCTCGGGCGGCGTGAGGCCGCGCAGGGCGGCCGCCAGCGCCCCGGTGACCGCCCGGCTGAAGTCGCCCTGGCGCATCATCACGCCCTTGGGCATGCCGGTCGTGCCGCCGGTGTAGAGCATGTAGATGTCGTCTTCGCTCTGCGGCCGGCGCGGCGCGGGCGGGTGCGCGGCGATCAGGTCTTCGAACCCGATGGCCCCCTCCAGCGTCCCGTCCGAGCCGTCGTCGATGGCCACGAACAGCTTCACCCGCGGCAGCTGCTCGCGGATCGCCGCCACGCGGGGTGCGAACCGGGCGTCGAACACCAGGGCCTCGGCCTCGGCGTTCTCCAGCAGGTAGACCAGCTCGGCTTCGCTGTAGCGGTAGTTGACATTGATCGGGCAACAGCTGGCCTTGAACACGCCGAACTGCGCCTCGAGGTATTCGTTGCAGTTGCTGGCGTAGAGCCCGACCTTCGCGCCGCGCGCCAGCCCGGCGGCTTCCATCGCCGAAGCCACTCGCGCGCCCCGCTCCTCGAACGCGCGCCAGGTGCGCCGCGTCTCCCCGCAGGCCAAGGCCGGCGCCTGCGGAATCGCGTCGGAGATCGCTTCCCAGATCGAGGCGAAATGCCAGGTCATCGTCACGTCCTCCCACCGGCTTTTCTCCACCGTGGACGCCGGGCGTGGAAGGCGCAAGCCGCCGGCTTCGATCCGGAGACCGCGGCCTACAGCTGGGGCGGGGACGCGGGGCCGAGGCGCTAGTCTTGAGAGGCCGTTTCCATGCGGCCACCGACGTAAGAAGATTGTCCACGAACAACACGAACAACACGAACGGGGTTGGCTTCGAGCGATCGTCTCCGCGGCAAGACCGCGAAGCGGAGTCATCCGTGAATACGCTCGTAGGGGTCCCACAAACGCCCGCCGCTTCGCGGGCAGTGCGGGTAAAGGCGCCGTTACTTGTTGGTGTTGTTCGTGTTGTTCGTGGACAAACCTTCCTTCACGCCCTCGCCGCTTCGCCAGCGTTCGCCGCGCGCGCTCAGAACGTCGCGGTCACGCTGCCGGTGACGCTCAGCGGGGCGGCCACGACGGGGCGCAGGAATGAGTTGCCCATGTTGTCGGTGTCGGTGAAGGCCTCGTTGAAGTAGCGCTGGTCGAACAGGTTATCGACGTTGATCCCGAGCTTGACCGCGCCCGACGGACCCATGGCCGCGACGTGGAACGTCTTGGAGGCGCCGAGATCGACCACGACGTAGGAAGGAATGGTGTTGGGGGTCGGCGAGGTGCCGAGCTGGTTCTGATCGGTGAATTGCCGGCCGACGTAACGCAGGTCGACATTGGCGGCCCAACCCGAGCGGCTCCAGTCGAGGCCGGCGCTGATCAGGTCCTGCGGCACGTTCGCCACCGGCGTGCCGGCGAGGACCGCGCCGGCGGACGCATCGCTGAACGAGGTGGTGAACTTCGCCTGGTTGTGGGCGTAGTTGAAATAGCCGCTCCAGTCGGCGTCCATCCACTGGACCGTCTCCTTAAGCTGCAGCTCCACGCCCTGATAGACCGAATTGCCGCCGTTGCTGACGCTGGTGGTGCCGTTGGGGATGCCGCTGGTGAGATTGGCCACGGTGATGAAGGTGTGGGTGAAGTCCTCGCGGTAGAGGTCGATCGAGGCGAAGAAGCCGCCGCGCTCGAAGCGCGCGCCGAGCTCATAGTCGTTGACGTACTCGGGCGCGACCTTCACCGGCGCGATGATGTTGTTGCCGTTGATGTCGGTCTGGAAGGCGCCGTAGTAGGCCGAGATGTCGGGGAATTTGATGTTCTGGCCGAACGCCGCGTAGATATCGACGCCGTCGACCGGCTTGTAGCTCAGCCCCACCGTCGGCGAGACATAGTGCTCGTCGTCGTTCACCGTGCCGGTGATCGGGTAGAAGAAGCCGACGTGATCCTTATCCGAGGTGTGGGCGTAGATGAACTTGACGCCCGGCGTGATGAACAGCGTGTCGGGGATCACGGCGATTTCGTCCTGGACATAGGCCGAGGCCAGGATGCGGGTGTCCCACTCGTCCCAGGCGTCGTTGAAGCCATCGACCATCGGGATATTGGGCGTGCCCCACCAGTATTCGCGCGACCACAGACCGCCCCAGGTGGCGTTGCCGCCGATGACGATCTTGTTGCGCGGCAGGTTCAGCGTCAGGGTTGGGGTGTAGCCGTAACCCCAGGTCTCGTAGCCGTAGTAGTGGTATTGCTCGCCGGGCCCGTAATTGAAGACATTCCCACCGAAGGTGGAACCGGGGTCGTAGGTCGGACCCTGGGTGTAGTTGCTGCTGAACTGCGGCAGCCAGAATGGGAACGTCGGACCGTCGTCGAGGAAATAACCGACGCCGCCTGAGCCTGGGAAGGCGTTGTTCTCGTCGGCCGGGTTGGTGAAGCTGGTGCGCTTGTAATAGTCTCAGCCCGCGTACAGCTTGCTGTCGAACGTCACCGCCGGATTGATGTCTGCCTCATAGTCGAGAATGCCTAGCCAGTTGGTGTTGTGGATGGCGTGGTCGTGCACCGACTTCGGGAACTGATAGTTGAAACCGTTGAGCTGCAGCAGCGGCAGCGGAATGTTGTCGGGCGGGAAGCCCTGGTTGTGGTTGAGCACCGAGAAGAAGCGCAGCGTCTGGCCGTCCACCGGGGCGTAGGTGAGCGCGTAGTAGAAGTTGTAGTTCCAGTCCGACGTATTGGCCTGCCAGCCGTCGGTGCGGCCATAGGCGAACGTGGCCATCTGCTTCAGACCGTGGAAATCGCCGGTGTTGAAGGTGGCGTGGGCCTGGAAGGTGTTGAAGCTGCCGTAGCTCCCGGCCAGCTCGCCGCCCTGTTGCTCGTCCGGCTGCTTGGGCAGGTAGTTCACCGTGCCGCCCAGCGAGTCGTAGGAGTTGACCGAGGGGTTGTTGACCCCGTGGTAGACCTGGATGCTGTCAATGTCCTGGGTCTGCAACAGGATGTTGTTGACGTTTTCGGCCCCGCCGGTGACGGCCGAGTTGAACACGTCGTTGAGCGCGATGCCGTCGTAGGTCTGGGAAAACTGGCCGGAGTTGAAGGCGCGGAAGTAGACGTTGGTGCGCACGCCGAACGGCCCGTCGGTGTAGGCGAAGATCGACGGCTGGCTGTTCAGCAGCGTCTCGATGGTCAGGGTGGGACCGGGCGAGAGCTTCTCGATCTCGGATTTCGGCACCGTGGTTTCGGTGAAGGTCGCCGTCAGCGGCGCGTGCTGCTCGGCCGTCACCACCACCGGCGAGACCGGCGTTGGCGCCGTGGACATGGTGTTGTTGGCCGCCGCATCGGTGGCGTCGGCGGCGTGAGCGATCACTGGACAGGCGGCGATCAGGCCCAGCGAAAGTGTGGCGATAGCAGTCGTCGATCGCATGCTGATGATCCCCCAGACCATTCGGCGTTGGCGAATGGACGCAGGTTTAGCTAGGCCGATGCCATGAACGCCTTTTGACAGCCCGGTGACGGATTTTTGAATTGCTGCGCCAGCGAAGAGCCCCGCAAACAGGCGCCGGACGGTGTCGCCTCGGCGCCACGTTCAGTGCGCAGATGAACGGCCACTAAAGGCTAAGGCTTGGCGACGACCGAGGCGCAAGCGCTCATCGGGCGCGGCGCTCACATCAGCCCCACGATCTCCCCGTCCTCGCCGATGTGGATGCGCTCCGACGCGGGATGCCTCGGCAGCCCCGGCATGGTCATGATCTCTCCGGCGAGCGCGACCACGAAGCCGGCGCCGGCGGAGAGGCGGACGTCGCGCACCGGCAGCACGAAGTCTTCCGGCGCGCCGATCAGGCTGGGGTCGGCCGAG
>DATNIH010000113.1:0-8355 GCA_035604515.1 Caulobacteraceae bacterium | reverse complement strand
GGCCCCGAAGGGTCGGATGAGGGGTCTCGCCACCACTTCCGGCGCGCTCTTGAGATTGCACCTGAAGTCCCGCCGACCCCTCATCCGTCGGCTTCGCCGACACCTTCTCCCGCAAGGGGAGAAGGGCGCGTGCTTGGCTGGGGCCTGGGAAGCTGGTGAGCGCTTTGTGTTCGACCGCAGGCATGCGCTAGAACCGCCGCGCCATGTCGCACAACACCTTTGGGCATCTGTTCCGTGTCACCACCTGGGGCGAGAGCCATGGGCCGGCGCTGGGGTGTGTGGTTGACGGGTGTCCGCCCGGCATCCCGCTCACCGAGGCCGACGTCCAGGTGTGGCTCGACAAGCGGCGACCGGGACAGGGGAAGTTCGTCACCCAGCGTCAGGAGCCGGACGCGGTGAAGATCCTGTCCGGCGTGTTCGAGGACGCGAGGACCGGCCGGCAGGTCACCACCGGCACGCCGATCTCGATGATCATCGAGAACGTCGACCAGCGCTCGCGCGACTATTCCGACATCGCCACGCGGTTCCGGCCGGGCCACGCCGACTACGCCTACTTCGCCAAGTACGGCGTGCGCGACTACCGCGGCGGCGGGCGCCAGTCGGCGCGGGAGACCGCCGCGCGCGTCGCCGCCGGGGCCATCGCCCGCAAGATCCTCGGCGAGGCGGTCACCGTCCGAGCCGCCCTGGCCCAGGTTGGTCCGTATACGGTCGATCGCTCGTGCTGGGACTGGGATGCTGTCGCCAACAACCCGTTCTGGTGCCCCGATCCGCAGATGGTCGAAGTCTGGGAAGCGCACCTGGAGAAGACCCGCAAGGCCGGCTCCTCGACCGGCGCGATCGTCGAGGTCGAGGCGCTCGGCGTACCGGCCGGCTGGGGCGCGCCGATCTACGGCAAGCTGGACGGCGAACTCGCCGGCGCGCTGATGTCGATCAACGCCGCCAAGGGAGTCGAGATCGGCGCCGGCTTCGCTGCGGCGGCGCTGTCGGGCGAGGAAAACGCCGACGAGATGGTGATGGGCAACAACGGCCCGGCGTTCCTGTCCAACCATGCCGGCGGCGTGCTGGGCGGCATTTCCACCGGCCAGCCGGTGGTTGCGCGGGTGGCGTTCAAGCCTACGTCCTCGATCCTGACGCCGAAGCGCTCGATCGACGAGGCGGGCGCGGCGGTGGAGGTGCGGACGACCGGCCGCCACGATCCGTGCGTTGGCCTGAGGGCCTCGCCGATCGTCGAGGCGATGACGGCCTGCGTGCTCGCCGACGCATTCCTGCGCCACCGCGGCCAGACCGGCGGCGGCGCGTTCCAGCCCGCGCCAAACCCCGTTCGCGGCTGACCGCAAGCTTTAGCGTCAGCGTCAAATTGCGGGATTGACGCAAGGGTACATAGCGGCAATTAGAGAACGCCGTTTTCCGTGCGCCTCTCACGAATCTAAGGAGCGGCCGGCTGGCGGCAACTATTTGTTGTGCAACGACTAAAATGACAAGGCTGGCGCGACCGGCCGGAACCAGAGGGGTAGGCGCGGTTGCGGTTCGAGCTGCTGAAAATCCTGCTGGTGGACGACAACCACCACATGCGGGTGCTGCTCACCGAGATCCTGCGCGCCATCGGCGTGAAACTGATTTTCGAAGCGTCGGATGGCGCCGAGGCGCTGCAGCTGCTGCGCGGCCATCCGATCGACATCGTCATGACCGATCTGGCGATGCAGCCGCTCGACGGCATCGACTTCGTCCGTCTACTGCGTAATTCGGCGGACAGCCCGAACCCGATGGTGCCAGTGATCATGATCACTGGCCACTCCACCATGCGCCGGGTCGGCGAGGCGCGAGACGTCGGCGTCACCGAATTCCTCTCCAAGCCGGTCACCGCGCGCGGGGTGATCGAGCGGATCAGCCGCGTGGTGGATCATCCGCGCCCCTTTGTGCGCACCCAGGAATACTTCGGCCCCGACCGGCGCCGGCGCGAGGATCCGAGCTACCGCGGTCCCTACCGGCGCAAGACTGACCCGAAGACCACCGACATCGACTGACGACTGCGCTATAGCGGCGCCTGCTCAAGGAGCTCCGCCCCATGCCGCTGTTCTCAGGCCTCGCCGCCTTCCCGATCACGCCGGCCGACGCCGACGGGCGGGTGGACCTCGCCGGCCTGCGCCGCCTGGTGCGGCGGCTGGCGGACGCCAAGGTCGACTCGATCGGCCTCCTGGGCAGCACCGGCATCTATGCCTACCTGTCGCGCGACGAGCGCCGCCAGGCGATCGAGGCGGCCGTTGACGAGGTTGGCGGCGCCGCCCCGCTGATGGCCGGCGTCGGCGCGCTGCGCACCGACGAGGCGGTCGCGCTGGCGAAGGACGCCAAGGCCGCCGGGGCGGGCGCGGGCCTGCTGGCGCCGGTCTCCTATACGCCGCTGCTCGACGAGGAAGTGTTCGTCCACTTCCAGACTGTCGCGGGCGAGAGCGGACTGCCGATCTGCATCTACAACAACCCGGGCGTCACGCATTTCACCTTCAGCCCAGAGCTGGTGCAGCGCCTGAGCGGGGTGGACGGCGTCGTGGCCGTGAAGAACCCCGCGCCGGTGGCGGGCCAGGTGGCCGCGCACCTCGCCGACCTGCGAGAACGGGTCCCGGACGGCTTCTCGCTGGGCTACAGCGCCGACGCCCACTGCGCCGAGGCGATGATCGCCGGGGGCGACGCCTGGCACAGCGTGCTCGGCGGGATGTTCCCCGATACGGCGCTGGCGATCTGCCGCGCCGCCCAGGCCGGCGACGCCGCCCGCGCCCGGCGTCTGAATGCGCGGCTCGAGCCGCTGTGGCAGCTGTTCCGGGATCTCACCGGGCTGCGGCTGGCCTATGCGGCGGCGAACCTGATGGGGCTGAGCCCGACGCAGCCGCCGCGGCCGATCCTGCCGTTATCGCAAGCGGCGCAGGCGCGGGTGGCGAAGGTGATCGAGGCGCTGGAGCTCGGGTAACTCCGCTTGGATGGAAGACAGGTCCAAGGGTCTGGACCCAATTCCAGTCTCAAAAAAACGTGTCATCCCGGACAAGCCGCGCAGCGGCGTAGATCCGGGATCTCCTTGTCGTCGGCGGTGACTAGATCCCGGACGAGTCCGCTGCGCGGCTCTCCGGGATGACACCCTGATATGTATTTGAACTAAAATATGAAACTGGTCACCTCACCTCCATCGCGCAGCTTTCGCCGATGCTGGGGCGGGAGACGGCGATGCGGCACAGGCCTGGGAAGCGCGGCTTCAGGCGTTCGGCGAAGTGGACGCAAAGCGCTTCGAGGGTCGGGCTCTCCAGGCCGGGGAGGTCGTTGAGCAGGCCGTGGTCGAGCGCGCCGGCGATCTCCCTGAGCGCGGCGTCCAGCTCGCCAAGGTCGTTGACCCAGCCCACCGGCGGCCTTACGACGCCGCGAATGGTGGCCTCGACCCGGAACGAGTGGCCGTGCAGCCGGGTGTAGGGGCTGCCCTCGGGGCCGCCGGCGGGCAGGCGGTGGGCGGCGTCGAAGGCGGCGGCCTTCGTGATCTCGAAGACGGGGTCGGTCATCACTGTGCAGGGGCTGAAGCGGCGGTCCCGGCTAGGGGATGCCCAGGTATTTGTGCGTCTGCAGGCTTAAACGCCAGCGCGGGTGGGCAAGGCAATAGGCGATGGCCGCCCGGGTCGCTGCGTCGCGGTCGGGGCCGTCCATCGGCTGCAGCGCGAAGCGCTCGAACGCCAGGTGCTCGAAGGCGGCCGGATCGACGCCGTCCTGCGGGTAGACCAGCTTCAGCTCCTGGCCGTCGGTCTGCGCCAGCGCCGCGTCGGCCTTGGGGCTGACGCAGACCCAGTCGATGCCCGCGGGCGCGGCGATCGTGCCGTTGGTCTCCAGGGCGATGGCGAAGCCGGCGTCATGCAGGGCGTCGATCAGCGGCGGATCGAGCTGCAGCAGCGGCTCGCCGCCGGTCAGCACCACCAGCCGGTTCTGCGGCGGTCCTTCCCAGGCCGCGGCGACCGCGGAGGCCAGCGCCTCAGCGGTGGCGAACTTGCCGCCGCCCGGCCCGTCGGTCCCGACGAAGTCGGTGTCGCAGAAGCGACAGACGGCGCTGGCCCGGTCTTGTTCGCGGCCGGTCCACAGGTTGCAGCCGGCGAAGCGGCAGAACACCGCGACCCGCCCCGCCTGGCCGCCCTCGCCCTGTAGGGTGAGGAAGATTTCCTTCACCGAGTAGGTCATGGGAGCGCCGGACGGCCCTGCGCCACCCAGTCGTGCCAGCCGTTGGCGCGCAGTTCGCAGGCCGGACAGGCGCCGCAGCCGAAGCCCCAGGCGTGCTCGATATCGCGCCGGCCGAGGTAGCAGGTGTGGCTGCCCACGCGGATCAGCTCCACCAGGTCCTCGCCGCCGAGCGCCTTGGCCAGGCCCCAGGTGTCAGCCTTGGAGAGCCGCATCAGCGGGGTCTTGATCGGGAAGACGCGGTCCATGCCGAGCTGCAGCGCGTTCTCCATCGCATCCATGGTCGAGCGGCGGCAGTCGGGATAGCCGGAGAAGTCGGTCTCGCACATGCCGCCGACCAGCGCCTTCAGCGTCAGCCGGTCGGCCAGCGCGGCGGCGTAAGTCAGGAACACCAGATTGCGGCCGGGCACGAAGGTGGACGGCAGGCCCTTCTCGGTGATCTCGATGGCCTTCTCGTCGGTCATGGCGGTCTCGCCGATGGCGCCGAACCCTTTGATGTCGAGCAAGTGGTCGCCGCCCAGCCGCACCGCCCAGGCGGGGAAGCGCTGCACGATCTCGCGGCGCACGACCTGGCGCTGCGCCAATTCGACCACGTGCCGCTGACCGTAGTCGAAGCCGACCGTCTCGACGCGCGTGTACCGCTCCAGCGCCCAGGCCAGGCAGACGCTGGAGTCCTGCCCGCCGGAAAAAAGCACGAGCGCGCCGCTGAGGGTTTCGGCCATGGACGGTGTTTACACGAAGGGGCGAGCGCAAGGAAAACTCCCCCGAAGGCACGCAGCTCGTCTTGGCGCGATCGCCCAAGAGACAACCGCGGAGATCGCGGAGATACGCGGAGGCGCGCTCCGCGCCCAGTTTCGCGGCTACCCGCGTGCGCCGCTCAGCCAATGACCGACGACCAGTACCGGCCGCTCCGCGTATCTCCGCGGTCTCCGCGGTTCGACCTCTTGAGGTGCTCGGGACTTAGTACAGCGTCGCCATCGCCTTGGCTTCGAAGTCCATCAGTTCGCCCGAGCGGCCCTGGTGCACCTTCTGCGCCCACAGCGGGTCCTGCAGCAGGGCGCGGCCGACGGCGACGAGGTCGAAGTCGCCGCGTTCCAGCATGCGCAGCAGCTGGTCGAGCGAGGCTGGCTTCGAGGCTTCGCCGCCGTAGGAGGCGATGAACTCGCCGCTGAGGCCGACCGAGCCGACGGTGATCGAGGTCTTGCCGGTCAGCTTCTTGGCCCAGCCGGCGAAGTTGAGGTCCGAGCCCTCGAACTCCGGCTCCCAGAAGCGGCGTTGCGAACAGTGGAACGCGTCGGCGCCGGCCTCGGCCAGCGGCGTCAGCCACTCGTCCATGTGGGCCGGCGTCGGCGCGATCTTGGCGGCGAAGTCCTGCTGCTTCCACTGCGAGAGGCGGATGATCACCGGGTAGTCTGGGCCGACGGCGGCGCGGACCGCCTTCAGGATCTCGGCGGCGAAATTGCCGCGCTCCTTGACGCTCGGGCCGCCGAACAGGTCGCCGCGCTCGTTGGTGCCTTCCCAGAAGAACTGGTCGATCAGATAGCCGTGTGCGCCGTGCAGCTCGACCGCGTCGAAGCCGAGGGCCTTGGCGTCGCGCGCGGCGGCGGCGAAGGCGGCGATGGCGTCGGCGATGTCGGCGTCGCTCATGCCCTCGCCGAACCTGTGGCCGGGACTGGAGAGGCCCGACGGGCTGTCGTACTCGCCCGGAGGGGCCCAGTCCTGCCGCCGGCTGCGCACCGCGCCGACGTGCCAGAGCTGTGGCGCCATCAGGCCGCCCTCGGCGTGCACGGCGTCGATCACCCGCTTCCAGGCGGCCAGTTCGTCCTCGCCGTGGAAGCGCGGGATGTTCGGGTCGTTGAGCGAGGCCGGGCGGGCGACGCCGGTTCCCTCGGAGACGATCAGCCCGACTTCGGCGGCGGCGCGCCGGGCGTAGTAGGCGGCGACCTCTTCGGTCGCGACGCCGCCCGGAGACTGGGAGCGGGTCATGGGGGCCATGACCACGCGGTTGGGCAGCTTGAGGCCCTTGAAGGTGAAGGGCTGGAACAGGGCTTCGGCGGACAAGGGCGGCTCCGGCTAAGGTTTATCGCCGCCGATGTAGCCCTAGCGTCGGCCCGCGCCAGCAAGAAAATCTCTGGCGCGAGCCGGTTTATCTGTCGCCGGAGGGATTGTGGTCCCTGGCGTCGCCGGCGCCGCGTTGAGCGCGCTCGCAGGGTCTGGCCAAGTCCGGTCGCCCGGGGCTATGTCCCCGGGCGAGAGGCGCCATGTCCGACAAGCCCGCCATCCTGGTCGTCCAGCCGCTGCTGTCGCCCATCGCGGCGATGCTGGAGCCCGACTTCACCGTCTGGCGGCTCTGGCAGGGGCCGCCGCTGGAGGCCAGCCACACCATCGGCGCGCTGGTGGTCGCGGGCGAGTATCCGATCGACTTCGCCCTGGTCGAGAGCCTGCCGAACGTAGGCCTGATCGCCTGTTTCACCGCCGGCTACGAGGGCATCGACCTGGCCTGGGCGAACGAGCGGGGGCTGAAGGTCAGCCACTCGCCGGGCGTGAGCCACGAAGACGTCGCCGACCTGGCGATCGGCCTGATGCTGGCGGCCTGGCGCGGCCTGCTGGAAGGTCACGCCCTGGTCCGCGAGGGGCGCTGGCGGCCGGCCGAGAAGCGGATCACGCCGTCGCTCGCCGGCAAACACCTCGGCATCGTCGGCCTGGGCGCGATCGGCGAGGCGGTGGCGCGGCGCGCCGAGGCGTTTGGCCTGAAGATCGCCTGGTGGGGGCCGAACGAGAAGCCGGACGTGCGTTGGCCCCGCGCCGCGAGCCTGGCCGCGCTCGCCGAGGCCAGCGACATCCTGGTGGTCGCCGCGCGGGCCAGCGAGGCCAACCGCGGCCTGATCGACCAGGCGGTGATCGAGGCGCTGGGCCCGACCGGGCTGCTGGTCAACGTCGCGCGCGGCCAGCTGGTCGACGAGGAAGCGCTGATCGCGGCGCTGAAGGACGAGCGGCTCGGCATGGCCGCACTCGACGTGTTCGCCGCCGAGCCGACGCCGCCCGAGCGCTGGGCCGACGTGCCCAACGTCGTGCTCTCGCCGCACACCGGCGGCTCGACCTCGGGGGCGTTGCCGAAGATGGTCGCCCTGACGCGCGAGAACCTGCGCCGCTTCTTCGCCGGCGAACCGCTGGCGAATGCGGTGGTCGAGTAGGGCGCTACCGGCCATGGGTCCTCGATTTCCGGAAGGCGCGGGCCAGGCGCGCCGGCGCGGGACAACCCCGGCCGGCGCGCCGCCCACAGGCTAGGCAGTGGGGCTCAGCCACGCGGCTGAGCGGCGAGGGGACTTAAGCGGTGGTCTGCAAGGTTGCGACGGCGGCCAGGATGGGCGCGCTCATCGCCAGGGTCATGGTGGCCGTGGCCTCGATCGCCGCTTTATGGCGGCTGATCCAGCCAGGCGGGGCCGCCATGGGCAAGCTGCGAGCATCGAACTTGGAGAAATCACTACGCGAACAGGTATCGGGTTGGCCGGTCAGGCTCATGAAAGTCCTTTGGATCGTTGATGGATAGACGCAGACGGCAAGGCGCTCCGGCCTCCAGGCGGAGTCGGACTGAGGGGCGAAGGTGAGGGTTTGGTGCGGGTGGAGAATTACCCCCTGAAGGCCCAGTCTGCCAATTCTTGAACTCAACTATTTCAACGCCATATTGAATGGGTCGAGGCGGTCGGTTCGTCGCCTCGCGCGTCACCCAGCCAAGTTGGCCTGCCTGCCGCCACTGCGTGATGGCAGTCCACGCGCCTTGACAACGGTCACATAAAGATATCTTTATATCCGATGCCGATCACATCGGATCAGACGGTGGAAGTGCTGCGCGCGGCCGGCGAGGCGACGCGCCTGCGTATCCTTGCCCTGCTGGCCCGCGAGGAGCTGGCGGTGCTGGAGCTGACCCGCATCCTGGGCCAGAGCCAGCCGCGCGTCTCGCGCCACCTCAAGGTCCTGGCCGAAGCCGGGCTGGTCGAGCGTTTCCCCGACGGGGCGTGGGTGTTCTACCGCCTCGCCGGCGCCGGTCCGACCCGAGACCTGCTCGACACCGCGCTTTCGCTGATCTCAGCCAACGACGCGACGCTGCTGCGCGACGCCGAACGCCTGGAGGGCGTCGCCGCCGAGCGCGCCAGCCAG
>DATNIH010000112.1:0-11796 GCA_035604515.1 Caulobacteraceae bacterium | reverse complement strand
GCGTTGAGGGCGAGATGGCGGAATTTCGCGGCCATGGCGAGGCTCCCCGTTTGTCGGCTCGCCAAGGTGGGACGATAGCCCAGGCGGCGTCAGCACGATATCGCGCCATTTTCCATCGCGCACGCGCCAAGGGCGGCCGGGCTGTGGCGCCCTCCCCTTGCGGCCAACGTCCGGTCGTTCAACCGTACTAGCGAGAGGCGCTCCCAGCGCCGCACTTGGAGGTCGAGGATGGCGGGCGTGATCGGCGACGAGCGGCTCGGGGCCCTGCTGGACGAGCTGCACGCCAGCAGCAAGGTCCAGGAGGCCGAGACCAGCGAGTACTGGCGCACCCGGACCGGGCCGTGGAACGGCCTGGAGGCGCGCGACCATGCGTTCCTCGCCGACAAGCTGGTGGCCCTCGACCGCGACAAGGCGGAGTTCTGCTACCTGGTCTGCCGGGCCATCGGCGCGCGCCGGATCGTGGAGGCGGGCACCTCGTTCGGGGTCTCGACGCTCTATCTGGCGGCCGCGGTGCGCGACAACGGCGGCGGGACCGTGATCGGCGCGGAATATGAGCCGGCAAAGGTCAGAGGCGCGCGGGCCAACTTCGAGGCCGCCGAGCTTTCGGCCTTCATCGAGCTGTACGAGGGCGATCTCATCGAGGCCTTCAAGAAGGTCGAGGGACCGATCGATTTCGTCCTCTTCGACGTCTGGGGCGACGTGGTGCGCCCGGCGCTCGATCTTCTGTCCCCGCATCTTCGCCCGGGCGCGGTGATCTGCGCGGACAACACCGCCGGCGAGCGCGGCCGCCAGGGCTACGCCCCCTTCTTCGAAGCCGTCGCCGATCCCGCGTACCGGCTTCGCACCATGACGCTGCCGTTCGATGGCGGCTTCGAGATGACCGTGAAAGTCGGCTGAGGAGCAAGACGATGTTGGCGCAGGAGACTCTGGAGGCGTTCTTGGGGACGTCCAATTCCACCGCAGCGCGGGCTTTCTACGAGGGCATGCTGGGGCTGAAATGCACCGGCGAGCACGAACACCTGATCGAGTTCGAGGCCGGCGGCGCCCGGGTCAGGTTGCAGAAAATCGATAAGGTGACGCCACCATTCGGCACGGCGCTCGGCTGGTTCGTCCGCGACCTCAAGGGCACGATCCGGGCGCTGATGGACAAGGGCGTCACGTTCGAGCGCGGCGCCCTGCCTCACGATGACCTCGGCATCTGGTCGCCGGTCCCGGGCCTTGGCGTCGCCTGGTTCCTCGACCCCGACGGCAACCGGCTCTCGCTGAATGGCGAGATCTGACCCCTAGCTGGTCGCGCCGCCGTCGACCACGATGGTCTGGCCCGTGGTCCAGGCGCCGGCCCGGCCGGCGAGATATACCACCGCGCCGGCGATATCGTCCGGCTCGCCCAGCCGCCGCAGTGGTGTGCCGACGCTGGAGCGGCGCTCAGCTTCCGGCGTGTCCCACAGCGCGCGGGCGAAATCGGTCTTCACCAGGCCGGGCGCGACGCAGTTGACCCGGATGTTCGACGGCGAGAGTTCCTGCGCCAGGTTGCGCGCCATCTGCATGTCGGCCGCCTTGGAGATGGCGTAGGCGCCGATCACGCCGGTGCCGCGCAGCCCGCCAACCGACGAGATGATCACGATCGACCCGTCTTTCCGCTCCTTCATCTCCGGCGCGACCATCTGGATCAGCCAGTTGTTGGAGACGATGTTGTTGTCGAGGATCTTGCGGAACGCCTCGTCGGAGATGCCGCTCATCGGCCCGTAGTAGGGGTTGGAGGCGGCGTTGCAGACCAGGATGTCGACCTTGCCGAACGCCTTGCGGGTCTCGTCGACCAGGCGCTGCAGGTCGTCCTTGGACGAGATGTTGGCCGGCACGGCGATGGCCGCGCCCGGATAGGCTGCGTTGATCGCGCCGGCGACCTCTTCGCACGCGTTGGCCTTGCGCGACGAAATCGTCACCTTGGCCCCGTGCTCGGCCATCCGCTCGGCGATGGCCTTGCCGATGCCCTTGGTCGAGCCGGTGATGATCGCCACCTTGCCGGTGAGGTCGAACAACTCCGGCATGCCGGTCTTCGGGCGGTCTTCTGTGGCGATCGACATCGCGGGCGGCTCCCTTAAACGCTCGTTTGAGTTGGTCGAAGCTTGTAGACGCCGGCGACCCAAGGTCAAGCGCGGGTGGGACGGCTGAGCGGCGCCATTGGAGGCGCGCGGACGGCGCGCTATGATGGGGAAATCTATCAGGGAGACTGCACGTGAAGAGACTGCTGATTGCCGCGGCGTTCGCACTCGCGCCGGCCGCGGTATTCGCCGGCGACCTGTCCGGGAGCTGGACCATCCATGGCGACATCGGCGGCTCGATCCAGTGGACCAGCGCCTGCAACCTGACCCAGGCCGCCGACGGCAAGCTCAGCGGCACCTGCAAAGGCACGCAGAACGAGGACGCCGCCGCGACGGGCCAGGCAAGTACGACGGCGGTCGAGATCGCCTATGACACCACCTACCAGGGCAGCCCGGTGCACCTGGACTATAAAGGCGACGTGCAGGCCGACGGCACCGTGAAGGGCACGGTCGACACTGGCGGTCCAGCCGGCACCTTCACGCTGACCAAGTAAGATCGGCCGAAGCAATATCGGCGACGCACTCTCTCGGGTCGGCAACAAGCCGGACCGAATTTCGCCTCACGGCGCGGGAACCTTTCGCCGGCGCGCGAGCCCGCGAAGGATCCCGACCCAAAGCATGAGACGTTTCCTTGCCCTCGGCCTGGCGGCCGCGGTGTTGGCGGGCCAGGCCGGCGCGCAGCCGCCGCCCAAGCCGACGCCGCCGCCCCGGCTGTTTGTCAGCCCCTCCGGCGAGCCGTTCCGGCTGAGCCCTACCTGCCCGGACCCGCTGAAAGCCTGGTTCGACCGGGTCGACGCCAACCACGACGGGTTCATCGACCGGTTCGAGTTCCGCGCCGACGCGGCGACCTTCTTCAAGACCCTGGACGAGAACGGCGACGGCGTCATCGACGGCTTCGAGGTCGCCGACTACGAGAGCAAGATCGTCCCGGAGCTGGCCGAGCAGGCCGAGGGCCGCATGCCCGGCCAGTTCGCGCCGAGCCGCAGCGCGCCGGACCAGGACCGGCCGCATCGTCCCGGGCAGCGCGGCGCCGAACAACACCGCGAGGCGCATGACGATGCCGCCGACGGCGCTCACGGCCGCGGCGGGCGCGGCATCGGCCAGCTGCTCAACGAGCCTGAGCCGGTAAGCGGCGCCGACTTCAGCCTCGACAGCCACATCACCCAGGCGGAGTGGATGCGCGCCGCCGACCAGCGCTTCGACCTGCTCGACACCGCCAAGACCGGCCGCCTGACGCTGGAGGGCCTGCGCGCCAAGATGGCCGAGCTGCAGAAACGGCAGCAGCAGCTGCAACGCCAACCGTCCGACCGCCGCGCCCAGCCCGATCACTGACCCCGCTTTGCTTGTGAAAGCCCCCCCTTACTTGTGAAAGCCCCCCTTACTTGTGAAAGGCTGGGCCGCGTGATTGTCTCGCCGCGCCGTCAGCGGGGCTCTTGATGTTCAACGTCGTTGTCGTGGCCGGGGTCGCCATCACGGTCCTGACCGGGATCCCCGTCTTTCTGCAGCTGAGACGGCATCCGCGTGGCCTGGCGGTGCTGTTCTTCGCCGAGATGTGGGAGCGCTTCTCCTACTACGGCATGCGCGGCCTGCTGATCTTCTACCTGACCGAACACTTCCTGTTCGATGACAAGTTCGCCAACGGGCAGTACGCCGCCTACACGACGCTGGTTTACCTGTTGCCGCTGGCGGGCGGCTACGTCGCCGACCGCTGGCTCGGCAGCCGCAAGGCGATCGCCTTTGGCGCGCTGCTGCTGGTCGCGGGCCACTTCACCATGGCTATCGAGGGCCCGGCGGCGAAGGAGACCCTGACCTATCAGGGCCACGCCTACAGCTATCGCCTGGATGGCCGCATGGACGACCGCAAGGTCTGCCTGCAGGTCGGCGCTGGCTGCTACGAGGTCGGCGCCGCGCCCGGCGGCGGGCTGGCGATCAAGAACCTGCCCACAGCGGCGGCGCTGCCGCCCGTGCTGGCCAAGGGCAGCTACGTCGAGAGCCAGTCGCGCTCGCAGCCGTTCGTCGACCTGCTCTACCTGGCGCTGGCGCTGATCATCATGGGCGTCGGCTTCCTGAAGGCGAACATCTCTTCAATCGTCGGCCAGCTCTATCCGCAGGGCGACCCGCGGCGCGATCCCGGCTTCACGCTCTACTACTACGGCATCAACCTCGGGGCGTTCTGGGCCTCGGTGGTCTGCGGCCTGCTGGGCCAGACCGTGAGCTGGGCCGCGGGCTTCGGGCTCGCCGGCGTCGGCATGCTGGCCGGCTTCCTGGTGTTCGTGTTCAACAAGCCGCGGCTGGAGGGACACGGCGAGCCGCCCGAGCCGGCGGCGCTGGTCAGGCCGGTGCTGGGCCTGCTGCGGCTGGAGTGGGTGATCTACCTGGCGGCCTTCGTGGGCGTGGCCCTGGTCTGGGTGATGGTGCGCCAATACGCGCTGATGGGGTGGCTGCTGCTCGCCGGCTGGGTCGCGGCGCTGGGCTATCTCGGCTGGGAGATGACGCGGGTCGGGAAGGTGGCCCGCGAGCGGCTGATGCTGGCCCTGGTGCTGATCGTCGCCTCGATCGTCTTCTTCACCCTGTTCGAGCAGGCCGGCTCGTCGCTGAACCAGTTCTCCGAGCGCAACACCGCCCTGCCCAACAGCGGGTTCTGGACCATCACCCCGGCCCAGACCCAGTCGTTCAACGCCGGCTTCATCCTGATCTTCGCCCCGTTGTTCGCCTGGGTGTGGGCGCGCCTTGGCGCGGTGCGCCGCGATCCCAATCCGCTGATCAAGTTCGGCCTCGGCCTGCTGCAGGTCGGCGCGGGCTTCCTGGTGCTGGTGTGGGGTGCGACCTACGCCGACGCGGCGTTCCGCACCCCGGTGATCTTCCTGGCGCTGGCCTATCTGCTGCACACCACCGGCGAGCTGTGCCTGAGCCCGGTCGGCCTCTCCGAGATGACCAAGCTGGCGCCGGCGCGGATGATCTCGACCCTGATGGCGGTGTGGTTCCTGGCCTCGTCGGCCGCGCAGTTCCTCGCCGGCCTGATCGCCCAGACCACGTCGGCCGAGACTGTCGGCGGCCAGGTGCTAGACCCCGGCAAGGCGCTCGCCACCTACACCCAGACCTTCCTCACCATTGGGTTGTGGGGCGCCGGCGCCGGGGTGCTGCTGCTGGCGCTCAGCCCTTTGCTGAAAGGCTGGGCGCACGGCGTCAACGACGCCTCGAACCACCCGCAGCCCGAGCCGCTCGGACCGGTGCTCGACCAAGGCGCGTAGGGCCGCCCGCCGCCCGCATCTATCGCAGCGGCGCCCGCGATGCAGGCGCCAGCGCGGTGAATCCGCGGCAGGGCGCCCCTGCGGCAAGCTGCGCCATGGCGCGAGGCGCTGGCCAGCGCATGCTTCGTACCCGAGTCGGGGCGGAGGGCCGCGGTGCGTGCCGTTTGCAAGGTCATGCTGGGCGGCCGCTCGATCCGCCTGATCGGTCCGCCGGGCGTCGCCCGGGCGCTGCGCCGCGAGGACCTGTCCGCCGTCATGGTCGAGACCCACATGAGCGGCGGCCGCGTCACCGATGTCTGGTGGCTGCTCTACGGACGTCGCGGCGAGCCGGCGCTGCGGGCGCCGCAGGGATCGTCCGGCGAGAAGGAGCTGGCCGACTGGCTGATGTCGCTGCCGGGCTTCGACATCGACGCGATGGCCAGGGCGATGCGCTTTCGCGGCAACGCCACGTTCGAGCTGTGGAAGGCCCCCAAGGCCCGTATCGCCGCCGCGCGCTAGCCGAAGGTCTTGCGCACCCGGAAGGTCAGCTCCGGCCCGAAGCGGGGGCTGCGGTTGTCGATCGAAGTCAGCTGGCCGCCGCCCACATCCCGGAACGGCTGGTAGAACGCGCGGATGTATTCCAGGCCGTGAGTGGCGAGGTTGTCGGCCTCGATCTTCAGGCCGAGGTCCGGGCGCGGCTTGTACTCGAAGAACGCATCGACCCAGGTCCCGAGCCGCTGCACGTCTATCTCATTGAAATAGTAGTTGGTCTGCCGCCAGGCTGAATAATAGTCGATCCCCCAGTGCGCGTTCAATTTCGGCAGGCCCTGGTTGAAGTGCAGCTCGGCGTCCACCGGGTGCAGCCCCGAGAGCTCGCGCAGCTGATGGGTGCTGGGGTCGGTCACCCGCGAATGCCGCCAGGTGGCGCGCAGGATGAGCTGGCCGTTCGTCACGCCCAGCTTGTCGGTCGGCAAGGTGAGCGCCGCGCTCAGTTCCTCGCGCGAGCCCGAGCCGATGTTGGCCGGCGCGTCGAACTCGTCGGCCGGATTGCAGGGCGGCGAGACGATCGCGCCAGTCGCGTCGGCGCAGAACGGCGCGCGGTCGATCGCGTCGGTCAGCCAGTAGCGCCGGGCCGCCACGCTGACGTCGCCGCCGCCCCAGAAGCGGCGATCGTAGGTCGCCTCGATCACCCAGTCCTGCGGCGGCGTTAGCTGCGGATTGCCCGCGTGCACGCCGACCCCAAGGGTGCCGGACGCGGCGAAGTCGGCGAAGTCGAGCTGGCTCACCTCGCGCTCGGCCCGCAGCTGCAGCTGGTTCGCGGCGTCCGGCGACCAGGTCACCACCGCCCGCGGCTTCGGGTAGATGAAGGTCCCGGAGCTGACCACGTCGCCCGTCGAGCTGATCTTGGACGCTTCCAGCCTGCCGCCCAGCTCCACCGTGAGCGTCGAGCGCGGCCGCCAGGTGGCGTCGGCGAACGCCTCGCCGCGCTCTTCGCGCACCAGCACATTGGCGGCCGGCACCGCAATCGGCTGACCGGCGTCGGTCTCGGCCGTGCGGCTGGTCTGCCAGTTGTAGTCGCCTTCGAGGCCGCTCTCGATCGACAGGTCGGGCCGAGCGGCGAACCGCCAAACGCCGCGCACGATGCTTTCCCCGCCCTTCTTGGCGAGGGTGAAGGTGGAGATGTCCGACAGCACGTCGAACACGTCGTCGGAGGCGTAGCGGTTCAGCTGCTGCAGCGCATAGACCTCGAGGGTGGAGCGCGCGCCCAGGCTGCGATTGTAGCGCAGGCCCACTTCGCCGGTGTCCTGGGCCTGGTGGTAGAGCTCCAGCTCATGGTCCAGCGGGTTGTCGAGCGCGTCGTCGCGCAGGGAGACGTAGGGCGTGTGGACGTAGGAGCCTTCGAGGCGCAGCTTGCCGCCCAGCGCCGTCGTCTCGACCGCGGCGGTGAACTTGTCCATGCCCTGCTCGCCGAAATAGTGCTCGAGGCCCGAGCGGGAGACGACGCCGGCGGCGTCGGTGACGGTGCGCGGCCCATCGCCGGCGCCGTCGTCAGCGTTGTTGCCGACCAGCATGCCGAACTCGAACGAGGTCGGACCCGAACGCTTGGTCCCCTCCAGCCGCAAGTCGTAGTCGAACCTGCCGTTGAAGAGCGCGGTCTCCTGCCAGGCCGTGGTCAGCTTCAGGCCGTCGTCGGCCTTGCGGATCACGTTGGCGATCACGGTCTTGCCTTGCATGTCGACGCCGGGCGCGCCGCCGCGGATCAGATCGATGCGCGCGACCGACGTGGCCGGAATGCGTTGCAGCAGCTGGTCGAGGGCGTCGTTCTTGGTCGCTGGCCGCTCGCCGTCGATCAGCACATTGCCGGCTGCGCCGCCGAAGCCTCGAACGCCGCCGCCGGTGTCGAGCGTGAACCCGGGCAGGGCGTTGACCATGTCGAGCGCCGTGTTCGGCTTCACGCTGTCGAAAAAGCCAGGGGGATAGCTGGTGATGGCGTCCGTGGCGGCTGCGGCGGGCGCGCCCGGGCCCGCCGGCGCTGCGAGCGCGCCAGCCGCTGACAAGGCCGTGCAGCCCGCGACAATGACCAGTCCCAGCCGCAAGCTGCGCCCCGTTGGATCGAGGCTCTAGCTGTGGCGCGGCTCTGCGAGACGCCAGTTAATTCCAGGACATCTTGGTTAAGGCAATCCGGCGCACACTCGGCGCCAGCGTAACCCCTCACCTTCCCACGCCTGCGGCGCGGGCCCCTCCCTCTCCCTCTGGGAGAGGTAATAATGGGCGCGGACAATAGCTTACACTTCTCCCAGAGGGAGAAGGAGGGGCCCGACCGCAAAGCGGTTGGGAGGATGAGGGGTTGCGCTCTCGCCGCGCGAGGCTGCTAGACCTTGGTCCCGCCGACCGTCAGGCCGGTGATCTTCAGCGACGGCTGGCCGACGCCCACCGGGACGCCCTGCCCGTTCTTGCCGCAGACGCCGATGCCGGGATCGAAGGCGAAGTCGTCGCCGATCATGGTGACGCGGGTCAGCGCCGAGGGGCCGTCGCCGATCAGGGTCGCGCCCTTGACCGGCGTCGTCACCTTGCCATCCTCGATCAGGTAGGCCTCGGTGCACTGGAACACGAACTTGCCGTTGGTGATGTCCACCTGGCCGCCGCCCAGCGTGGCGCAAAAGATGCCGCGGTTGGTGGAGCTGATCATCTCCTCCAGCTTGTCCTTGCCGCCGAGCATCGCGGTGTTGGTCATGCGCGGCATCGGCATGTGGGCGAACGACTGGCGCCGGGCGTTACCGGTGGGGGTGAGGCCCATCAGGCGGGCGCTCTGGCGGTCGTGCATGTAGCCCACCAGGATGCCGTCCTCGATCAGCACGGTGCGCTCGGTGGGCGTGCCCTCGTCGTCGACGGTCAGCGAGCCGCGGCGGCCCGGCAGCGTGCCGTCGTCGAACACGGTGACGCCGGGCGAGGCGACCCGGTCGCCGACCCGCCCGGAGAAGGCGCTGGTCCCCTTGCGGTTGAAGTCGCCCTCCAGGCCGTGGCCGACCGCCTCGTGCAGCAGCACGCCGTTCCAGCCGGCGCCCAGCACCACGTCCATCTCGCCGGCAGGGCAGGGGACGGCGTCGAGGTTGACCAGGGCCTGGCGCAGCGCCTCGTCGACCTGCTCTTGCCACTTCTCCGGCGTGATCCAGGCCTCGAAGCTGGCGCGGCCGCCGGCGCCGGACATGCCGTTCTCGCGCCGGCCGTCCTTCTCGACGGTGATCTGCACGTTGATCCGCACCAGCGGGCGCACGTCGCGGATCAGCCGGCCGTCGGCGCGGACGATCTCGACGATGCGCCGCTCGCCGGCGAGCGAGGCCAGCACCTGGGCGACGCGCGGGTCGCGCTGGCGGGCGAAGGCGTCGATCTCCTGCAACAGGGCGACCTTGTCCGAGAAACTGGGGTGGGCCAGCGGATCGTCGTCGCCGTAGAGCTTGGCGTTGGTGGCTCTCGGCCCCTCGGCCGAGACGCCGCTGTAGCCGCGCTTGGCCAGCGCCGCGGACTTGGCGGCGCGCGCGATCGCGGCCTCGGAGATCTCGCTGGCGTGGGAGTAGCCGGCGGTCTCGCCGGCCACCACGCGCAGTCCAAAGCCCTCGGCGCTGTCGTACGAGGCTGACTTCAACCGGCCGTCGTCGAAGAGGAACGCTTCCGATTCCGTGCGTTCGATGAACAGCTCGCCGTCGTCGGCCCCCTTCAGCGCATCACCGAGAATTTCGCCGGCCCGCGAGGGGTCGACGCCGGAAGATTGCAGCAGGGAATGGCTCAGCATGGGGGCGTTCATGGACAATGGCTCTTATTCGAGGCGCCGGAGCGCAACAGATAGGGGCTTGCGCGCGCTGGCGAAACTACAATCCGACCGCCCGCCCCCGCCGCCCGCTAGCGCCTTGGCAAGGCGCGATGTTGCGCGTATGCACCCCCGCAAGACCGGGGTCGGGGTGCGACAAAAAGGCTCGCGACGTCGAGCGCATGGCGCGCCGGCCTATGGTCTAAAGGGGTTGGCCGACGGGCCGGCGCGGCGCCTCTTCACTCAGGCGGCGTGTCCGGTCCCTTCGGCGGTCTAAGGCCATGAGGGATATGAAGCCGAGTTCTTTCAGCATCAGCCGGCTCGCGGCGACGGCCGGAGCGGCCATGACGATGGCCCTGCTATCGGCCCAGGCCTTCGCCGCCGAACTGGTGGGGCAGCCCAGGGACGGCGCGTTGAATTTCCAACCGGGCGTGACCGAGCTGCGTCACCATGTGATGGATTTTCACAACTTCGTCCTGCTTCCGGTGCTGTTCGGCATCTCGATCCTGGTGCTGGGGCTGCTGCTGTGGTGCATCGTCCGCTTCAACGCCAAGGCCAATCCGATCCCGGCGCGGTTCACCCACAACACCACCGTCGAGGTGCTGTGGACCGTCGGTCCGGTGTTGATCCTGCTGGTGATTGCGATCTTCTCGTTTCGCCTGCTGTTCGACTATCACGACATGCCCAGGCCCGACCTGACGGTGAAGGTGACCGGCTATCAGTGGTACTGGGGCTACGGCTACCCGGACCAGAAGATCGACGAATACACCTCCAACATCCTGCCCCCGGACCAGGCCAAGGCGGCGGGCGTGCCCTACATGCTGGCGACGACCGCGCCGCTGGTGGTGCCCGTCAACAAGACGGTGCATGTGCTGGTGGTCGGCGCCGACGTGATCCACTCGTTCTCGGTGCCGGCCTTCGGGATCAAGATCGACGCCATTCCGGGCCGCACCAACGACACCTGGTTCAAGGCGACACAGACCGGCACCTTCTACGGCCAGTGCTCGCAGCTCTGCGGCACCGACCACAGCTTCATGCCAATCGAGGTGAAAGTGGTGAGCCAGGCCGATTTCGACGCCTGGGTCGCCAGCAAGACGACCCCCGCCGCGAGTAATTCTGCCGCGACCAACGCCGCCGCGCCGACCAATTCGACCGCTCCTGCGCCGACCGCCGCCGCGACGCCCGCCGTCCCGGCTCCGGCCAAGAGCTGATCGTTCGAGGAGAGTTTCTTAAGACTATGGCCCACGTCGCCGACGCCCACGAACGAGCCGCCCACGCCGAAGACCACGGCGGTTATGCCGACCAGGCGCACACGCCGGGCTTCTTCACCCGCTGGTTCCTGTCGACCAACCACAAGGATATCGGCACGCTCTACATCATCTTCGCGATCATCGCGGGGCTGATCGGGATGGGGCTCTCGGGCCTGATCCGCTACGAGCTGATGCACCCGGGGATCCAGCTGTTCCGCCCGGGCAGCGCCATCGCCGGACTGCTGCACATCACCAGCGCCTCGGCCGGGCACCACGCGTACAACGTCGTCGCCACCGCGCACGGCCTGATCATGATCTTCTTCATGGTGATGCCGGCGATGATCGGCGGCTTCGGCAACTGGTTCGTGCCGCTGATGATCGGCGCGCCGGACATGGCGTTCCCGCGCATGAACAACATCTCGTTCTGGCTGCTGCCGGCGTCGTTCGCGCTGCTGCTGATCTCGACTTTCGTCGAGGGTGAACCGGGCGCCAACGGGGTCGGCGCGGGCTGGACCCTCTACGCGCCGCTGTCGACCTCGGGCCATCCGGGGCCGGCGGTCGATTTCGCCATTCTGTCAATCCACCTGGCCGGCGCCTCGTCGATTCTGGGCGCCATCAACTTCATCACCACCATCTTCAACATGCGCGCGCCGGGCATGACCCTGCACAAGATGCCGCTGTTCGTCTGGTCGGTGCTGATCACCGCCTTCCTGCTGCTGCTGGCGCTGCCGGTGCTCGCCGCCGCGATCACCATGCTGCTGACCGACCGCAATTTCGGCACCGCCTTTTTCGACCCCGCCGGCGGCGGCGATCCCTTGCTGTTCCAGCACCTGTTCTGGTTCTTCGGCCACCCCGAAGTGTACATCCTGATCCTGCCGGGCTTTGGCATGATCAGCCACGTCATCGCC
>DATNIH010000111.1:0-7811 GCA_035604515.1 Caulobacteraceae bacterium | reverse complement strand
GCCCGGTTCAAGTCGACCGTTTGGCCCGGTTCAAGTACTGATTAAGTCTCAGTCAAGGCCAAGATTCCTAACACGCGTTAAGTTTTCCGGCTTGATGCTCCGGGCGGCGCATCTACAGTGCGTAACCTGGGGCGGGTCAGGTGGCGGCTCGCGGGCAACGACCGGCGCATGCTGGAAAGCGGGGCTGTGATGAAGGTGACTTTGGGCGGATTGCTGGGCTCCGCGGCGCTTGCATGCAGCGCGCTGTTGATGGCGACGCCGGCCCAGGCGATCACGATCGACCCCATATTCTCGTCTGGTTGTTCGAATTGCGGCCTCCCCGAAGGGGATCAGGTTTCGCTAAGCACCGTTCCAGGGGCCGAAGCCGCGATCGAGGCTGCGGACGCGCAGATCGCCTCGCAGTTTGGCGGGAACATGACGACCCACGTCGTGTACGTTGGTTACGATGGATCGATCGGGTTTCTTGGCGCCAGCAGCTCCGGCCAAACCCTCTACACCTACAGCGACTACGTTGCGGCCCTGACTGCAGACGCGTCGGCTCATCCGAGCAACACAATACTCACCACGGCCGTCGCCAACCTGAAATACGGTAACGGATTTACCGACCCGAACGCGCTCATCGCTCTGAACACCACGGCTGCGCGCAACCTTGGACTAGCTGCTGGCCTCGGGGGCGACCAGACACCCGAATTCGACGCCAGCGGCAACTACGTCGGATCTGATGGAGTTGCTGACGCTGTGGTCTTCCTGAACATCAACCAACCGCTGTCGTATACCCGCCCAATCCCGGACGTTTCGACAGGCGTCTTCTACGACGCAGAGACGACGATGGAACACGAGACCGATGAAGCCCTGGGCATCGGCGGCGCCGGATCGACGCTTAACAACCCCAGCCCGGATATTTATGGACCGTTGGATCTTTATCGGTATGCGGCGCCGGGGACGCCAAGCTTCGATCCAACGCATGTCTTCGTCACGGGTTGCGGCCCGCCCACTTGTACCGGCCAGCCTTCGCCCTACTTCTCAGTCGACGGCGGCGTCACGTCAATCGACACATTCAACCAGGTGTTCCCGCTCCAAGTGAGCGATGCTGGAGACTGGGGACTCAACCTCGCGGCGCTCTGCCCTGGCGGCACGGGATTTGGCGGCACGGGCGATGTGCAAGACGCGTTCAGCTGCAACAATCATTCGGCCGACGTGATGCCTGGGACGCCTTCGTTCGATGCGCTGGCGGCGATTGGGTACAACCCCGCAGTTCCCGAGCCGGCGTCCTGGGCGTTGATGCTGACGGGCGTCGCCCTGGCGGGCGCTGGCCTGCGGACGTCGCGTCGTCGCCACGATATGACGGCCACGGTAGCCTGACCTAACACCGCGTCCAGAGCGTAAGCGCCGCTGACCTACCGGTCGGCGGCGTTTTCGTTTTCGGTGGCCGACGCGCCGCGCTTACAGCGCCTGCTCGACCGCCTCGACGATGGTCGGGTCTTGCGGCGGGGTCCTTGGGCCGAAGGCGGCGATGGCTTCGCCGTCGGGGCCGATCAGGATCTTGTGGAAGTTCCACACCGGCACGGCGGGCGTCCCGAGCTTGTCCTCGGCCCAGGCGTAGAACGGGTGGCGCGCGTCGTCCTTGACGTCGACCTTGGCGGTCATCGGGAAGTCGACGCCGAAAGTGGTGGCGCAGAAGTCCTTGATCTCACCCTCCGTCCCCGGCTCCTGGCCGGCGAACTGGTTGCAGGGCACGCCCAGCACCACCAGCCCCTTGTCGCGGTAGTCGCGATAGAGCGCCTCCATCCCCTCGTACTGCGGCGTCAGCCCGCACTTGGAGGCGACGTTCACCACCAGCACCGGCTTGCCCTTAAAGGTGGACAGCGGCAGCGGCTGGCCGTCGATGCTGGTGAAGGAGAAATCATAGGCGCTGGACATCGGCGGCTCCTGCAACGGGGTTCAAACGAGGCCCTGCTGGACCATAGCCGCTTCCACCGCCAGCGCCAGATGCAGGGCGCGCTCACCGTCGCGGACGCTGGCCAGCGGGGCCGCCGCCTCGCCCCGCACCGCGGCCACGAAGGCGCCGATGCTGGCGCCGAGACCATCGCGTCCGGCGGCGGAGTCGGCGAAATCGGCGGCGAGCGGGAACGGGGTGGTGTTGGTGAAGGCGCGGGTGAGGAAATCCACCCGCACCTCGCCTGACGGATAGACGATCCGCATGGTGCGCTCGCGGCCCTCGGCGATGCGTGAGGCGCGGAAGCGGGCGACGAAGCCGTCCTCGAACTGCGCCTCCGCGTCGACCCGGTCGAGCGTGCGGTTGGCGACGCAGGCGCCGTCCGCTTCGATCGCCATCGGTTCGTCCGGGCTGAGCGCCAGCGCCAGGTCGAGATCGTGGATCATCAGGTCGAGCACCACCGAGACGTCGAGGTTGCGCAGGCTGGGCGGCCCGACGCGGACCGCCTCCAGCAGGATCGGCCGCTCGGGGATGTCGAACAGTCCCATCGCCGCAAGGCCGGCGCGCTCGAGGAAGCCGCAGGCGGCGACGAGGTGCTTGCTGCGCGCCAGATCCACGATGCGCGCCGCATTCTCCTGCGACGTCGCGACCGGCTTTTCGACATAGACCGCTCGGCCCGCCTCCAGCGCGGCGATCGCCGGCTCGGCGTGGTGGATGGCGGGCGTGGCGATCGAGACGATGTCGACCGCGGCGATCAGCTCGGCCTCGGTCGCGAACACCTGGCCGCCGTGCTTGGCCGCCAGCGCCTCGGCGTGGACGGCATGGTGATCGTAGACTCCCGCCAGGGTCACGCCCGGCAGGGCGGCGTACTTGCCCGCGTGATAGCCGCCGAAAACGCCCGCGCCGATCACCCCGGCGCGCAGGACCTGACCCATCTCGTTCTTTCACTCAGCTTTGCGGCCGCCTAGCACCCGCAGGGCTGCGCCGCCAGCGAAGGAGTGTTGCGGTTTGTTTCCTCGAAGCGCCGTTCCTCCCTCCGGATCGGTACCGGCTTGCCAAACGCCGCGGAACCGGAGCTTTGATGCGGCAGGCAACGAGGAAACCGCCATGACCAAGTCCCGCGAGATCCGCTTGAAGAGCCGGCCGTCTGGCATGCCGAGCGCCGACAACTTCGAGCTGGCGGTGGTCGACCTGCCTGATCCGGGCCCTGGCCAGGTCCAGGTGAGCAATACCTGGATGACGGTCGACCCCTACATGCGCGGCCGGATGAACGACGTGAAGAGCTACACCCCGCCGTTCCAACTGGGCGAAGCGATGCAGGGCGGCGCCGTCGGCGTGGTGGCCAAGTCCAACGATCCGTCGCTGCAGGAAGGCCAGCTGGTGCAAAGCTTCTTCGGCTGGCGCGAGGCGTTCAACGCCCCGGCGCAGGTGGTGCAGAAGCTGGATACCCACGGCCTGCCGCCGCAGGCGTTCCTTGGGTATGCGGGCATGCCGGGCCTGACCGCCTACGTCGGCCTCGTGCGGATCGCCGAGATGAAGGGCGAGGACGTGGTGTTCGTCTCCGGCGCGGCGGGCGCGGTGGGCTCGGTCGCCTGCCAGATCGCCAAGCTGAAGGGCCACACCGTGATCGGCTCGGCCGGCGGACCGGAGAAGACGGCGTTCCTGAAGGAGATCGGCGTCGACCACGCCATCGACTACAAGGCCGAGCGCGACCTCACGGGCGCGCTGCTGCGCGCGTCGCCTGACGGCTTCGACGTCTACTTCGAAAACGTCGGCGGGGCACACATGGAAGCGGCGCTGATGGCCGCCAAGCCGTTCGCCCGCTTCGCGCTTTGCGGCATGATCTCGCAATACAACAACACCGATCTTGGCGAAGGCGTGCGAGGGCTGGTGATGGCGGTTGGCAAGAGCCTGACGCTGCGCGGCTTCATCGTCTCCAACCACGGCGACATGCAGGCCGACTACGTGAAGGAGCTTTCCGGCTGGGTCGCGGCCGGCAAGTTCAAGAGCCACGAGACGGTCCGCGAAGGCATCGAGAACGCGCCGGCCGCGTTCCTTGGTCTCTTCAAGGGCGAGAACCTCGGTAAGATGCTGGTCAGGCTCGGCTAGCGTCGCGGCAGTTTCCACCCGTTCGCGGTCGACGCCCTCCCGGCGTTGGCGCTAGAAGGCGAGCCTTACCGGAGCGCACCTTTGGCCCGCCTGTTCAACGCCTATGTCATCGTCGATTGGAGCGCGGCCTCGAAGCCGACAACAGGCGCGGATTCGATCTGGGTCGGCGTGCTGAAGCGCGACGTGCGCTTTCGCATGGCGTTCGAGTCGCACAATCCGGCGACGCGCGCCGAGGCCGAGAAGCTGATCGCCGGCATCCTCGACGACCGGGCCAAGCGCAGCGAGCGGACCCTGATCGGGTTCGACTTCAACCTCGGCTTTCCACGCGGCCTCGCCGCCGGCCTGAAGCTGCCGGCCGAGACGCCGCCGTGGCTCGCGGTCTGGAACCAACTCGACCGCATGGTCAAGGACAAGACCGACAACACCAACAACCGCTTCGGCGTCGGCTCGGAGATCAACCGCCGGCTCACGGGCGGACCGTTCCCGTTCTGGGGCGTGCCGCCGAAGGACGCGCTGACTACGCTGCAGCCGAAGAAGCAGCGCGCCCACGCCGCCGGCGACATTCCCGAGTTCCGCCACGCCGAGCTGGCGGCGAAGGGCTCGAGCCCGGTGTGGAAGCTTTACTACCAGGGCTCCGTCGGCGGTCAGGCGATCCTCGGCATCCCGATGGTGCGGCGGCTGAAGCTGGCCAGGGGCGAGGCAATGCGGGTCTGGCCGTTCGAGACCGGCTGGAAGGCGCTGACCGAGGCCGACCTGGCCGGCGTCGACGTGGTCGCGGCCGAGGTCTACCCGTCGATGTTCAAGGGCCAGGCGCTGCCCGGCGAGGTGAAGGACGCCACCCAGGTGCGCCTCACCGCCGATCACTTCTTCCGCCTCGACGAGGCCGGCAAGCTGGGCGCGGCGTTCGGGCCGGCGAAAGACACCGCGGCGGACGTCGCGGTCGACGCGGAGCGCGAGGAAGGCTGGGTGCTGGGGGCCTGAGGTTCAGGCCCCCGCACCGCGCATCAAGGCCCTGACGATGATTGGGTGGATGCGCCCGACCGGGATCATGTAGAGCCGGCCGAGCAGGTTGTGGGTCCTGACCGCCGTCGAGAGCGCGTAGCGCGCCGCCCCACCACGGACGAACTTCAGCACCGAGACGCGCACGTCGAGGTGACGGTCGTCGATGCCGAGCACGATCTCGTCGTCGGTGCTGGCCATCAGGGTGAAGATGCCGAGGCGGTCGCCGATCTGATAGGCGGCGGCGGGCCGCTCGACGCGCTCGGCGAGGGCGCCCACGTCCTTCAGGCCGACCAACCTCACAGCGCGGTTGCGGATCGCCATCAGCCGGGCCGCCCAGCGGGGCGTGGCGCGCGAGGCGCGCTGGAAGATCTCGATCGGAGAAAGACCCGGCTCGCTCAGGTCGGCCTCGAAGGTGTCGTGGAACGTCGCCGTCTGCAGCCAGGGCCAGAGCTGGCTGCCGCCCGGAACGTCACCGCCGGTTATCGAGGGCATGGGCCACTCCTTTGAGGCGTCGACGCCGCCCCTTTGCCTGGACGACCCACGCTGCGCCACCGTGACATGGCTGGCCGGCGGCGCGCCAGCCTAGTCGCGCCGCGCCAGCATCCAGAAGCGGCCGAGCAGCAGGCCGGCGGAGATGTAGGCGGCGATGATCGCGGCCCAGACGATGCCGCCGATGCCCCAGCCGAGTGGGATCGCCAGCACATAGGCCAGCGGCAGCATCACGGCGACGTAGCTCGCCAGGTGCGTGCAGCTGGGGACCAGCACGTCGCCGCGGGATCGGAGCGCCTGCGCGACCACCACCTGCATCCCGTCAGGGAGGTAGAAGATGGTCGAGAGCGCCAGCGCGCCGACGCCAAGAGCGATGGCGGCCGGATCGGAAGTGTAGAGCGGGATGATCGCGCCAGCGAACGGCCAGATGGCGAGGCCGATGACGACGCCGAAAGCGGCCGTCACTGCGAAACCGATGGCCGCGGCGCGCCGCAGGCCCTTGGCGTCGCTCGCGCCGTAAGCCCGCCCGACCATCACGCCGGTCGCGGTCGAAAGGCCGAGCGGGACCATGAACACCAGCGCCAGCACGTTCAGCGTCACCGCCCAGGCCGCGACCACCAGCGGCCCGATCCAGCCGGCGATCACGTTCATCGCCGCGAATGCGGTGATCTCGAAGAAACTGGACGCCGCCGCGCCGTAGCCGATCCGGCGCTGCTCGATCTCGACAGGGCGCGAGCGCTCGGGCTTGCGGAAAACGCCCAGGGCGCGAGCATCCGGCATCAGGGCGATGTACGCGAGCGTCGCGAAGCTGAGGAACGTGCGCCCGCTCGCCGTGGCGATGGCGGCGCCGTTCGCCCCCATCGCGTGCAGACCGAAGCCGCCCGGGACCAGCACCAGGTCGATGCCCAAGTTCAGCAGGTTGGCGATCCACATCAGCACCATCGGCGGCGTCATGCGTCCCAGCCCCTCGAGCCAGGAGGCGGCGGCAGACGAGACAGCGAAGGCGGGCATCGAGAGCGCCAGGATCACCAGCGGGCCGCTGGCGCCGGCGGCCAGGCCGCCCTTCATGCCGAGCGCCGCCAGCAACCGCGGACCCACAAGGCAGAGCACGGCCGCCGCAGCGACGCCGACCCACAGGCCGTAGACCAGACCGCGCCGCAGCGCCGGGCCGGTCAGGTCGGGCCGCCCCTCACCGATCGCCCGCGACGTCATCACCTGCACGCCGGAGAGCAGCCCCATCGCGGCGCCCAGCACCGTGCTGGCCCCGGCCCAGCCGAGCGCCAGGAAGCCCAGCTGCTCGGCGGAATAGCGGCCGACGACGATGGTGTCGGTGAGGCCCATGGTCATCACGCCGAGGCGCGAGACCACCACCGGCCCGGCGAGCTTGGCCAGCCGGGCCAGGTCGGTCCTGATGGGATGCGTCGACGACGCCGGGCGCGACGCCGCCACCGCGGCCTCGCCGCTCATCGTCTCACCTTTGAGTCAGGCGGCGCTATCTGGACGAGAAGCCGCGATGGGGCAAGCCGTCAGGCCGGCGCCAGCCTGCGGGCCGCCTGCTCCACCAACAGCTCGAAGTGCGCCTGCAGTGTCGTCACCATGCGGTCGAAATAGGCGACGTCGCGGTGTGTGCGCGCCTGCATCACCGCCCCTTCCATCGCCGTCAGCACGAACTCCGCCAGCGCCTTGCGATCCAGGTTCGGCGGCAAACGTTCCGCCGCCTCGGCCAGCCGCGCCTCGATCGCCGCGGTCCAGTTGGCGAAGTTGGCGGCGAGCAGAGCGCGGACGGCGGGATCCGGTTCGTGCAGCTCCAGCGCCAGGCTGCCGATCGGGCAGCCGTAGGCGCAATCGGTCTCGACGATGCGGCGGCGGTAACGGTCCAGCAGCGCGAAGATCTTGTCGATCGGGTCGGCGACGCCGTCCCAGGCCGGCGCCAGCAGCATCTCGCCGATGCCGTCGCGATAGGCCTCCAGCACGCCGATCAGCACGTCCTGCTTGCCCGGAAAGAAGTGGTAGAGGCTGCCGGAATTGACCTGGCTGCGCGACAGGATGTCGGCGACCGAGGTCGAGTTGAAGCCCTTCTCCCAGAAGAGCTCCGTCGCCGCGACGATGATCCGGCTGCGCGTGTCCATCGACTTGATGGATCGTTCAAGCGGCGCGCGGGGTCAAGGCAGGTAGCGCACTTCAGGCCTTGGGGTGTACGACGCCCGCCCCCGATATCCGCGACGAACGTGACTGAGGCGCGATGGCTGCGAAGTCTGGGCCAGAGGAGGGCCTA
>DATNIH010000110.1:0-24952 GCA_035604515.1 Caulobacteraceae bacterium | reverse complement strand
TCTCGCTCCGGCCGCGCCTGAGAGTGGCGCGACGTCGCGGTCAGGCGGGACGCCGCCGTTTGGTCAGCGGCCGGAAGATTCTGTCGGACGCCCGCCGCGGGCGTAGCGCTGTTCCAGTTGGGCGTAGTAGGCGCTGACCATCCAGCAGGCCTCGCTGGTGATCTGCTGTTCCAGCTCCGGCGACTCCAGCGCCATCTCGATCGCGCCGTACATCATCTGCGTAGAGACCCGCGTCGCGGCCAGCAGCTGTTCGTCGGTCAGGCTGGGGTATTGATCGCGCGCGGCGTCGGCCAGGTGCTGGGCGACGTCGTCGCGGGATTCGGTCTGCACCGCGTGCAGGATGGGCGCGGCGCGCAGCGCCCGCATGATCCAGATTCCCCCTGGGTGCGCGCGGCTTATGTCGATCACCTGCGTCTGAATTTGCTTGTAGCTTTCGACCGCCTCCTCCTGCGTGCGGGTCGTCAGGCCGCCCGCATCGATCCAGGCGAACACCGCATCGTCCTGGGCCTTCATCAGCCGGCGCCCGAGCTCCTTCAGCACCGCATACTTGTTCGGGAAGTAGCGATAGAGCGCCGGCGGCGTCATGCCGGCCCGGCTGCAAATCAGGTTGGTCGAAAGGCTCTCGAAGCCGACCTCCCCGAGCAAATCGCCAGCGGTCGCCAGCAGCGCTTCGAACGTGGAAACGCCGCCTGCCCGCGTCGGCGCAAGCTTGGTGTCGAGCGGCATGGCCTGCGCCTTGGCGGACTGCATTTTCGCCATCTGGTCAGGGTCGCCTTTCGTGGGAAAGCGCCGCATTTTCTGATGCGCGCGCGGGCCGCCGCAATTGACTTGCTCCGATCTCGCAGTAGTGTTGGCTACTGTAACTCACCGACGCGTTGACGCCAAATCTCACGGGTTGGAGAATCGGGACCTGGGGTCCCGCTTGTTGATACCGCGGCGCGCGAGCATCGGTGAAGCAGGGACAAGCGTCGAACCACCCAAGTCAAGCTGTGGAGCCGACCATGACGATCTCCAACACCCGGGACAAGGCGCTGCGCGAACGCGCCCAGGCGGTCATTCCAGGCGGCATGTACGGCCACCAGTCAACCGCCATGCTGCCGGACGACTATCCGCAGTTCTTCGCCCGCGGCGAGGGCGCCTACACCTGGGACGTCGACGGCAACCGCTACCTCGACCTGATGTGCGCCTATGGGCCGAACCTGTTCGGCTACGCCAACGAGACCATCGACAACGCGGCGATCGCCCAGATGCGACGCGGCGATCCGCTGACCGGCCCGGGTGAGGCGATGGTCGAATTCGCCGAGCGGATGGTCGCGCTCGTCGCCCACGCCGACTGGGCCATGTTCTGCAAGAACGGCACCGACGCCACCTCGATGGCGCTGGTGACCGCACGGGCGCACACCAAGCGCAAGATCATCATCCGGGCCAAAGGCGCTTACCACGGCGCCGCACCCTGGTGCACGCCGCGCCCGACCGGCACCACGCCCGAGGACCGCGCAAACCAGATCTTCTGCGATTACAACGATGTCGAAAGCCTCGAGGCCGCCGTGCGGGAAGCGGGCGGCGATCTGGCGGCGATCTTCGCCGCGCCGATCAAGCACGACGCCTTCATCGACCAGGTCCCGCCGAATCCGGCCTACGCCCGCCGGGCCCGCGAGCTCTGCGACGAGACGGGCGCCCTGCTGGTCGTCGACGATGTGCGCGGCGGCCTGCGCATCGCCCGCGACTGCTCCTGGTCGGTGGTCGGCGTGCAGCCGGACCTGTCGTCCTGGGGCAAGTGCATCGCCAACGGGCACCCGATCTCGGCGCTGATGGGATCCGACAAGGCGCGCGCCGCGGCGGCGAAGATCTTCGTCACCGGCTCGTTCTGGTATGCGGGCGCGCCGATGGCGGCCGGCCTGGCCACCCTCGAGCTGGTCAACGGGACCGACTATCTGGAAAAGATCGAGGGTCTTGGCATCCGCCTGCGCGCCGGCCTGGACCAGCGGGCGGCCGCACAGGGGTTCAGCCTGCGCCAGACCGGGCCGGCGCAGATGCCGCTGTTCCTGTTCAACGAAGACCCGGACATGCGCATGGGCTTCTGCTGGTCGAGCGAGATGCTGAAGCGTGGCGTCTACGTGCACCCGTGGCACAACATGTTCCTCTGCGCGGCGATGACCGAGCAGGACAT
Source organism: Caulobacteraceae bacterium (assembly GCA_035604515.1). GTDB lineage: Bacteria > Pseudomonadota > Alphaproteobacteria > Caulobacterales > Caulobacteraceae > Acaudatibacter. The sequence goes on along the minus strand of DATNIH010000110.1, from coordinate 22,782 downwards.
CGACGCCGCTCTCGATGCGGCCGAGGGGGCGTTCCAAGCGCTGAAGGCGCAGCGCGCCTCGCTCGAGCCGGTGCCGAAACTGCAGGCGATTTTCGGCTGACCAGCCTCCGGACCGGCTAGCGGCCCCGGCCGCGTCGTCCGAGGGCGGAATATGCTTGCGCATGGCGTAGTCAAGACTATCGTTCGCCCCGACGGCGGGACGGGGTGACCGACATGCTTGCTCTGCGCACCCGATGACGACTCCCGGCGCTGAGATATCTGGCGAGTCCGCGCCCGGTGGGCGCCGGCGCAGTGGCAAACACGATACATATCGAAATCAGTCGCCGCGCAGGATGATTTCTCGCTTGTCATCCGAAGCCGGCGACCCTTCACTCTTCTGTCTTAGTTCGGGAAAGCTTGCTGCTGAAATCCGCCAAGGCATCTAAGGCGGCGAAACGGGGGATTTGAAGATGATTGAAGTGACACGCCGTGCAGCGCGATCCGTTCTACTCGCCACGGCTGGATCTGCGGCGCTGCTTGCAGCCGCGCAGGCCGCCCATGCCGACACGGCCGCCGCCGACACAACCGCGGCGGGGCCGACCACGAGTGTTGGCGAGGTGGTGGTGACGGCGCAGCGGCGCAGTCAGAATATTCAGGACGTGCCGGAATCCGTGCAGGCCGTCTCGAGCAAACAACTGCTCGCCGCGGGCATCAAGAGCACGCAGGATCTGGGGCAGATAACCCCGAACGTCACCATCATCAGTCCGATCGGCGCGGGCAACCAGCCGCTGATCACGATCCGCGGCATCGGATTGAACGACTTCGACACCAATAATGCCGGGCCGAACGGCGTCTATGTCGATGACGTCTACCTTAGCGCCCCGGGCGTGCAGAACTTCTCCATGTTCGACATTTCGCAGGTGCAGGTGCTGAAGGGACCGCAGGGAACGCTCTATGGCCGCAACACCAGCGGCGGCGCGCTCCTGTTCACTTCGAACCGGCCGACCGATTACTTCACGGTCGACGTGCACGGGGAGTACGGCAACTACAATACGCTGCAGCTGGAGGGAGCGGTCGGCGGCCCGATCGCACCAGGTTTCGACGCGCGCATCGCGGCGGTGGTGAACCACTCGGACGGCTACAACCACAACTTCCTGACCGGTCAGGCATACGACAACGTCCAGAACGAAGCCGTCAGGCTGCAACTACAGTATGAGCCGAACGACAGACTGAAGTTGTACTTGAACTCGACGGTTGGATATTTGAACAATCACCCGGAACCCTACGGCCACATCGGCGTGTTCGTGCCGGGCACGCAGAACACCCCCGCGCCCACGTTGTGCACCCCGGCCCAGGCGTTCGCCGGCGGTTGCGTGGACCTGTTTGGCTATGGCACGCCACCCTTCTGGCAGGGCGCCTACGCCGAGACCAAGAACCTGACCAACCTGGCGGCGATCACCCAGCTCCGGGCCGATTACAAAGCCGGACCGATCACCCTGACGTCGATCACCTCATGGCAGTACGACAAGAAGTTCCATCCCGAGGATACCGACGGCGACCCGCTCAACCTGATCCGCGCGACCTACGGGGTTAACTCGAACACCTATACGCAGGAGTTCAGGGCGGCGCAGAGCGAGACGAACTTCAACTGGGTCGCGGGGGTCTACTACCTCCACGAAAACCTTAAGCAGGATCAGCCGCTCTCGCTCTTCTTCGACGGCGACCTGGGCGGCGGGTTCGGCATTCCGCCCGGACCGGGGGCCTTCGACGGCATTGCGCAGATCGTCGATGACAAGAGCTCGCAGACCACGGACACCGCGGCCGTATTCGCCCAGGGCGACTATACGTGGAGGCGGTTCACACTGACGCTGGGCGGGCGATATACCTGGGAGCGCAAGAGCTTCATCTATGCGCAGTCGACTCAGTTCCAGATGGGTGGCGACGGCAACTACGCCCCGCCCTCGAACTTCCTCACCTTCCCTAATGCCGGTGACCCCAACAACAGCCAGTCAGCGTCGAACTTCACGTACCGAATCGCCCTGAGCTATCACGTCACCGATCAGACGCAGCTCTACGGAAGCATCGCGACGGGGTTCAAAAGCGGCGATTTCAACGGAAGCTTCCTCGGCAGCGACCAGGCCACCGTGGATTTCCAGTTGAAGCCGGTTAAGCCAGAAGAGGTCACGGCCTACGAGGTGGGCGAAAAGGCGACCCTGTTCGATCACCGTCTCGTTCTGGACGCCGCCGTATTCTACAATGCCTATCGGAACGAACAGGTCTTCGCCCAGGTGCTGACGACGCTGACGCTGGCGAACGGTCAGGTCGTTCCGATCTCGGCGCAAGTTCTCGGGAATGCCCCGGCCTCGCATACCGAGGGCGCCGAGTTCCAGATCACCGCGGTTCCATTCGAGGGTCTGACCATCGACCTCGAGCCTGCGGTTTTGCGGACACGCATGGACAACGGCATGTTCCCGGGCGGTTTCAACCTGACGGGCAACGAGCTGGCGAACGCGCCAAAGTTCACCTTCACGGCGATCGTCAACTATCGCTGGGCGCTGGCGAACGGCGACGACATCAATTTCCGTTGGAATTCGAACTACCGCAGCCATTACTGGTTTGACGCGACGAACGACAAATTTATTCAGCAGAATGCCTATTGGCTGCACAACCTCAACATCGACTATGAGAGCAGCCAACACTGGGTCGCGGGCGTGTTCGTGCGCAACGTCGCCAACGAGAAGTACAGCCTGACATCCAGCGACATCTCTAGTCCGTTCGGGTTCCTGGAACCGGTTGAAGGACCGCCGCGCATGTTTGGGGTGGAACTGTCGTATCACTATTGAGCGCGGCGACGGGCTCTCCCAGCAGGTGGCCGCGCGCACCGATGCGTCTTCTGGGGGCGTTGCTCGAACCTGGCGAGGGCGAGATGAGAAAAGCGGCGCCGGCGCACGCGGCGGCGGTGACGGCCGAGCCCCGACGGCCGTCGCAACAGCGCAGTCGCCTGAGGTTCGAGATGCTGCTCGACGCGGCCGACGCGTTGCTCGGCGACAGGGAGACGACCGAGGTCGGTCTCTACGACATCGCCGGCGGCGCGAAGGTTCCGCCGGCGTCGGTCTACCACCTGTTTCCGACCAAGGAGGCTGCGTTCGTCGCGCTGGCCGAGCGCTACCTCACTGGTTTGAGAGATCACCTAATCAGACCTGTGCACGCCAGTCAGCTGCAGCGATGGCAGGATTACATCACACTCGAGATTCATCGAGCGATTGAGTACTACAATCGTAACAAGGTGATGTCGAAATTGTTTTTCGGAGCCAATGTTATACGGGATGTCAGGATCTTGGACGTCAAGAACGTGGAAGCGGCATCCGCGTCGACTTACGACCGCATGAATAAAGTGTTCGAGATGCCTTACCTTTACAACGCCGACACCAAGTTTGCCGCGCTCATCGGGATCTATGATGGCATATGGATGACGTCGTATGCGCGTCACGGCTGGATAACTCCCGACTTCGCCAGAGAGTCTGAATTGGCCGGGATTGCGTACTGCGAGACGTTCCTGCCGGCCGTCATTCCGCTGCGGGCGCCGCCGAGCCCGCAGAGCGGCGCGTGAGCTTGACGGCCATCCGCCCGGGTCCTAACCCGATAACAATCGAGTCTTCAGCCGTCGCTCTGACTCATCACCGCTGAACTTGGGGGCGACATTGGCAGACTGCCGTACAGTTACCGAGGTGTTGGTATGAGCCGCGAAGACGCACTGAAGCAGCGCGCCCAGAGAGTATTTCCACGCGGAATCTACGGACACTTGTCGACGCGGCTGCTACCGGAGAACTATCCGCAGTTCTTCACGTCTGCAAAAGGCGTGCGGATGACCGACGTGGACGGCAAAGTCTATATCGACTACATGTGCGCGTATGGCCTCAACCTGTTTGGCTATGGCGACGAGGAGATCAACGGCGCGTTTATTGAGCAAATGCTCAAGACGGACACGCTGACCGGTGTTTCCCCGGTGATGGTCGAGTTGGCCGAACGGTTCACCGGCATCGTCAGCCACGCCGACTGGGCGATCTTCGTCAAGAACGGCACCGACGCGACGACGCTCGGGGCGATGATTGCGCGAGCCCATACCAAGCGCGACAAGATCATCATTGCCGAAGGCGCCTATCACGGCATGTCGGCATGGAGCTCCGCCTCGCCGGGCACCACGGCGGGAGAGCGCGCGGGTCGGATTTCGTGCGTCTACAACGATGTCGACTCGCTCGAGCGCGCGGTGGCCGAGGCGGGGGATGATCTCGCCGCCATCTTCGCCACCCCGTTCAAGCACGACATCCTCATCGACCAGGTCGAGCCGAATGCGGCTTATGCGCGCCGCGCTCGCGAGATTTGCGACAAGACCGGCGCGCTGCTGGTCGTCGACGACGTGCGAGCGGGTTTCAAGCTCGCCCGCGACTGCAGCTGGGCGACGGTCGGCGTCGAGCCGGATCTGTCCGCCTGGGGCAAGTGCATCGCCAACGGGCATCCGATCTCCGCGCTGCTGGGATCCGAGAAGGCGCGCAAGGCCGCGGCGGAAGTCCGCTACACCGGCTCGTTCTGGTTCCAATCGGGCCCGATGGCGGCGGCGCTGGTGACGCTCGACCGGATCGTGAACACGCCCTATCTTGAACATATCCGGTCGCTCGGACGCGTCTTGCGCGATGGGATGTCTACGGTGGCGGATCGCCACGGCGTAGGACTGCGTCAGACCGGTCCGGTGACCATGCCGATGGTCCTGTTCGACGACGACCCCGACCTTCGCAAAGGCTACCGCTGGTGCTCCGAGATGGTCTCGCGCGGCGTCTACATGCATCCGTTCCACAACATGTTCATCTCGAACGCCCTGACCATGGACGACGTCGCACAGACGCTGGAAGCGGCCGACGGGGCGTTCAAGGCGCTGGTGGCGGCGGGTTCCGAGCTGGCGCCGAACACCCGCCTGGCCCCATTGTTGGCCTGAGACGGCAACGCAAGAGTTGGAGACTCGCTTGGCCCTTGAGAGCGCTGGCGTCGCGTCCGCCGGAGTCGAGTCGTTCGGCTATCAACAGGAGCTGAAGCGCACGCTCTCGCCGTTCGACCTCTTGGTCTACGGCCTCGTCTTCATCGCTCCGATCGCGCCCTGGAGCTCGTTCGGGTTCGTCTTCAACGCCAGCCACGGCATGGTGCCGCTGGTCTATGTGGTCGGGTTCGTGGCGATGGTGTTCACCGCCCGCAGCTACATGGTGATGTCCGCCGCGTTCCCGGTGGCGGGGTCGGTTTACGCCTATGCCGGCAAAGGCATCGGCGAGAGCGCCGGGTTCCTGGCGGGCTGGGCGCTGCTGCTCGACTACCTGCTGCTGCCGACCCTGGTCTACGTGATCTGCGCTGTGGCGATCCACGCGGTCATGCCGGTGCTGCCCAAGCCCCTGCTGGTGGCCGCCTTCCTCGCGCTCAACACCACCGTCAACATTATCGGCATCGAGAGCACGGCCAAGCTCAGCATCGCGCTGCTCGTGCTTCAGCTGCTGCTGCTGGGCGTGTTCATGGCGCTCTGCCTCGTCGGCCTGGCGCACGGCGTCGGCGGCGCGCACCTGTCGCTGTCGCCGCTGTTCGACGCCCACAAGGTGACGCCGTCGCTGATCTTCGGGGCGCTGTCGCTGGCGGTGCTGAGCTTCCTCGGCTTCGACGCCATCTCGACCCTGACCGAGGAGGCCAAAGGCGGCGCCCGCGCGGTGGGCATCGCCACCATGCTCTCGCTGCTGGTGGCGGCGGGCCTGTTCGTCGCCCAGACCTACCTGGCCTCGCTGTTCGTACTGAACCGCAATTCCTTCGCCCCGGGCGATGAGGCCGCCACCGCCTTCTTCATCATCGCCAAGACCGTCGGTGGCGAGCCGCTGCGCTGGTCGGTGTCGATCCTCGGCGTGCTGTTCTCGGGCCTGGCGGCCGCGCTCACGGCCCAGGCGGCGACGGCGCGCCTCATCTACAGCATGGCCCGCGACGGCATGCTGCCGAAGGCGCTCGCCCACGTCGGCGCCAAGCGCAAAACCCCGGAACGGGCGATCCTGCTCGTCGCCGCGATCACCTTGGTGCTGGGGATCTTCCTGGTCGACCAGCTCGAACTGCTGACCTCGATGGTCAACTTCGGCGCCCTGACCGGCTTCCTGGCGCTGCATGTCTCGGTGGTGGTCTGGTTCATCGCCCGCCAGAAGAGCGGCCAATGGTTCAGCCACCTGATCTCGCCGGTGATCGGCTTCGCCATCGTCGGCTACGTGCTGCTCAACACCCAGGCCAACGCCAAGATCGCCGGCCTGGTCTGGCTCGGCGTCGGCGTCGTCATGCTGCTGGTGATCAAGTTCCGCGGCGGCCGCCCCGGTCTGCTCGTCGAAGAGGAAACCTAGCGAGAGGTCGACGCGGCCGCCGATTGGGGTAGCGTGGACGCCTCGCACGAGGAAGCCCGCGATGCCCCAGCGCCCGGTCGAGTTCATCGGCATGATCGGCACCTCCAACGCCTCGGAGATCCGGGCCGCGCCGGCCGGCCCCGGAGTGGTCGACAAGGCCTTTGTCGCCGCCACCGCCCGTGGCCACGAATACGCCGGCTTCGACCGCGTGCTGATCGGCTACTTCAGCGTGGCCGCCGACGGCTTCCAGGTCGCCGCCTTCGCCGCCCACTCGACCGAGCGCCTCGGGTTGCTGCTGGCGCACCGCCCCGGCTTCGTCGCCCCGACGCTCGCCGCCCGTCAGCTCGCCTCGCTCGACCAGTTCTGCGACGGGCGCCTGGCCGTGCACGTGATCACCGGCGGCTCCGACGCCGACCAGGCCCGCGACGGCGACTTCCTCGAGAAGGCCGAGCGCTATGCGCGCACCGACGACTACCTCGACGTGGTCAAGAAGGCCTGGACCAGCCCGCGCGCGTTCGACCACGACGGCCCCTACTATCGCACGCGCGGGTCGGTCGCGGCGGTTCGCTGCCGGCAGCAGCCGCACATTCCGGTCTATTTCGGCGGGTCGTCGGACGAGGCCATCGAAGTCGCCGGCAAGCACGCCGACGTCTATGCGCTCTGGGGCGAGAGCCTGGCCGCGGTCGCCGACACCATCGCCCGCGTGCGCGCCGCCGCCGCCCGCCACGGCCGCGCCGATCAGATCCGCTTCAGCCTCTCCCTGCGGCCGATCCTGGGTCGAACGGAAGACGAGGCCTGGGCGCGCGCCCACCGCATCCTGGAGCAGGCCAAGGCGCTGCGCGGCGCCGGCGCGCCCGTCGCCCCGACCTCGGCGGGTCCGGGCGCACAGGGACCGCGGCCGCACACTCCGCAGAACGCTGGCTCGCAGCGGCTGCTGGCCGAGGCGGCGAAAGGGCCGGTGGTCGACAAGCGGCTGTGGACCGAGCTCGCCGCCTTGACGGGCGCCCAGGGCAACTCGACCTCGCTGGTCGGCACGCCGCAGCAGGTCTGCGAGGCGATGCTCGACTACTGGGACCTGGGGGTCACCACCTTCCTGATCCGCGGGTTCGACCCGCTGGAGGACGCGCTGGAATACGGCCGCGACCTGATCCCGCTGGTGCGCGAGGCGACGGCCGCCCGCGCCGTACCGGCGGCCTCCGCGGCCGAGTAGGAAGCGAGCGCGGACCTGACGATCCTTGCGTTCCGAAGCCTGGAGCGCACTGGCGTCCTCGAACTGGAGCGCCTCGACGTGGCAGTCTGGCGCGTGCGGTGACGGCGGTCGTCAGCCACCTGGCTGCTCGTTGAGGAGGAAACCTAGCGAGCGCATCCGGACCAACGTCCGCGGCTGGTCAGGACGGTCCGTCTGGCCCTGGAGCGGCGTCGCGCTGCAGCACCAGCGTGCCTGAGACCTGGATGGGCGCCGGCGGGCTTGGCGCCGCTTGATCGCCGCGCAGCTTGAGCGCCTCGCGGATCGGATCGGCGCCGGCGGCCACCATCAGTCCGGTGACGATGTAGCCGGCGATTGGCGGCGTGCCGGCGGCGCCGAGCTGGGCCAGCAGGTCAAGCTTGGCGGCAAACGCCCCGGCGACCGCCAGCAACGCGCTGACGGTGAAGAGGGCGACGCGCCGGTTCCGCACGACGGAGGCCTGCGCCAGGGGAGCGGCGTCGGCCGCCAGCTCCATGTGGGTGCGCCACCATGGCCAGTAGCCGAGTACGATGGCCAGGCCGTTGGTCAATCGCTCGACCAGAAAGGCCAGCAGCCCGAACGTGACCACGACGGTCGTTGCTTCCATCAGTCCCTCCATCGAGCCGGCGCGGCCGGCCTTGGCGTCCAAGACGTGCGTCACAGACGTGTGCGCGAAGCCACCCGCGCCGACCTTCGCGTCGCGGATCGCCAGCGTGGCTGGAACATCGGTCACCGCCGCGCCGGAAGAAAGATCCAGGCCCGAATAGGTCTCAACCACCTCGAACAGGGCGCTTTCGCCGTTCTGCCCGGGCGCCCAGAAGAAGTTGTGGGTGGCGTCGTTCTCGACGGCGGGGATCGCGCCCCCCAACGCGGTCGAGGCGGGCTTGAAGCCCTTTTCCTCGGGGTGGCCGTGCGCCGAGACTGTGGCCGGCAGGAAACCGTAGTAGCCTGGGTTGTCGTCGCCCGAGAAGGCGAAGATGCCGCCGCCGGCGTTGACGAACGAGGCGAAACTCGCCTTCGCCGCCTGGAGGTTCGCCGAACTCGCCATGTCATTGTCGCAGCCGCCGCACCCCTTGTCAGAGGCGACGCCGATCGCGCTGAACCGCGAGACATCGAACAGCTTGGCGTCCGGCGGGCCGGCGTTCGGATCGACCCGGACCGCCGGGACGCCGGTCTGGATCAGGGCGTCGAACAGCTCCGTCCCGTGGTCGAACACCAGCACCGGCAGCTTCGGATCAGGTGCGCCGGCGCGAGCGAAGGCCGCCATCGCCGTCAGCTGCTTGGCGGCGAGGCCCGAACCGTGGGTGGCGTGGAAATCGTCGTCGTGCCCGGTCAGCACGATATTCCCAGCCAGGGCCGGCCATCCAGCCGCGATGGCCGACGCCGCCACGCCGCAGCGCCACAGCCAAGGCCGCAGCGGTGCTGTCGTTGCCGAAAGATTGCGTGAGCCACCCACAGCGCCGCCTGTTTACCACAGCCGCGACGCCAGATTGCGCGCTTGTTTCCTGCGACCCCAGGTGGGGCGCGCCACGGCAGCCTGGGACCGGAATGGTGGACGCGGCAGGGATTGAACCTGCGACCCTTCGCGTGTGAAGCGAATGCTCTCCCGCTGAGCTACGCGTCCGCCTGGTCGGGAAGGACCGGCCTAATAGCGGCCCGCTGGGCTGCGAGCAAGCGGCGGGCGATCGGCGGTAGTTCGGCGAAGCTGTCGATCAGCGCGTCGGCGCCCAGTTCGGCCGGCGGAACGTCGCTGTAGCCGAAGCTGACCGCGACCACCGGGACGCCCGCCGCCACCGCCGCGCCAACATCGGTGCGGGAATCGCCGATCATCAGCGCACGGTCTGGCGAGCCCCCCACGGCCTCGATCGCCGCGATCAGGTGGCGCGGGTCCGGCTTGGCGGCGCCCGCCTTGTCCGGCCCCATCACCACCCCGAACCGGCGGGTCAGGTCCAGGGCGTCCAGCAGCAGCAGGGAGAGATCCGTCCGCTTGTTGGTGCAGACCGCCAGGCGCGCGCCGGCGGCGGCCAATAGGTCGAGCACCTCCAGCACGCCGGCGTAAGGCCGGCTCTCCCGGTCGATCCGGCCGACGTAGAGCGCGATGAAGCGGTCGAACAGCGCATCCATCTTTGCCGGGTCCAGCGTCTCGCCGACCGCCTCGAAGCCGCGCGACAGCATCGCCCGCGCGCCCTGACCGACGATCGTGCGCGCCGCCGTCAGCGGCAGGCCCGGGTGGCCGTGGTCGGCAAGGATGATGTTCAGCGTGCCGAGCAGGTCCGGGGCGGTGTCGACCAGACAACCATCGAGGTCGAACGCGATGGTCGCGCCAGTGAAATCGTTGTCGTGGGCCAAACCGCGCTCCGCTCGATACCAAGCCCGCGCCGTTTCGGCTAAAGCCGGGGCGATGACAAGCGAGCTGCGATTCCTGAGGAGGATGCGCGGATGACCGAGCGGGCCGCGGTGATCCTGGCAGCCGGCCAGGGCACGCGCATGAAATCGCCGATCCCCAAGGTGCTGCACAAGGTCGGTGGCCGTGCGCTGATCGACCATGCGATCGACGTCGCGGAGCGCTTAGGCGCTGGGCGCATCGTTGTGGTGCTCGGCCCCGGTGCGCCGGAAGTGAGAGCGCATGTGGCCGCGCGGCTTGGCGAGGACGCCATCGCCACCCAGGACCCGCCGCTCGGAACCGGCCACGCGGTGCTGGCGGCGAAAGACGTGCTGTCCGGCTTCGACGGAGAGCTGGTGGTGTTGCTCGCGGACAGCGCGCTACTGACGCCGGAAGCGGTGGCGCCGCTGTTCGATCTGCGCGCCGCCGGGGCGGACGTCGCGGTGCTCGGCTTCCACGCGGCGAATCCGGTCGGCTACGGCCGGCTGATCATCACCCACGGCGATCGCCTGGTGCGCATTGTCGAGGAGCGGGAGGCCACGTCCAAGGAGCGGGCGGTCAGCGCCTGCAACTCCGGCGTACTTGCCGCTCCGGCGCCACTGTTGTTCGAGCTCCTGGCCGCGGTGGGCCGCGACAACGTCAAGGGCGAATACTATCTCACCGACGTGGTCGGCCTGGCGGCCAAGGCCGGCCAGTCGGTCCGGGCGGCGTTCGCCAAGGAGGAGGTGTTCCAGGGCGTCAACAGCCAGGCGGAGCTGGCCGAGGCCGAGGCGGCGTTCCAGCGCGGCCGCCGGCTCGAACTGATGGACGCCGGCGTCACGCTGATCGCGCCGGAGACCGTGTTCCTCTCCTGGGACACGCAGATCGCGCCCGGGGTGCTGGTCGAGCCGAACGTGGTGTTCGCGGCCGGCGTTGCCGTCGAGACCGGCGCGGTGATCCGCAGCTTCAGCCATCTGGAGGGGGCGCTGGTGCGCGGCGGCGCGATCGTCGGCCCCTACGCGCGGCTGCGGCCGGGCGCGGACATCGGCGAAGACGCCCATATCGGCAATTTCGTCGAGGTGAAGAAGGTGGTGGTCGGCAAGGGCGCCAAGGCCAACCACCTGGCCTATCTCGGCGATGGCTCGGTCGGCGCGGGCGCCAACATCGGCGCCGGGACCATCTTCTGCAACTACGACGGCTTCGACAAATACGAGACCCACGTGGGGGAGGGGGCCTTCATCGGCTCCGACACGGCCCTCGTGGCGCCGGTTACGGTGGGCGCGGGCGCCTACACCGGCTCCGGCTCGGTGATCACCGAGGATGTCTCGGGCGACGCCCTGGCGCTGGCCCGCGGCCACCAGGTGGAGAAACCCGGCTGGGCGGCGTCGTTCCGGGCCCGCAAGCTGGCCGAGAAGGCCGGCAAGACGTGACGCCCGACGAACACAAGCGCGCGGCGGGCGAGGCTGCGGCCGAACTCGTGGACGAGAGCATTCACGTCATTGGCCTTGGCAGCGGCTCGACTGCCGCCTGCTTCGTCGAGGCGCTGGCGCGGCGGCTGAGGGCGGCCGGACTGACCAACCGCACCTGTGTCCCGACATCGCTCGGCACGGCGGGTCTTGCGAGATCGCTGGGCCTTTCCCTCGGCGAGCTCGATCAGGCCGGAACCATCGACCTCACCGTCGATGGCGCCGACGAGATTGGCCCTGGCCTGGCGCTGATCAAAGGCGGCGGCGGGGCCTTGCTGCGCGAGAAGCTGGTCTGGGAGGCCTCGCGCCGCGTCGTGGTGATCGCCGACGCCGCGAAGCGCGTCGCCATGCTGGGCCGCTTCCCGCTGCCGATCGAGGTGGTCCCGTTCGGCCACACCACCACCGTGCGCCGCATCGTCGGCGGCCTCGCCGACTGCGGCGTCGCTGCTAACCCGGTGTTGCGGCTGAAGAACGGCGCGCCGTTCATCACCGACGGCGGCAACCTGATCTACGACGCGCCCTGCGGCGCCATCCTCGACCCGCCCGGCGTCGAAGCGGCGCTGAAGAGCATCACCGGCGTGGTCGACCACGGCCTGTTCCTGGGCCTCGCCCAGAGCGCGCTGATCGGTACGGACGAAGGCGTGGTGACGGTGACTTTGTAACCCTCCCCCTCGAGGGGAGGGTGGTCGCGCAGCGAGCGGGTGGGGGGCTCTCGATGCCTGCGCCTTGCGGCAGGCAGACCCCCGCCCCCAACCCCTCCCCTCAAGGGGGAGGGGCTTTTTTCGCCGACTTCACTATCTAGAAGCTTCGCATCGGCAGAGGACCTCATGGCGCGCACTTTCGACTACGACCTCTTCGTCATCGGCGCGGGATCCGGCGGCGTGCGGGCGGCGCGCCTGGCGGCGATCTCCGGCGCCAAGGTCGGCATCGCCGAGGAGCACCGGGTCGGCGGCACCTGCGTGATCCGCGGCTGCGTGCCGAAGAAGTTCATGGTCTACGCCAGCGAGTTCTCGTCGGCGTTCAAGACCGCCGAGGGCTTCGGCTGGTCGGTGGGCGAGCCCAAGTTCGACTGGGGCGCCTTCCTGCGCGCCAAGGACATCGAGATCGCCCGGCTGTCGGGCCTCTACGTCACCGGTTTGCAGAACGCCGGCGCCGACATCGCCCACGCCCGCGCCGAGCTGCACGACGCCCATACTGTCGCCCTGCTGGACCGCGACCGCACCTTGTCCGCCGAGAAGGTGCTGATCGCCTCCGGGGGTCGTCCCACGGTCCCCGGCGACATCCCGGGGATCGAGCACGTCATCACTTCGGAGGAGGCGTTTCATCTGCCGCAGCTGCCGAAGCGGATGCTGGTGGTCGGCGGCGGCTACATCGCCGTCGAGTTCGCCGGCATCTTCAAAGGGCTCGGCGTCGAGACCTCGCTGATCTACCGCGGCGCCAACATCCTGCGCGGCTTCGACAACGACGTGCGCGCTCATCTGACCATGGAAATGGAGCGGCACGGCATCTCCATCATGACAGGCTGCGAGCACGCCAAGATCGAGAAGACCGCGACGGGGCTGAAGAGCACCCTGACGAACGGCCACGAGATCGAGACCGACATCGTGATGTACTGCACCGGCCGCGCGCCGCACACCAAGGGGCTCGGGCTCGAGACCGCCGGCGTCGAGATCAACAACAAGGGCGCGGTGGTGGTCGACGCCTATTCCAAGACCAACGTCGACAACATCTGGGCGGTCGGCGACGTCACCGACCGGATCAACCTGACGCCGGTGGCGATCCGCGAGGGCGCCGCCTTCGCCGAGACCGAGTACTACGGCCGTCCGACCTCGTTCGATCACGAGATGGTCGCCAGCGCCGTGTTCTCGCAGCCGCCGGTGGGCGCGGTGGGGCTCACCGAGGCGGACGCGCGGCACAAGTACGGCAAGGTCGATATCTATCGCGCCGTGTTCAGACCGATGAAGGCGACCTTCTACGGCGGATCGGAACGTATGCTGATGAAGCTGATCGTCGACCCGGCCAGCGACCGGCTGCTGGGCTGCCATATCGTCGGCCCCGACGCGCCGGAGATGATCCAGATGGCGGCGATCGCGCTGAAGATGGGCGCCACTAAGGCGCAGTGGGACTCGACCTGCGCAGTGCACCCGACCGCAGCCGAGGAACTGGTGACGATGCGCGAAAAATACGTCCCGCCGGAACTCGGCGGCATGGCCGGCTGAACGGAGGTCCGCCCCTCATCCGACCCGCTCCGCGGGCCACCTTCTCCCGCAAGGGGAGAAGGGCGCGGGACGCTGACACAGCCGTCCTTCTCCCCTTGCGGGAGAAGGTGGCCCGAAGGGCCGGATGAGGGGTTTGCTGCCATGACGATATCGGCCAGCACGGCTTCCGGCTCCTGACTGATCTGGCTGTTGGGGAAGCGGAGCACGACGAACCCCTGACGCCTCAGCCATGCGTCGCGCACGGCGTCCGCCTCAGGGTCATGCAACGGCCCATCCGCCTCGACGATCAATCGCGCGCCAAAACAGACGAAGTCGACGATGTAGGGTCCAATCGGAACCTGGCGTCGGAACTTGAGGTCGTCGAGGCGGCGGTTGCGCAGCAGGTTCCAGAGTACGCGCTCGTTGAACGTCGGCTCGCGTCGCATGCGGCGAGCGATTGTTCGGAGTGTGCCTGGGGAGCTTGGCATACGAGAACAATATAGGAACATTGATCCCAACACAACTCGGGACACCCCTCATCCGACCCGCTTCGCGGGCCACCTTCTCCCGCGACGGGAGAAGGACCGGTCGTCTCGCTTCCCAGACTCTGCGGCGGGATGTAAGACCCGGACTCGGCTGTGATCGCGGGGCGCTGCGGCCGATCCGATCGCCGGCGTGTGGGGCTCGCATGTCCAAGCCGTTCCTCTGGACCGCCGCTGTCGCCTTGTGCCTCGCGCTGGCCAACGCGCCGGCGCTGGCCGCCGGCGTACAGATCAGCACCGACATCCAGCACCGTCTCGGCGTCGCCACCCAGCGCCTCGCGGTCGCGCGCCAATCGACCGAGATCGACGCCTTCGCCAAGGTGCTCGACCCTGCGCCGCTGGCTCAATCCGACTCCGATCTGGACACCGCCGAAGCCGTTGCGGTCGCCTCGGCGGCGCAGGCCAGGCGCTCGCAGGCGCTGCACGCCGCCGATGGCAGCATCGCCGCCAAGGATGTCGAGGCCGCGGTGTCCCAGGCCCGCCAGGACGCGCTGAAGGTCGTCTCGCTCCGCCGGCAGTTGGCGCTGGCCTGGGGTCCCGGTGTCGCCAGGCTCAGCGACGCCGCGCGCGGCCGGCTGGTCCGCTCGCTGGTGGCCGGCTCGGCCGCGCTGGTGCACGTCGACACCCACAACAACGACGGCCAGGCCGGCGCCCGCTTCGTCAAGGTCGACGTCGGCGACGGCTCGCTGCGCGGCGTGGTGATCGGACCGGCGCGCCAGGCCGAGCCCCGGCTGCAGTCGTCGGGCCTGATCGTCGAGGTGACCGGGCCGCAGGCGATGCTGCTCTCGGTCGGCCTGACGCAGAGCGCCCACATCGAATCCAGCACCCCGCAGAGCGGCGTGGTCTTGCCGCGGACGGCGGTGGTGCGCTTCCGAGGGGCCGACTGGGTCTATGTCCGAACCAGCCCGACCGCCTTCGAGCGGCGGCTGGCGCAAAGCCCGGTGGCGGAGGAGGACGGCCTGTTCGTCGCCCAGGGCTTCGCGTCGGGCGACGAACTGGTGGTGCAGGGCGCTCAGGCGCTGTTCGCCGCCGAAGAGAACGGCCCCCAGGCGAACGGTCGCGGGATTCCCTGACTCATGCTGGCCGGGGTCGTCCGCTGGTCGCTGGAACGGCCCCGCCTGATCGCCCTGGCCTGCCTGTGGTTCCTCGCCTGGGGCGCCTTCTTCGTTCGCGACGTGAAGTTCGACCTGATGCCGGAGCTGGCCCCGGCGCAGACCAGCATCCAGACCGAGGCGCCGGGCCTGGTCGCCGAACAGGTGGAGGCGCTGGTCACCCAGCCGCTGGAAAGCGCGCTGATCGGCGCGCCGGGCGTTGCGGCGGTGCACTCGGAGTCCACCCAGGGCCTCTCGACCATCACCGTGCGCTTCGCCGAGGGCGCGGACCCCTACCGCACCCGCCAGGCGCTGGCCGAGGACCTCGCGGCGCAGGCCCACGCCTTGCCGGCCGGCGTTGCGCCGCCGCGCCTGGCGCCGCTGACCTCGCCGGGCGCCGACGTGCTCAAGCTGGGCTTCACCAGCGCCAAGCTCGATCCGATGGCGCTGCGCGACCTGGTGCAGTGGACTGTGCGCCCCCGGCTGCTCAGCGCCCCCGGCGTCGCCCGCGTCGCGGTCTACGGCGGCCAGATCCGGCGGATCGAGGTGCGGGCAAGGCCGGGCGATCTCTCCGACAGCGACTTGGGCTTCCTCGACATCCTGAATGCGGTGAAGCGCGCCACCAGCGTCGCTGGGGCCGGCTTCATCGACACCGCGGGCCAGCGGGTGCTGATCGAGCCGCAGGGCCAGGCGCTGAGCGTCGATGACGTGGGCGCCGGCCAGATCCAGACCCCCGGCAGCGCCCCGGTGCGCATCGCCGACGTGTCGGATGTGGTCGAGGCCCCGGCGCCGGCGTTCGGCGACGCCCTGATCGACGGCAAGCCGGGCGTGCTGGTCGACGTCGCCCGGCAGTACGGCGCGAACGCGCTGCAGACCACGCATGCGGTCGAGCGGGCGCTGGCGGTGCTGCAGCCAACGCTGGCGGCCCAGGGCGTCGCCGTCTCCGCCGACCTCGACCGCCCGGCCAGCTTCACCACCCGGGCGATGCGGGGGATCGCGCTCGACCTGGCGGTCGCTGCGGCCCTGATCGCCCTGGTGCTGGTGCTGTTCCTGCGTGACCCCCGCGCCGTGATGATCTCGTTGGTCAGCATCCCGCTGTCGCTGCTCGCCGCCGTCGTGGCGCTGAAGGCGTTCGGCTGGACCCTGAACTCGATGACGCTCGGCGGCCTGGCGGTCGGCCTCGGCGTGGTGATCGATGATGCGGTGATCGGGGTCGAGAACGTCGTCGCCCGCCTTCGCGAGGCCGAGCACAACCATGCCTCCGACCTCGAGGCGGTGCTGGCGGCCTCGCTCGAGGTGCGCGGCCCGGTGATCTACGCGACGGTCGCGGCGATCGTGGTGTTGGCGCCGTTGCTGGCGTTGAAAGGGCTGCAGGGCGCGTTGCTGGCGCCGCTGGCCGCCGCCGTCATCGCCATCTCGCTGGCCTCGCTGCTGGTCGCCACCGTGGTGACGCCGGCCCTCGGCCTGCTGTTCCACCAGCACGACAGTCCGGCGGCCGAGCCGCGGCTGCTGCAGCGGGTGAAGACGGCGCACGCCGCCTGGCTGACCCGGCTCTGCGCCAACGCCGGCTTCGCTCTGGTGCTCGCGACAGCGACCGTCGTCATCGTCGTCGGCGCGCTGGTGTTCTGCCGCTCGGAGCTGCTGCCCAGCGTGCACGACGGCCACCTGGTCGCCGCAGTCACCGCGCCGTCCTCCACCTCGCTCGACGTGATGCGCGACTACGGCGTGCGGATCAGCGGCGCGCTGAGGGCGTTGCCGGGGGTTGTCCAGGTCGCCCAGCGGGTCGGCCGCGACGCCAGCGGCGACGACAGCTGGGGCCCGGAGCAGGCGGTGTTCGACGTCGACCTGGCGCAGAACCTCGGCGCGGCGGACCAGCGCCAGGTCGGCGACCGCGTCCGTGGCCTGCTCAAGCTGTACCCGGGTCTGCAGCCGGTCGTGCAGTCGCGGTTCGACGCCGGCCAGGGTGATGAGGCCGGCGCCCCCGTGCAGATCAGCGTGTTCGGCCAGGATCTCGACGCGCTCGACGCCGCGGCGGACCACATCGCCTCGGTGATTGGCGCCCTGCCTGGCGCGAGAAGCGTTCAGGTCGTCGAAGACCGGCGGCGTCGGGCGCCGGTGGTGCGGGTCGATCTCAACTTCCCGCGGCTGGCGCTCTATGGGCTCTCCGCGGCCGACGTGCTCGACACCGTGCAGGCCGCCTTCGCCGGTGAGCGCGTGGCGCAGATCTACGAAGGCGGGCGGATCGTCGACCTGGCCGTCAGCGCCCAGGCCAGCCTCCGACGGGACCCTGAAACCGTGGGCGACCTGCTTCTGCGCTCCACCTCGGGCATTTCAGTGCCGCTGAAGGCGGTGGCCAACGTCTACCTGACCGACGGACGCGCCACGATCTTCCACGACGACGGCCTGCGCCGGCAGGTGATCACCGCCGATCCGGACGATCCGGAGCGGTTCCTCGGCGCGGCGCGCGCGGCGATCGCCACCCATGTCGCGCTGCCGCCGGGCGCCTTCGTCGAATACGCCGGCGCCAGCCAGGCGGTGGCCGACGCCCAGCGCGACATGCTGATCAACTACGGCTTCGTCGTCTTCGGCATCCTGGCGCTGCTGGCCATCGCCTACGACGCGCGCACCGCGGCGCTGATCATCGCCTCCAGCCTGTTCTCCTTCGTCGGCGCGGCGATCGCCGTGGCGCTGATGGGCGGGGTGCTGTCGGTCGGCGCGATCGTCGGCTTCATCGCGCTCTTCGCGCTCTCCATGCGCAGCGGCATCCTGCTGTTCACCCGCCTGGAGGACCTGATCCTCACTCACCAGCTGCCCTGGTCGCCGCAGACCGTGGTCAGGGTGACCCGCGATCGGCTGACGCCGCTGCTGATGACCGCGCTCCTGGTGGCGCTGAGCGTTGCGCCGTTCGCCATCCACGCCGGCGACGCCGGGCGTGAACTGCTGGCGCCGATGGCGATCGTGATCCTGGGCGGCCTGGTCACCGGGACGCTGGCCAGCCTGTTCATCCTGCCGGCGATGATCCTGAGCTTCTGGCGCCCCGGCTACGCCCGCCGCGCCCGCCGGCACGGCCATGCCTGACCGGGAGTTCCGGGGACAGGATACCTATCCCATCGCCTCAACCCGAAAACAGCTCCGGGATAGGTATCCTGTCCCCGGAACTCCTGACGCGTGCTAGCGCGCGGCGGCCAGGGCCGGCGCGTCGCTGTTCCACCAGCCGCCGCCCAGCGCCTGAAACAAGGCGGCGACGTCGTCGTAGCGGGCGGCCAGGGCCTGTTGTCGGGCCAACTGGGACTGATGCTCGGTCGCTTCGGCGCCCAGCACGGCCAGCGCCGTTCCCTGGCCAGCCGCCAGTTGCCGCCGTGCGATCGCCAGGCTCCTTTGCGACACCTGCTCGCTGGTATCCGCGTCACGCACCGCATCGCCGTCGGTCCAGATCGCGTGCAAGGCGTCGGCGGTGTTCTGGAACGCGCCGACCACCGCCCCCTGATACTGCGCGGCGGCCTGGTCGTAAGCTGCCTCGGCGGCGCGCTGGCGGTGCAGCAGGATCCCGCCGTCGTAGATCGGCTGGGTCAGCATCGCCGCCAGGCTCCAGAAGTCCGACTCCGGTCCGAACGCCGGGTTCAGCGCCAGCGCGGCGCTGCCAGCCGTCGCCGCCAGCTCGATGTTGGGCAGCCGCGCGGCCTTGGCGACGCCGATCTGCGCGCTGGCGGCATGCAGCTGCGCCTCGGCGATGCGTACGTCCGGGCGGTGCTCGACCAGCTGCGCCGGCAGGCTGAGCGGCAACTTGTCAGGCAGGGTGAGCGCGGCGAGGTCGAAGCGCACGTCGACCGGCTCGTCCGGGGTGCGCCCCACCAGCGCCGCCAGCAGGTCGCGGTTGATGCGGAACTGCTTCTGCAGCGGCGGCAGCGCCGCCTGCGCCTGGGCGAGCAGCGCCTGCTGCGCCGCAAGGTCGGTGGTCGCGGCCTGGCCCTGCTTCAGCTGCAACTGGAACGAAGCGACCGTCCGCTGCTGGTCGTCGATGATGGCTTTCGTCTCGCCGATCTCGGCGCGGAGCAGCGCATCCTGGATCGCCGCGACGACGACGTTGGAGGCCAGCGTCAGGCGCGCGGCCTCCAGCTCGAAGCGCTGCTGGTCGGCCTGCGCCTGCAGCGATTCCACCGCCCGCCGGTTCGCGCCGAACAGGTCCGGCGAATAGCTGACGCTGAGCTGGGTCGTGGTCAGGCTGTAGAGTTCGATGCCGCTCTGCAGCGGGCTGGCCAGGGTGTTGGCGAACTTCTGGCGGGTCGGCTGCAAGCTGCCCGTGACCTGCGGATAGTCGGCGCCGCGCTGGGCTCGCACCTGCTCCTGCGCCGCCCGCAGCGCGGCCCGGGCGGCGTCAATGGTCGCGTTGTGCTTCAGCGCCAACGCCACGAGCTGGTCGAGCTCGGCGCAGTGATAGACCTGCCACCACTCGCCCGGCACGTCTGCGCCGGCGACCAGGGTCGGTCCGCCGTCGGCGTTCGCGGGCGGCGCGGCGGCCGCGCCATAGCCGGCGGTCGGCGCAAGGGGAGGGCGCTGATAGTTCGGGCCGACCGTGCAAGCGGCCAGCAACAGCGGCGCAATCAGCGCGGCGAGCGGCGGACGACGGGCGGACGCGGCCAACGAAACCCCTCCTGGTCGGGGCGATCTTCTCTGGGTTCGCGGCGCCGCTCAACCGCAGAAGCAGGCTTGCACGACTCATAAGTACGTGCTTATCATTTTGCGTGTTCGAATCCGAGGTCTTCCGAGCCCTGGGCGATCCGACGCGGCGGGCGGTCTATGAGCGCCTTACCGCCGGCGAGCGCAGCGTCTCGGAGCTGCGGGCGGGCTTGCCGATCTCGCAGCCGGCGGTCTCGCAGCACCTGGCGACGCTGAAGGCGGCCGGCCTGGTGGGCGAGCGGCGCGACGGGCGCAAGGTGTTCTACCGCATCGAGCCGACCGGGCTGGCGCCGCTGATCGACTGGCTCGGCCGCTACCGCGCCTTCTGGCCGCAGCGGATCCAGCGCCTCAAGGACGTGCTGAAGGAGATGGACCAATGAGCGACGATCCCGAAGCGCCCGAGGCTGAAGTCCTGACGTTCGAGGCCGATCTCGACGCCCCGCCGGAAAGGGTCTGGCGCGCCCTGGCGACGCCGGCGCTGCGCGAGGCCTGGCTGGGCGAGCCCGAAGCCGGTCCTGCGGAGATCGTGCGCGCCGACCCCGGCGAGCGGCTCGATCTTGCCTGGCCGACCCGGGAAGGCGACAGCCTGGTCAGCTTCGAGATCACCGAGCGCGAGGGTGGGGGCGCCCACCTGACCATCGTCCACCGCGCACTGGCCCCCAACGTCGTCGCGCTGCGCGCCCGCCGCGTCGTGGCCGCGGCCCAGAGCTGGAGGATGGCGGCATGAGGGACCTGATCATGAGCGCCATGGGCATGAATCTGGTGCCGATGGTGGTCGAGGAGTCGAGCCGCGGCGAGCGGGCGTTCGACATCTTCTCGCGCTTGCTCCGTGAACGGATCGTTTTCGTCAACGGGCCGATCGAGGATAACATGGCCGCGCTGGTCTGCGCCCAGCTGCTGTTCCTGGAGAGCGAGAATCCGAAGAAACAGATTGAAATGTATATCAATTCGCCCGGCGGCGTGGTCACCGCCGGCTTCGCCATCTACGACACCATGCAGTATATCAAGAGCCCGGTCTCGACGACCTGCATGGGCTTCGCCGCCTCGATGGGCTCGTTTCTGCTGATGGCCGGCGAGCCCGGCGCGCGCATCTCGCTGCCCAATGCGCGGATCATGATCCACCAGGGTTCAGGCGGCTTCCAGGGCAAGGTCTCGGACATCGAACGCCACGCCAAGGACGTCAAGGAAACCCAGCAGAAGATCAACGAGCTCTACGCCAAGCACTGCAGCCATACGGTCGAGGAAGTGCGGGAGGCCCTCGACCGCGACACCTTCATGAGCGCCGAGGAAGCCAAGGCCTGGGGGCTGGTGGATATCGTGCAGGGAACGCGGGACGACGCGGCCTAGAGCGGGACTCCATTACACGGAAGCATAGCCAGAGTTGGCGAGGTAGTTGGCGCACTCGCTGGGGCTGAAGAGGTCGAGGAGCTGGCCAACCCTTCGCCAGGTGGCTTCGACGTCGCGGGGCTGGGCCTTTCGCATCAGGTGCTTGAGCTTGGCGAAGACCTGTTCGATGGGGTTCAGGTCGGGGCTGTAGGGCGGCAGGAAGATCAGATGGGCGCCCCTGGCTCTGACGGCGGCGCGGGCGGCCTTGCCCTTGTGGCTGCCGAGGTTGTCCAGAACGACCACGTCGCCAGGCGCCAGCGTCGGGGCCAGGACCTTCTCGATGTAGAGGCCGAAGAGCTCGCCGTTGATCGGTCCGTCGATCACCCAGGGCGCGTCGATGCGGTCATGGCGCAGGGCGGCGATGAAGGTCAGGGTCTTCCAGTGGCCATAGGGCGCGTAGGCCTTCAGGCGACGCCCCCGGGGTCCCCAGCCGCGCAGGGGCGCCATGTTGGTCTTCACCCAGGTCTCGTCGATGAACACCAGGCGCTGGGGCGCGATCCGGCCCTGATAGGCCTTCCACCGCGCGCGCCTCCTGGCCACGTCAGGGCGCGTCTGCTCCTCGGGCAGCACGGTTTTTTTTGAAGCTCAGGCCCTCGGCGTGGACGAACACCCACACCGCCCGCGGCTGGGTCTTGATCCCCCGCTCGGCCAGCTCGGCGGCCAGGCCCCGCAGCGTGAATGGACCGGAGGCGATGCGCGACCGCAGCCAGTCGGCGCAGTCGCCCGACAGCGTCCGCGGCTTGTAGCCGCCGACCCGGGCCGGGGCGAGCGAGCCGGTCTCACGCTCGCGCTTCGTCCACTTGGAGACGCACGACGGCGCAATCCGCAGCGCCGCCGCGATCTCGCGGTTGGTCTCGCCCGCCGCCTTGCGCGCCATCGCCCGTTCGCGAAGGTCCATGGAATAGGGAGCCGTCATCCATGCTGGCCTCCTTCCCCAGCATGGACTTAAGAATCAGAACGCGACTGATTTGGGAATCCAGATTCCGTCAAAGCGGGCCATGCTCTAGTCGGTGACGGCTGGTGGTCCCGGTCAGGCTCGGTTGAGCCCGATCAGGATCGGCTGAGGCGGCTGGGAGCCATCGCCCCACACGCCGTTGGTCTCAACCATCGTCAGCCGGCCCGTCTGAACGGCAGGAATCAGTTCTCCTCTGACCGCAGGAAGCAGCGCTCCCTGAACTGTAGGCGCCTGTGCTCCCCGAACCGCAGGCAGCAGTTCTCCCCGAACCGCAGGCAGCAGTTCTCCCCGAACGGCAGGCAGCAGTTCTCCTCGAACCGCGGGCAGCAGCAGGCCGGCCGCCGCCGGGCGAACGCTGCCGTCCGCCGTTCGGACGCTGCCGTCGCACTCGCTGACGTGGATGGTGGGGTGGGCGCCGAAGGTCTGCCGCGCCCCGCCGACGGAAGGGCCCGGCTTGATCCACACCACGATCTCGAACTCGGGATGGCGGGTGT
>DATNIH010000109.1:0-15424 GCA_035604515.1 Caulobacteraceae bacterium | reverse complement strand
GTGCCGCCGCCGCCGCCCTTCAGCGCCCAGAACAGGTCTGGTTCCTGGGCATGGTTGACGACGCGGACCTTGCCGTCGGCGGTGACGACCTCCGCCTCGATCAGGCTGGCCGCGGCGCTGCCGAAACCCTTGGAGAAACTGCCGAAGCCGCCGCCCTGCACCAGGCCGGCCACACCCACCGTGGTGCAGCCGCCGCCCTGGACGTAGCGTCCGGCGCCGACGCTCACCGCCTGGTAGGCGTGCAGCCACATCGCCCCGGCGCCGCAGGAGACGGCCGGGATTGGCGCTGCTTTCGAACCTGCGGGCGTGAAGGCGTCGTGGACGGTGACATTGTCCATGTGTCGGGTCCACAGCAGCAGCGAGTCCGGCGCGTTGGAGGCCCCGAGGTAGCTGTGGCCGCGGCCCTTGACCACCAGGCGCAGGTTCTGGGTCCGGGCGAAGTCGACGGCGGCGGCGACGTCCGCTGTGTTTTCGGCCGCCACGACGTAGGCGCTGGGCGACGAGCGCCAGGCGTCCAGCCAGCCCGAGCTTTCCGAGAGTCCCGGCTGATCGGCGATGTAGAACGGATTGGCGAGCAGCGCTTTAGCGTCGGGTGCTGCGAGGTCGGGCGCGGTCACGGGCGACAGACGACCGCCCGTGGCCTGCTTGAGCGCCGCCCAGTCGGCGTCGCCGGGCCAGCCGGGCCCGCCAGGCCGCACCCGGCTCGCCGCCGCGGCGCCTGCGCTCGGGGCGGCCAAGGCGGCGCCGGCCAGCGCAAGGCCGGCGCCAAGGACATCACGGCGCTTCATTCGGTTTCGTTCCAGGCTACAAGCGAGTTATCGGCTCAGTTGGCGAGCATGACCGACCAGGCAGGGGATAATCCAGAGGGTTGGGCCGGCCGGCGGTTTCCCTGGGCCGGCGGGCGGCGACGCGTGACGAATGGCACGGCGGCAGGGACGAACGGCAAGCGGTTTCCGGCCCGCGCCTGGCTGGCGGTGTCGGGCCTCGTCACGCTCTCCGGCTTCGTCAATGTGATGACCGGGCTCGACGATGCGCGCCGGCGCGGCGTCGCGATGCCGCTGCGGCTGCCGCTGACCCTCGAGATCACCAGCGCCGTCGCCGCCCTGGCCGCCGCCACCTTCATCTTGGCGGCCGTGCGCCTGGCGCCTCCGGGGCGGGGCCCGATCTGGCGCACGGTTGCGATCCACCTGGGCGGAAGTCTGGTCTATTCCAGCCTGCACGTCGGGCTGATGACGCTGCTGCGGTCGGTGCTGTGGGCCGCCGCGGGCGGGCGTTATCCCTGGGCGCTGGGCGAGCTTCCGTACGAATACCGCAAGGATGTGCTCGCCTATGTCGTGATCGCCGGCATCTTTTGGATCGCGACGAGGCCCGCCGCCGCGCCCGCCGCCGCGCCGGCCACCCCCGCGCCAGCCACCTTCGACATCCGCGACGCCAACACTCTGCTGCGGGTCCCGGTGCGCGAGATCCTCGCGGTGCGGGCGGCGCGCAACTACGTCGAGTTCGTGCTCGAGGACGGCCGGCGGCCGCTGATGCGCGCCTCCATCGCCCAGATCGAGACGGCGCTGGCGCCAGCGAGGTTCTTGCGCACCCACCGGTCCTGGCTGGTCAACGCCGAGCGGGTCCGGGCGCTTTCGGCCACCGGCTCCGGCGACTTCCGCGTCGATCTCGGCTGCGGCCTGACGGCGCCCTTGTCGCGCCGGTATCCTGCGGCTTTGGCGCGGGTGAAGGGCGAACGATCTGCCGGGGCCGGCTAAACGAGCTGGCGCCGACTTTCCTCTGGTGACGCTTCGCAGGCGCGCGTAGTGTTCCGTTACATCGCAGGGCGGCCGGGAGGGATCAATGAAGCTCGGGCCAGTTGTTCGCGGGTCGATTCAGTCATTCGCATTGCTGGGATTGGTCGCGCTTACGTCGACACCGGCAATGGCGTGTCCCAAAGGCGACGTGCGCGTTCACATCTGCCTCAGATACGCCGGCCACAAGGGCGAGGCGCTCAAGATTACCGGCCGGTGTCTGCAGTACGGCGGCTACAAATGCTACCCCCGCAACCCTGTCATCAAATGACCCCTGGATTGCGCGGCCACGCGCCGTCGCGGTTCTGCCTCACAGGGCGTTGACTTTGCGGCCCCTTCGCGCGTATCAACCCGCCTCCTTTTTGGGGCCGGGTTCGCGCCGGCGCCGATAGACGTAGCGTCTCATGGTCAAGAGCCGCTGACGCGCCGTAACGCAGGACAAACTGCGTTTCGGCGCCGTTTCGTGTTTATCGGGGCCCGCGTCCTGCGCCTTAGAAGCCAACGTATGGAAGCCGAAGAGTCCGAATGCCGACGGTCAACCAGTTGATCCGCAAGCCGCGCGCCAACAAGGTCGCGCGCAACAAGGTGCCGGCCCTTAAGGGCTCGCCGCAACGCCGGGGCGTGTGCACCCGCGTCTATACGGTGACGCCGAAGAAGCCGAACTCGGCGCTGCGCAAGGTCGCCAAGGTGCGCCTGACCTCGGGCATCGAGGCGGTTTGCTACATCCCCGGCGAAGGCCACAACCTGCAGGAACACTCGGTGGTGCTGATCCGCGGCGGCCGGGTGAAGGACTTGCCGGGCGTGCGCTACCACATCCTCCGCGGCGTCCTCGACACCCAAGGGGTGAAGGACCGCAGACAACGCCGTTCGCTTTACGGCGCGAAACGACCGAAATAGGCCTGATCAAGCATGTCCCGTCGCCGTAGAGCAGAAACCCGTAAGGTATTGCCGGACCCGAAGTTCGGCGACCTCGTCGTCACCAAGTTCATGAACTACGTGATGTACGAAGGTAAGAAGGCCGTCGCCGAAAGCATCATGTACGGCGCCTTCGACATCATGGAAGCCAAGCGCCGCGACATCGGGCCGCTGGAGACCTTCCACGCCGCGCTCGACAACGTCGCGCCGTCGATGGAAGTGCGCTCGCGCCGGGTCGGCGGGGCGACCTATCAGGTGCCGACGGAGGTGCGTCCCGAGCGGCGCCGCGCGCTGGCGATCCGCTGGCTGGTGGGCGCCGCGCGCTCCCGTGGCGAGAACACCATGACCGAAAAGCTGGCGGGTGAACTGCTCGACGCGTCCAACAATCGCGGCGCGGCGGTCAAGAAGCGCGAAGACACCCACAAGATGGCCGAGGCCAACCGCGCCTTCTCGCATTATCGCTGGTGAGCCCCATATAGGGCCCTTCCCAGCCTTTCCCTTTCACGCGCGGGCGGTTTGAGCTAAATCGCCGGCGCCGTTCGTTACCCATCGTTTTAGACCGTTCCGGCAGAGCCACCCCATGCCCCGCACCACCAAGATCGAGGACTACCGAAACTTCGGCATCATGGCCCACATCGATGCCGGGAAGACCACGACCACGGAGCGGATCCTCTATTACACCGGCAAGAGCCATAAGATCGGCGAAGTGCATGATGGCGCGGCCACCATGGACTGGATGGAGCAGGAGCAGGAGCGGGGGATCACCATCACCTCCGCCGCCACCACCGCCATGTGGAACGGCAAGCGCCTGAACATCATCGACACCCCGGGACACGTCGATTTCACCATCGAGGTCGAGCGCTCGCTGCGCGTGCTGGACGGCGCCGTCGCGGTGCTGGACGGCAACCAAGGCGTCGAGCCGCAGACTGAGACCGTCTGGCGCCAGGCCGACCGCTACGACGTGCCGCGCATCGTGTTCGTCAACAAGATGGACAAGATCGGCGCCGACTTTAACGACTGCGTCGAGTCGATCCGCGACCGCCTGGGCGTGAAGGCGGTGCCGATCCAGCTGCCGATCGGTTCGGAGAACAGCTTCAAGGGCATCATCGACCTGGTGCGGATGAAGGCCGTGATCTGGGACAACGAAGCCCTTGGCGCGAACTACCACGATGAAGAGATCCCCGCCGACCTGAAGGTCGCGGCCGACGAGGCGCGCCATTTCATGGTCGAGAACTCGGTCGAGCTCGTCGACGAGGCCATGGAAGCCTACCTCAACGGCGACGAGGTCACCGAGGAGACGCTGAAGAAGTGCCTGCGCAAGGCGGTTCTGACCGGCGCTTTCTATCCGATCCTCTGCGGCTCGGCGTTCAAGAACAAGGGCGTGCAGCCGCTGCTCGACGCAGTGGTCGACTACCTGCCCTCGCCGGTGGACATCCCGCCGACGCCGGGCTTCGACTTCCGGACCGAAGAGCCGGTGACGCGGCAGGCCTCCGACGAAGAGGCGCTGTCGGTGCTGGCGTTCAAGATCATGGACGACCCGTTCGTCGGCTCGCTGACGTTCTGCCGGATCTATTCCGGCAAGCTGGAGAGCGGCATGGGCCTGCTCAACTCCTCGCGCGACCGCCGCGAGCGCGTGGGCCGCATGCTGCTGATGCACTCCAACAACCGCGAGGACATCAAGGAAGCCTTCGCCGGCGACATCGTCGCGCTGGCCGGGCTGAAGGACACCCGCACGGGCGACACCCTGTGCGATCCGAACAAGAACCCGGTGATCCTGCAGAAGATGGACTTCCCCGATCCGGTGATCGAGATCGCGATCGAGCCGAAGTCGAAGGCCGACCAGGAAAAGCTGGGCGTCGCCCTGCAGAAGCTGGCCGCCGAAGACCCGACCTTCCGCGTCTCCACTGACCCCGAGTCCGGCCAGACCCGGCTCAAGGGGATGGGCGAGCTGCACCTGGACATCAAGGTCGACATCCTCAAGCGCACCTACAAGGTGGAAGCCAACATCGGCGCGCCGCAGGTGGCCTACCGTGAGACGCTCGGCCGCAGGGTCGACATCGACTACACCCACAAGAAGCAGACGGGCGGCTCGGGCCAGTTCGCGCGGGTCAAGATCACCTTCGAACCGGTCGAGCCCGGCGTCGGCTACTCATTCGAGAGCAAGATCGTCGGCGGCAACGTGCCGAAGGAGTTCATCCCCGGCGTCGAAAAGGGCCTGGCGTCGGTCAAGGAAAACGGCCTGCTGGCCGGGTTCCCGGTGATCGACTTCAAGGCGACGCTGACTGACGGCGCCTACCACGACGTCGACTCCAGCGTGCTGGCGTTCGAGATCGCCGCGCGCGCGGCGTTCCGCGAGCTTCGCGAGAAGGGCTCGGTCAAGCTGCTCGAGCCGATCATGAAGGTCGAGGTGACGACGCCGGAGGACTGGGTCGGCGACGTGATCGGCGACCTCAACTCCCGGCGCGGCCAGATCCAGGGCCAGGACCAGCGCGGCAACGCCCAGGTCGTGATCGCCATGGTTCCGCTGGCCAACATGTTCGGCTACGTGAACACCCTGCGCTCGATGACCCAGGGGCGCGCCGCGTTCCACATGGAATACGACCACTACGAAGCGGTGCCGCAGGCGGTGGCCGACGAAGTGGTCAAGAAGTACGCTTGATAATCCACCAAGACGTCCCCAAAAGACCAGACAACCCGAAGAGATAGCCCGTCACACGGCTGGAGCTTAAGAATGGCCAAGGAAAAATTCGCGCGGACAAAGCCGCACTGCAACATCGGCACGATCGGTCACGTCGACCATGGCAAGACCACGTTGACGGCCGCAATCACCACGGTGCTGGCCAAGGCCGGCGGCGCGTCGGCGAGGTCTTATGCGTCGATCGACGCGGCGCCCGAAGAAAAGGCGCGCGGCATCACGATCAACACGGCGCACGTGGAATATGAGACGAAGAACCGCCACTACGCGCACGTCGACTGCCCCGGGCACGCCGACTACGTGAAGAACATGATCACCGGCGCGGCGCAGATGGACGGCGCCATCCTGGTGGTCTCCGCCGCCGACGGCCCGATGCCGCAAACCCGCGAGCACATTGTGCTGGCCCGCCAGGTCGGCGTCCCCGCGCTGGTGGTCTACCTCAACAAGGTCGACATGGTCGACGACGAGGAGCTGCTCGAGCTGGTCGAGATGGAAGTGCGCGAGCTGCTCTCCACCTACGAGTTCCCCGGCGACGACATCCCGATCGTCAAGGGCTCGGCCCTGGCGGCGCTCGAAGGCCGTGACGCCGCGATCGGCGAGGACTCGATCATCGAGCTGATGACGGCTGTCGACACCTATATCCCGCAGCCAGCGCGCGCCAAGGACCAGCCGTTCATGATGGCGGTGGAAGACGTGTTCTCGATCTCCGGCCGCGGCACCGTGGTCACCGGCCGTATCGACCGCGGCGTGATCAAGGTCGGCGAGGAAGTCGAGATCGTCGGCCTGCGCGACACGCAGAAGACCACCTGCACCGGCGTCGAGATGTTCCGCAAGCTGCTCGACCAGGGCGAAGCCGGCGACAACGTCGGCGTGCTGCTGCGCGGCACCAAGCGTGAGGACGTCGAGCGCGGCCAGGTGCTCTGCAAGCCGGGTTCGATCACCCCGCACACCAAGTTCACCGCCGAAGCCTACATCCTGACCAAGGAAGAGGGCGGGCGTCACACCCCGTTCTTCACCAACTATCGCCCGCAGTTCTACTTCCGCACCACGGACGTGACGGGGGTGATCAGCCTGAAGGAAGGCGTCGAGATGATCATGCCCGGCGACAACGCCGAGCTGAACGTCGAACTGATCACGCCGATCGCCATGGAAGAGCGCCTGCGCTTCGCGATCCGCGAAGGCGGCCGCACCGTCGGCTCGGGCGTAGTGACCAAGATCATCGCGTAGCCGCAGAGCTACCGATCAACTACAGGCGGCCGCCGGAGCGATCCGGCGGCCGTTTTCTTTGGACAAATGACGCGTGTCATCCCGGACGCAGCGGCGGAGATCCGGGATCTGCTTAGCGCCGCCAGTGGTGAAGTAGATCCGGATGAGTCCGCTTCGCGGCTCTCCGGGATGACACTGTTTGTGAGGAGGGCTGCCTCAGACCCCCACCGCTTCCTTCAGCGCGCCCAGCCACCCAACCCAGCGCGGGTCGGGGGCGGTCGGGCTTTCGATCATGGTGTTGCAGACGTAGCCGACCGCGACGCCGCTCTCGGGGTGGGCGAAGCCCCAGCGCCCGCCGGCGCCGGCGTGGCCGAACGAACCGGGTCCCAGCATCGGCTTCACCGCGGCCGGCAACTCGAAGCCGAGGCTGAACGGCTGCCACTCGCCGCGCGCGAGCTTCTTGAACTCCCCGGGCGGGCCCAGGCCCTCTGTCTGCGGCGCCCGCGCCCGCTCCATCGCCTCGGCGCCGATCAGGCGCACGCCGTCGACCCGGCCGATCAGGGCCGCGTAGACCTTGGCCAGCGCCCGGGCGTCGGCGATGGCGTTGCCGGCCGGGAGTTCGGCCGCCCGCGCCGAGCGCGAGATGTTCAGCATCGCCACGGCGCCGTCCACCGAGACGACGGTGGCCAGGAAGCTGCGGATCAGCCGGTCGTTCACGTCGGCGCCGGCGGCCGCCACCAGCGCGCGCCATTGGTCGAGGCCCAGCTCGTTGCCGGTGCGATAGTGCGGCACACGGCGCACCTCCTGCTCGGGCGGCAGGCCGATCCACAGGTCGATCTCCAGCGGCCGCACGATCTCCTCGGCGACGAACCGGCCTGGCGAGCGGCCATCGACGCGGCGGATCAGCTGGCCGGCCAGCACGCCGAAGGTGACGAAGTGGTACATGCTCGCTGTGCCCGGTTCCCACAGCGGCGCCATCGTCTCGACCTCGCGCACCGAGCGGTCGAAGTCGAACTGTTCGGCGGGCCCCATGCCGGCTTCGGCGTCGTAGCCCATCAGCCCGCCGGCGTGGCTCAGGCACTGGCGCACGGTGATTCGCTCTTTGCCGGCCTGACCAAATTCGGGCCAGTACCTGGCCATCGGCGCGTCGAAGTCGATCAGCCCGCGGTCGGCGAGGATGTGCACGCCCGCTGCGACGACGCCTTTGGTGCACGACATCAGGACGCCGATGCCGTCCTCGCCGTAGGGCCGATCGTTCGCCGGGTCATGCCCGGCCCAGAGGTCGACCACCCGCTCGCCGCGCCGATAGACGCACAGCTGCGCGCCGCCGGGATCGCCCGCCTGCGCCGCCAGGAACGCGGCCTGAACTCCCTCGAAGCCGCTGGCCACGGTCCCGCCGGAGGGCATGATCCTGTCGCTCATCCCTGCAGGTTAGATCATCGGCCCGACCCGAAAAGGGAAAACCGCGGAGCCCGCGGAGATTCGCGGAGCGACCCGGTCAAGATTTTCGACCGAGATTCCTCACCTGGTTCGAAAGACTCCTGGCGCCGCATCCGCGGCGCCGCTCCGCGTATCTCCGCGATCTCCGCGGTTATACCTTCTTGGAACTCAGGGTCTTTGAAGCCTCAATAGATCACCGACGGCAGCCATGCCCCATCCGGCTGGTTGTAGAGGCCGATGCTCATCAGGGTCAGGGTCTGGGTGACCTGGAGGCCCTCGCCGAGGCACCAGCGCATCAGCTCGCCGTTGCGGGTCGGGATCAGGAAGCCTGGGCCCTGGAACGCCTCCGCCGCGCCGATCAACGCCTTGAGGTCGTCGTTGGTCTCGCCGACCGCATGGCTGGAGAAGGCGATCGCCGTGGCATAGCCGGTCAGCCGCCCGGCGCGCTCGACCACGCGGGCCGATCCGCGCGCGATGGCGTCGGCCAGTTCGCCGCCGCGATCGTGGCCGTGCACGTGCCGACACAGCCGGTTGCAGGCGGCCGCGTCGTCGGCCGTGGCGACGCGCACGGCGCAGCCCGGGACCGACTTGCCGAGCGCCGGCCCCTTGAGACACGACAGGTGCTCGCGCGCCTCGAAGCCGAGCTTCAGGTAGAGCGCCAGCGAGCGGCTGTGGTAGCCGGCCTGCACCAGGCGGACGCCGGCGAAGCCGCGCTCGTCGGAGCGCCGCAGCACCGCGTCCATCAGCGCGCGGCCCGCGCCGTCGTTCTGCACCGCCGGGTCCACCGTGATCGGCCCGACGCCGCTGATGGGGTTGCGCTCGTCGAGGAAGTTGCTGCCGATCAGCTTGCCGTCCGCCTCGGCGGCGAGGCCGAACACCCGCGGATGGGCGATCAGGCTGCCGATGGCCCCGGCCCCGACCTCGGCGCTCGGAAAGTCGGGCGGGAAGCCGTGCGCCTCGGCGATGGTCTTGAACGCGCGGTAGCAGATGTCGCCGAGCACGGCCGCATCGGCTGGCTCGGTCCTGCGCAGTTGCACGGCCACTCGCACCTCCCCCGTTTGGCATACGCCGCCGCGCGCAAGTCCCGTGGCGGCGCGATCGACTTAGCGATTGGGGCGGCGGGCGATCAAGTGCCGCCGTCATCGCCCGCCGCGGTCGCCAAGGGCGCGACCCCGACGAAGATTGCTGATACGGCCCTGTGGGAACGCGGAATTTGAGATGGCTTCAAGGCTCGCACAGGCGCGCGACTGGGTTCGCAGGCGTGGGGCGGGCGTCGGCCTGGAAGTCCTGGTCAACGCCGTCTTGCCGTTCATCATCTACACGCTCACGGACCCCGTCTCGGCGATGTCGGCGCGCTCATCGCCTCCGCGGTTCCGCCGATTGTCTGGAGCGGCATCGAGTTCGCGCGGCGTCGGCGCGTTGACGCCCTTTCGATCCTCGTCGTCGCCGGGATCGCCTTCTCGCTCATCGCGCTGCTCGGCGGCGGCGGGGCGAAGTTCCTGCAGCTGCGCGAGAACCTGGTCACCGGCGCGATCGGCCTGATCTTCCTTTGCTCGGCCGTGATCCGCCGACCGCTGATCTTCTACCTCGCCCGCGCCACCATGCTGCGAAACAGTCCCGATGAGGCGGCGTCGTTCGAAGAGATGAAGGACAGCGCACGCTTCCAGCGCACGATGACGGTCATGACCCTGGTCTGGGGCGCCGGCCTCGTGGCCCGGACGGCCGCGGCGTGCGCCCTGGTGTTCAGCGTGCCGATCCCGACCTATCTGGTTCTGAGCCCGATCCTTGGCTACGCCAGCATGGGCGCCTTGGCGTTCTGGACCTTCTGGTACGGACGCCTGCAACGGAAGCTGGGCTCCGCGGAGCGGGCGCTGCGGGAAGCTGGCGCGAGCGCCGCTGTCATCGCCTCAGCGCCGTAGCGCCTCGATCACCCCTTCGGCTGGAACCTCGGATCGCCGGTCTGCCAGAGGATGAAGGCGTAGGTGTCGGCGGTCTCGTCGTCGCGTTGTTTGCGGGTCGAGCCGATGCCGTGGCCGGCGTCGGTCTCCACGCGCAGGATCACCGGCTTCTTCGAGCTGCTGGCGGACTGCAGGCGCGCGGCCATCTTGCCGGCTTCCCACGGCGCGACGCGCGGATCGTTGGCGCCGGTGGTGAGCAGCACGGCCGGGTAGCGCGTCCCGTCCTTGACGTGCTGGTAGGCATCCATCTCGTAGAGGCCCTTGAAGCCGTCAGGGTCCTTCACCGTGCCGAACTCCGGCACGTTGTCGGGGCCGTTCTCGGAGAACTCGGCGCGGGTGGCGTTGGAGACGCCGACCTGGCTGATCGCCACCGTCACCAGGTCCGGCCGCTCGGTGAGGAACCGGCCGACCATGATCCCGCCGGCGGAGCCGCCCTCCACGGCGATCTTGCCGCGGCCGGTCCAGCGCTCGGCGACCATGTATTCGGCGCAGTCGATCGCGTCGCGCCAGGTGTTGGGCTTGGTCAGCTTCTGGCCGGCCAGGTGCCAGGCCTCGCCCAACTCGCCGCCGCCGCGCACGTGGGCCACGGCGAAGACACCGCCGAGATCGAGCCAGGGCAGGGCTCTGGCGATGAAGCCGGCGTCCTGGTCGAGGCCGTAGGCGCCATAGGCGTCCAGCAGCAGCGGCGCCTTGCCGTTACGCTTCAAGGTCTTGGCGTAGAGGATCGACAGCGGCACCATCGCCCCATCGCGCGCCTTCACCCGCACTTCGACGCTCGCGTAGCCCGAGACATCGATCGCCGGTTTCGGGGCGATATCGGTGACCGTCACCGCGCCGTCGGGCCCCGCGTGGCAGAGAACCGGCGGGCGCACCCAGCCTTCCAGCATGAACCAGGCGCCGTCGGCGAGCGGATCGGTGGCGACAAATGCGATCGAGCCTTCGAAGGGCAGCTGGACCGGGGTGTTCTTACCGTCCGGCGCCAGGCGATAGAGCCCGCTCAGGCCGCCGTTGAGGGTCTGGACATAGAGCCCGTCCCTGGCGCCCGACAGGCCCTTGACCACGCTCTCGCTCTCGGCGGCGGCGGGCGCGGCGCCGGCGAAACCGGGGTTGGCCGTCGTGGATTGCACCACCCGGTAGCGCGACGCGTCCTTATGGGTCAGCAGGTAGAGATCGGGGCCCACCACCGCCAGGCCGGTGACGTCGTCGGCGGCCACGCAGACCTTCTTCCAGACCGGCTTGCCGGCCATCGCCGCGTCGACGGGGCTGGCGTAGCAGGTGAGTTCGTTCTGCACGCCATTGGCGACGACGCCGAGAGCGATATCGCAGCCCGGCTGGCTGGCGATGAGGGTGAAGGCGATGTCAGGGATGTCGACGGCGGGGTCGAGGCCCTTACCGAGCACCTTCACGTCGCCGGCAGGATCGGTCCCGACCTTGTGGAACCAGCAGATGCTGTCGAGGTAGTGGTCGGGGTCGCCGTGCTTGGTCCCCGCCTTCAGCCGGTTGATGAAGACGCCGCTGCCGTCGGGACTCCAGTTGGCCGGCCCGAACTGCGCGCGGTCGAGCACTTCCGGAAGCACGGTTCCCGTCGCGGTCTCGATGAACCGCAGCGCCGAGTTCTCCGAGCCGGCGGCCGAGGTCCCGTAAGCCACCAGCTTGCCGTCTGGCGAGGCGGTCCAGTAGTCGAGCGAATAGTGGGTGCCGGCGCCGGCGAGGGTGTCCGGGTCGATCAGCAGCCGATCCTGGCCAGCGACCCCCTCGCGCACATAGAGCTTGAAGGTGTTGGCGCCCAGCGGCCGGACCTGGGTGAAGATGTAGGGGCCGGCCGATTGGACCTGGCCGATCGCGGCGACGGCGCCGGAGACCGCACTGATCTTGTCGGCCAGCTGGTCGCGGCCGGGAATCGTCGCCAGCAGGCCGCGCGCGTAGGCGTTCTGCCCCATCAGGTAGGGAGTCCATTCAGGATCGGACGGCGTTTCCATCCAGCGGTAGCGGTCGGTGACGGCGACGCCGTGCATCGTCTCGGTCACCGGGCGGACGGAGGCTCTCGGCGGGCCGGCCGGCGCGTCGGCCCAGGCCCGGCGCGTCGCGGCCGCGGTTGCGCCGACGGCGGCGGCGGAAGCGAGAAGATGACGCCGATTCAGCAGCATGTGCGAAGCCCCCGGGAGAAAACCGGAACCTAGCACGGTGATTTTGCGCGGTCTTCAGGCCGGCTGGGCGAGCTTGTCCTCGACGGAACGCACCTTCGGCCGGGCGGGCGCGAAGCTGGCGTGACTGGCGCCGTGCAGGCTGGCGATCGCGGCCTGGCGGGGACCGGCGACGCCGTAGATCATCACCGCCCGCACCACCGGCTTGGCCGCATTTGTCACCATCCTGGCGAACGAATCGAAGGCGTTGTCCTTTTCCAGGCCGGGCGGGCACTCGATCGAAACGCCCTGCAGGCCGGCGTCCCGCAGGGCGGCCAGGCCATTGGTGGGCGTGGCGGCGAGGCGGCCGACGATGAAGAGGCAGAACGGCCGCATCAGCGATGTCACCGCCAACATGGTGCTCGGCGGCACGCCTTCGATGTCGCAGACCTCGCAGATCAGGCCGTTCTGGACGCTCGCCTGCGCGGCGCGGAAGAATTCAGCCACGGTTGCGCGGCCGCGCTTCGACGACAGGGTGGTGAAGGAGACCGGCAGGATCAGGCTGGGCTGACGCTCGCCGGTGACTTCCTGCTCCAGCCGGTTCAGCCCGCGCGCCAGGGTCGCGAAGTCGATCCGCTCGATGTCGCCGCTGGTAAGCTTGCGCTGGTCGTCGCGCGTCAGCGGCCGTTCGGACGGCAGGTTCAGCACGCGCCGCCGCATACGGTAGCCGATCCGGCCGTAGGTCTTGAGTTGGAATACTGGCTCCAGCTGGCAGGAGGCGCGCAGCCGCGTGCCGTCGTGGGCCACGAACGGCGTCCAGCGGTCCTGGGAAAGATAGCTCGATGTCGGCGGAGCGACCGCTGGCGCCGGGGTCGTGGCCGGCGGCGGCAGGGACTGCGCCTCCGCCTCGACGGCCATGGCGTCGAGCGTCCGCGCCGCGACGCTGCCGCCTTCGATCGCGGTGACCTCGTGCACCATGATGTCGCCGATCAGAGCCTCGCCCAGGAAGTAGGTCAGCACCTCGCGCAGGCAGTTGAGACAGTAGGCCTGGCCGGCGATGCGACCGACGTTCGGCTGCGCGACCAGGAAGTCGGTCTCGGAAATGCGCAGGAAGAAGCCGTGCGGGCCGAGCTGCCGCCGCAGCGTCTGCTGCGCGTGGTCGTAGACCCGGTCGCGGCGCGCGGGCCAGCGCGACCCGAGCCGCTCGCGGACCGCGTCCAGGCTCATCAGGCAGACCTTGCCGTCGTCGAGGATCGACGACGACTGCAGCCGCTCGAGCGCCTGCTGCGCGTCGGCGGTGGCGAAACGCGTGACCCGTCCGCCAGCTGGGCCGCCGCCAAGGCTTGCAGAGGGTGAACCGTCGTCCATGGCCGGCTCCACGGCGCGACGCGCGCCGCCTTCGAAGCCTCATCATCCCAGAAGGCTCCTGACGAACCATTGACGCCAGGTTTGCGCCAGATTGCCGCGCCCGCTGAGGTTGATCGAGCCGAGGCCCTATCAGCTTGGCCGGCGTTTGATGTAGCATCGCCTTGCCTGGGCCGCCTCGGCTCGCAGGGCGAGGGGTTGATGACCTCAATCATCGTGGGGTCGCGGGCGAGGCGTCGCCAGCCGACGCGGTCATCGCAGGCGCTGTTCGAAGCCAAGGCGGTCGTCCTGCGGGCGCGGCGCAGCCTGGTGGAGCTTGGCCGCGCGCCTGGGCGGCTGGGGCGGGCGGGCGATTGCGCGGCCTACGCCGACGTTGTCGCCAGCTCGGTGACGCCGCTGTGGTCGGACCCAAGCCTCTCGGAACAAGCGATGCAGCTGGGCAAGGTGCACAACCTGCGCCGCGCTGCGGCCGCGCTGGACGGGCTGGTGCTGGCGCCAGGCCAGGTGTTCAGCTTCTGGCGCCAGGTCGGGCGGGCGACCAGGGCGAGGGGATACGCACCCGGCCGGATGCTGCGCGAGGGTTGCATGATGCCCGCCATCGGCGGCGGGCTGTGCCAGCTCTCCAACGCGCTCTACGAGGTGGCGTTGCAGGCCGGCTGCCGGATCGTCGAGCGCCACGCCCATTCCTTCCGCGTCCCCGGTTCGGCCGCCGAATCCGGACGCGACGCGACGGTGGCGTGGAACTACGTCGACTTGCGCTTCTCGGCGGAGCGGGCGCTGCTCCTCAGTGTTCGTCTGAATCAGCGTGAGCTGAGCGTCAGCCTACTGACGACGGCAGCGCGAGCTTCCGCACCCATGGAGACCCCGACGCCGACCGCCTTCGCCCCTCAGGCGGACGTCGAGAGCTGCGACACCTGCGATGAGACCGACTGCGCGTTCCATGAGGGCGCCGGCCATGGCGTCGTCGCCGGGCGGGCGGCGTTCGTCGTCGACGAGTTCTGGCCGGAGCTGGCGGCCTATGTCGCTGGCGCGCGGCAGGCCGGGGACATGATCTGCGCCCCGACGTTGCGCCGCTGGTCGCGCGAAGGATTTGCCGAGGCGCACGAGGCGGCGTGGCAGGGCGCGATGCGCTCGCTCGGCTGGCGGCTGACCCCGCCGCAAGGGGCGGCGCGGCGCGCGGCGGACGCGGCCTCGACCGCGGCGATCGCCAAGGCGCTGGCGCGGCGGCTGGGGCCGGACGTCACTGCGGTCACGCTCGCCCAGTCGCTGCTGCCGCAGCTCTGGCGGGGCGGCGTGCTCGGCGGCCGCCGCGTCGCGGTGTTGATGACGCGCCTGCCGATTGCAGTGCTGCAGGCCAGGCTGGATGCGGCGTCGCAGGCCCATCCGGACCGCCCGACTTTGTCCGACTATCGCGCCGACGCCTGGCTGGCCGCGGCCGAGGCCGAGGCGCTGGCCGCCGCCGACGAGATCGTCACGCCGCATGCTGAGATCGCCGCCTTGTTCGGCGAGCGAACCCGCCTGCTCGACTGGCGCCGCCCCGCGCCGCCGGCCGACAAGCCGCCCCGCGGCGACGTGTTCGCCTTTCCCGGCCCGACCGTGGCCCGCAAGGGCGCGTTCGAGGTCCGCGAGGCCGCGCGACGCCTCGGCGCGAAGCTCCGGCCGCTCGGCGCCGAGCTGGAAGGCCCCGACTTCTGGGCCGGCGTCAGGCTCGACCCGGCGGCGCCGGGCGGCAGCTGGCTGGCCGGCGTGCGCGCAGTGGTGCATCCGGCGCTGGCGGAAGCGGCGCCCCGGCGCCTGCTTGAGGCTCTGGCCGCCGGCGTGCCGGTGATCGCGACCGCCGCCTGCGGGCTCGCGCCCCAGCCCGGCCTCACGCTCGTGCCGATGGACGACGTCGAGGCGCTGGTCGCGGCGATGGAGAGCGCCGCGGACTAG
>DATNIH010000108.1:0-5731 GCA_035604515.1 Caulobacteraceae bacterium | reverse complement strand
GCGCTGCCGAGCTCGGCCATCGCGGCCTTGTACGACCTCAGACCATCAGTGGTGATCGCCTTGGCCGTCCCGTGCCGCTTCATCAGCCGCTTCATGAACTTGATCGCCGCGGCCTTGTCCCGATCCTTGGTGGCGAAGGATTCTAAGACCTCGCCCTCGTGGTCCACTGCGCGCCAGAGGTAGCGCATCTCACCGTTGATCTTCACGTAGATCTCGTCGAGGCGCCATCGCCAGTGGGTGAAGGCGCGCATGTGCTCGACGCGCTTCCTGCGGATCTCAGCGGCGAACATCGGGCCGAACCGGTTCCACCAATAATCCACTGTCCTCGATCGGCGAAAGGCTAGCGCCGAGTCCGCGTTCGATTGTCCGTTTTGCGGCGGTGGCCTCGCGTCTGCATTCGACCCGGAGCGGACGTCGACCTCGCTGCACTCAGACGTCGTCGACGTAGTACGAGCCTCGGCCAACACTCCTCTGCGGCGCTCGCCGCTGTTCGAGCGCCCGAGGCGATCACGAAAACGAGGCGACGGGCTGGTCGGCCGCGCTGACCGCCGAATCGATAGCTTCGATCAACGCGCCGAGCGCGACCGGCTTGGCGACCAGGTCGTCCATGCCCGCGCCCATGTATTCTGCCCGATGATGGGCCATGGCGTTGGCGGTGAGCGCGATGACGGGGGTGCGCCAGCGGCCCTCGCGCCGTTCGATGGTGCGGATCTCGGTTACAGCGGTGACGCCGTCCATGACCGGCATCTGCACGTCCATCAGCACGACGTCCCAGGCGCCGTCGCGCCAGGCGTCGACAGCTTCGCGGCCGTTCGCGACGACGACGGGCTCGATCCCCACCGCGCCGAGCAGCGCTTTCAGCACCGTTTGGTTCATGGGATTGTCTTCAGCGACGAGGACGCGAAGGCGGCTTGGCTCCAGGGCAACGGCCAGCCCCGGGTCGTTCGCAGGATCCGGAGCCTCGCGCCGTTCCAGCGGCAGGCTGACCGTGAACGTAGAGCCAAAGCCCTCGCGGCTCTGCACGGCGATCGTCCCGCCCATGAGGCCTACCAGCTCATGGCAGATCGAGAGCCCTAGACCCGACCCGCCGAAACGGCGCGTCGTGGTGGCGTCGCCCTGCACGAAGCGCTCGAAGACGTGCGGCAGGACGTCTGCGGCGATGCCCTCGCCGGTGTCGGCCACCGAAAACGCCAATGCATCGCCGTCGCGCCTGATCGTGACATCGATCTGGCCGCGGTCGGTGAACTTCACCGCGTTGCCCACCAGGTTGTGCAGCACTTGGCGGACCCGGGTGGGGTCGCCCCGCCACAGGCCGCGCGCCTCGGGGGCGACGTTGACGACCAGACTCACGTCCTTGTGGGCAAGCAGCGCGTCGAATGCCTTGACACCGTTGGCCAGGGCATCGGGATCGACGCCAGCGTCTTCGAGCTCGATCTTGCCGGCCTCGATCTTCGACAAGTCGAGCAGGTCGTTCAGAAGCCCAAGCAGCGCCTCGCTTGAGGCGCGGATCACCGCCAGCCGCTCCCGTTGGGCGTCGGGCAAGTCATCGAAAGCCATCGCCTGGGCCATGCCAAGCACCCCGTTGAGCGGCGTGCGGATCTCATGGCTCATGGTGGCGAGGAACGCGCTCTTGGCGTGGTTGGCGGCTTCGGCGTCTTCCTTGGCCTGAACCAGCGCCTGTTCGGCCTGCTTGCGGGCCGTGACGTCCTGCGAGGCGCCGATTACGCGCACGATGCGGCCCGCTTCGTTGCGGGTCGCTTGCATCACCTCGGCGACCCAGAACTCTTCGCCGTCTGGGCGTAGCGTACGGTATTCCTCGACGAACGGCGCCCCATCTTCGAAGCGCCGCGTCGCCTCGGCGATCCGAGCCCGGTCCCGCGGGTCGATGTATCGTTCGCCCGCCTCGGTGAACACCGACTCGATGACCGCCCGCCGGTTCTCGTCGTCGATCTGATAGATGTTCTTGCCGGCCGACTCGATGCGGCGGCTGCGGTAGTCGATGTCGTAGACGTAGAGATTGGCCATCTCGGCGGCCAGCTGCAGCCGCTGCTGGGTGCGCTCGGACTTGCGCATGGCCTCGAGCGTCTCGGTGACGTCGTGTACGGCGCTGATCACGCCGGCGACGTCGCCGGCCTCGTCGCGCCAGGGCGTCATCTCTAGGTCCACCCAGCCGGGGATGCCCCGGTGGCTGACCCGCAAGCGGTCGCGCCGCACCGGCTCGCCGGCGAGGCAGCGCCTGAAGTCGTCCTCGAAGACCTTGAAGGCCTCGGGGGAGATTTCGCAAAGCGCGTGGCCCACCGCCGCTGACGGCTCGGCCAGGCCGAACCGCTCCAGCCACCGCGGCGTCGCCGTCAGCACGCGCAAGTCCCGGTCGGTCATCACCGCCTCGATCGGGACCGAGGCGACGAACGCCGCCATCACCTTACGCGCCTCGACTAGTTCGTGGTCTCGTAGTCGAACCTGTTCGGCGGCGAAGGCGCGCTCGCACTCATCGCTGATGCCATCGGCCAGGTCCTGCAGCCGGGCAGCCAACCTCTCGTCATAGGCCCGCGGCGCGCCGCCATAGACCGTGAGTGCGCCTGCGGCCGTTCCGTTGGCGAGGAGCACTGGCGCTGCGGCGTAGAACCGAGGCAGATCGTGGCCAGCATAGGCTTCGTCGAATACGTCCCGCTGGGCGGCGACGTCTTCGAGCCAGAGCGCCTTGCGGTTGTCGATGACGAACCTGGCGCCGTCCGCCGGCGCGCTGCTGCCGACGTACCGCCCGGCGCTACGCCACACTCGGCCGGCGTCGACCAACACGACGCTCGCCTCCACGTCGCCGAACAGCGCCACGGCGAGGCGCGTCGCCCGGTCGAAGGCTGGTAGCACTGGGCTCATGCTGAACGGCGGAACGTTCGTAAGGTCAGCCATTTAGGCCCACCTCCCTCGCACCATTGTGGCGGGAGGGCCTGAAACTTGAGTTAATCGCGTAGGTTGCGACGAATCGGCGCACTCGCCATCGTCGCGGCTCTGACTGACGACGCGCCCTGCAACGCTCCCACAGCGGAACCTCGGGAGGTCGACCGGTTGGCGGCGACTGCTGTGAGCCCTGGGTCGCTATGTCCGCTATGCGCCAACAGCGGTCATTAGCTGGATGCCCGAAAGCGGACTCCGCGATGGTCGGCTAAGGGTCGATAGCTGACGTTTGGGGCCCGGCCCGAAAGCGGACATCGCGCTGGAACGGGCAAGTTCGGACAATCGGTGTTGGGCGAGGCCGGACGCTTGACGCCAGTGGAGCTGCGGTTCAGCATTTGGGTCGGGTGGATACGACCTGCTGCTTGCGCCCTCCGATGCGAGGGTACGGTGAACGTATCGCGGACTTTGCCGAACCTCCTTTGCTCCCGAACGAACGGGTCAGCAACGCAAGCATCTGACGCACCCAATTCGTTCAAGCAAAGGACGACGACATGCGCGATTTTCGCGACGCCAAAGCCATGGCCCAGACAGTGCGTGCGGCGCTGGCGGCCAAAGGGCTGAAGATCACCATCAGCGAGAGCCTTGAGCTGATCGCCAAAGCCTTCGGCGTGCCTGATTGGAATACGCTCTCGGCCGCGATCAAGGCCCCTGATGCCGAGCCGGGCCTGTCCCAAGCGGTATCCAACGATCGGGCGCTCGACGAACTGGCGCGACGGGCGCGAGCGTTGGGTCTCGAAGACTGGGACAAGCTGATCGCAACGATCCGGGCGGCCCGACCATCGGCACCGTCCGCCGATGCCCTCCAAACGCGCGAGCTGTCCGATCCCATTCCGCGACCAGCAGGGCGCACGAGCTTTTTGCGCAGCGCTCGAGGCGACGCTCCACCGGGCGGTCGGTCTGGCCGCCGCGCGCAAGCACAGCTCTACGACGGTGGAACACCTGCTGCTCGCGCTCATCGAAGATCCCGACGCGGCCGAGGTGATGCGCGCCTGCAAGGTCGACCTCGGCGAGCTAGAGAAGACCGTCACCGCCTTCATCGACAACGAATTGACTAGCCTAGCGGTCGGCGCCGTCAGCGAGGACCCAAGCCCGACCGG
Organism: Caulobacteraceae bacterium; assembly: GCA_035604515.1. Lineage (GTDB taxonomy): Bacteria > Pseudomonadota > Alphaproteobacteria > Caulobacterales > Caulobacteraceae > Acaudatibacter. Next base: position 1,679 of record DATNIH010000108.1, on the reverse strand, counting down.
CGGCTTCCAGCGGGTGATCCAGCGGGCGGTGATCCACGTCCGGTCCGCCGGCCGCGACGACGTCACCGGCGCCAATGTGCTGGTGGCGATCTTCTCCGAGCGCGAAAGCCACGCCGCCTACTTCTTGCGGCAGCAGGAGTTGAGCCGTTACGACGCTGTGAGCTTCATCGCCCACGGCATTCGCAAGGATGGCGGGCGAGCGGCTTAAGCACCTGACTTGCGATGTCTGCCTCGGGTCGGAAGCGGCTATCGGCGCACCGGAAAGCGGACGTCGGTTATGTCCGCTATGAGTCATTAGCCGTCATCGCGAGCGCCAAACGTCGGCGCGGCCAAGTCTCGGCTGCGTCCGCTTCTGGCGCATAGCGGACACGAGCGGCGGTGCGGCCGGCTGAGGGTGGCGGGCTTGGCGAGAGCTTACGAACCGATGCGTGGCGCCGACGTGTCGGCCCCGTGCTGATGGACCACAACCGCCGTCGCCTTGCCTGAGGCATCGGGTTGGAACGTCATCTGGATGTCGGCCACAGTCAGAAAGAACTGACGGTCCGACAGTGCGAAGAGTTCGACGAGCGGTTGGCCGGTCGCCTGAGCGAAAAGCTTGTCCCCGTCGCGGGTGACGGTCAGCACCATCGAAGGGGTCATTCGGTATGCGCCGACGTAACCATCGAGCACATGCGGGTCGACCTTGACCACCGGGCGCTGCGCCGTGCTCAACAGAGGCTCTTGCACGCGCACCGCCATCGCCTCGTCCAGCCGCGAGGCGTCGGCCTCATTGATGCGTCTGGCAGTCTGGTCGACGCCGCCCTGGTGGAGGATGAACCCGGGCGCTTTGCCAGAGGCCGGCGCGTCGAAGGTGAACTGAGCATTGACGATGCGGGAGAAGAAGGTGCGTTGGTCGCTGGCGTAGATCGGTGACTGCGGCTGGCCGGACAACTCGACCGACAGGTGGTCGCCATCCCGTCCAATGCGGACCGAAGCCACCTCTCCAATCTGATACACGCCGACGTATTGATCGAGTACGTCGGGCGCCAAGCTGATCGCTTGCGGTGGAGCGACGCCGAAGTAGGCGCCCGCCAGCTCGTCGGCGATCTTGTTCGAGGGGGCGTCCTGGAAGTTCGCCAGGACGATCACAGTCAGATGATCGTCAGGGTAGCGCTCGATCTCAGTGGCGAAGCCGTTGATACCGCCGTCGTGCGCCCACTCGCGATGACCGAACTGAGTCTCGATGCTGTATCCGAAGCCGTAGGCGTGACCGTAGTCTGTAAACATCGCCTTGAGCGACGCGGCATTGAGCGGCTTGGCCGCGTAGAGCGCCTGGTCCCAGGTCAACAGGTCGTCCACGTTCGAGTAGAGCGATCCCGCGGCATAGGGGAGGGTCATCGAGAGAAAGGCCGCGTTCTTCACGACGTCATTCTGGTGCTGGTAGCCAGAAGCGCGATGCGGGAGGATGTCGGTGCTGACGTCATAACCAGTGTGGGTCATGCCGAGCGGGCCGAAGATGTGGGCATGCAGATAGTCCGCGTAGGATTGGCCGCTGACCTTCTCGATGATTAACCCAAGGATGATGTAGCCGCTGTTGTCGTAGGCGAACTTGGTTCCTGGTGGGAATTCGAGCGGTTTGTCGGCGGTGAGCTTGATGATCTCCTCGGGCGCTCGATCGATCCTGGCTTGCTCGTCGAAGA
>DATNIH010000107.1:0-25691 GCA_035604515.1 Caulobacteraceae bacterium | reverse complement strand
TACGAGACCACGTTCGCGGGCTCGTGGATCGCCAAGGAGCTTAAGACCGTCCGCAACGCCAAGCCGCTCTGGTCGCGGTTCGGCACCCTGATCGGGTCGGGCCTCGTGGTCGTCGACCTCTGGTGCACGAGCTTCCTCGGCGGCTTCTCGCCCTGGGGCACGCTGAAGCATGGCAAGACGGACGCGGCCTCGACCGGGCTGGCCAGCGACTACAAGCCGATCGTCTATCCCAAGCCCGACGGCGTGCTCAGCTTCGACAAGCTGTCGTCGGTGTTCCTCTCGGCGACCAACCACGAGGAGGACCAGCCAGCGCACCTGACGCTGAAGGACCGCACTGTGCCGATCAACGTCAACCTGCCGCGCTATGGCGAGCCGGCGCGGCTCTACTGCCCGGCCGGGGTCTATGAGGTGCTCTACGACGACGCGGGCCAGAACCCGCGCTTCCAGATCAACGCCCAGAACTGCGTCCATTGCAAAACCTGCGACATCAAGGACCCGTCGCAGAACATCAACTGGACCACCCCCGAGGGCGGCGGCGGACCCAACTATCCGAACATGTGACCAATCGGTCGCCTTGCCGCGACGCTTGGAACGCGGCATGGCTTTGCGCACATGGCGAGATTGAGACTGCTGACGATCCTCATCGCCGGCGCGGCGCTCAGCGCCTGCGCCAGCCAGCCCGCGCCGCCGCCTGCGGCGCCCATCGTCGACGCCGAACCGACTCCCGATCCGGGAACCTCGCCCTATGGCCTGTTCCTGGCCGGTCATGCGGCGCGGGACGCCGGCGAGCTGGGCGCGGCCGCCGCCTATCTCGGTCGGGCGGCCTCCACGGCGGGCGAGCCGACCTATGTGCGGGTCGAGGCGTTCGACGCGACGCTGCGCGCCGGCGACGTGACAGGCGCTGCGGCCCTGGCCCCGGCGCAGGACGACCCGAACCTCGCGGCGCGGCGGCTGGGCGTCCTGGTGCGCGGCGTCGAGGCGATGGCCGCCGGCAAGGACAAGGATGCCTACGCGCTGCTGAGCGGCCCCGAGGCCGGCTACCCGCACAAGGCGATGGCGCAACTGCTTGCGCCGTTCGCGGCGGCAGGGGCAGGCGATGCGGCGCACGCCACCGCCCATCCTGACATGGGCGGCGACGGCGTCAGCCAGTTCGTCGCTGACCTCGATCAGGCTGAACTCGACGAGCGCCTCGGCAAGGCTGCGGATGCGGAGGCGACCTACAAAGGGCTGCTGAGCGATGGCGACGAGAGCGGCCTCGTCGCGGTCTCCTACGGCGCATTCCTGGAGCGGCGCGGCCGCTGGGGCGACGCCGCCAAGCTCTATCGCGACCGGCTCGCCCACGAGGCCGACAACCAGCCAATCGCCGACGCCCTGGCGAGAGCGATGAAACACGGCCGCCCGCCGCCGCTGGCCAGCATCCGCCAAGGCGCATCGGAAGCGATGCTGATCCCCGCCGCCGGCATGATCGCGCAGAAGCAGGACGGCTACGGCCTCGACTACCTGCGCCTGGCGCTGCGGCTGGATCCGGGCAACAGCGAAGCCTGGATCCTGGTCGGCGACCTGCTGCTGCAGCCCGACCCCGACGCCGCGCGCTTCGCCTACGCCCAGGTGCAGCCCAGCTCGGACCGCTATGTCGCGGCGCGTGGCAAGCTCGCCTGGACTTATCAGAACGCCGGCGAGCCCGACGAAGCGTTGAAGATCGCCCGCGACACCGCCGCCGCGGCCCCGGCGAGCCGCGAGGCCGCCGCCAGCCTCGCCGATCTGCTGCGCGCGAACGGGCAGTTCGCGGAATCCGCCGCGGTCCTGACCCGGCTGATCGACGCCGCCGGCTCGCAGGCCGACTGGCGCCTCTTCTACCTGCGCGCCACCGCCAACCAGGAGATCGGCGATGTCGACAAGACCGAGGCCGACCTGCAGACCGCGCTGAAGCTCGACCCGGATGAGCCGGAGTTGCTGAACTTCCAGGCCTATTTCTGGATCGACCGTGGCGAGCACCTGCAGGAAGCGCTGGCCATGGTGCAGCGCGCCGTGGAGGCGGACCCGCAGTCGGGCGAAATGATCGACAGTCTCGGCTGGGCCTACTACCGCCTCGGCGACTACAAGAGCGCCGTCGAAAAGCTGGAACAGGCGATTGCGCTGGAGCCCGCCATCCCGGAGGTCAACGACCACCTCGGCGATGCGTATTGGCGGGTCGGGCGCAAGACCGAGGCCGAGTTCCAATGGCGCCGGGTGCTGTCGCTCGACGCCAACGCCAAGCTGAAGGCTCGCGCCGACGCCAAGCTGGCCTCGCCACTCGGCCCCGATGCGCCGACCGCGCCGATGCCCAGCACGATCACCCAGTAGCGCCGGCATGCAGCGACAACGCCTCGCCCCGGCGAAGGTGAACCTCTTCCTGCACGTCGGCCGCCTGCGCTCCGACGGTTATCACCCGGTTTGCAGCCTCGCGACCTTCGCCGATGTCGGCGACGTGGTGCGCCTGACTTCGGCTGAGACGATGGGTTTCTCGATCGAAGGTCCGTTCGCCGAGACGCTGGCGGGAGAGGCCGACAATCTCGTGACCCGGGCCCGCGACCTGCTGCTGGCCGGCCGGGACGTCGCGCCGTTCCACCTGACGCTGGATAAGCGCCTGCCTATCGCCGCCGGCCTCGGCGGCGGGTCATCCGATGCGGCGGCGGCGCTGCGACTGATCGGCGAGGCGATCGGGTTGCAGGACCAGGCCGCGGCCCAGGCGGTCGCCCGACAGCTTGGGGCGGACGCGCTGATGTGCCTCGACGCTACGCCCGTGCTGGCCGAGGGGAGGGGGGACGACCTCTCCCCGCCGCCCGCCTTCCCCGATCTGCCCGCTGTGCTGGTCAACCCGCTTCGAGCGTCGCCGACCGGCCCGGTCTACCGCGCGTACGACGACGCCGGCTCGCCGGGCGGCGCCGACCGGCCGGACTGGCCGGCCGAGGTTTCCTCGGTCTCGGCTGTCGCCGCTTTCCTGGCGGATTGCCGCAATGACCTCGAAGCGCCGGCGATCGGTCTTCAGAGCGCTATCGCCGAGGTGCTGGCAGCGCTGGCTGCCCGTCCAGAGACGCTGCTCGCCCGCATGTCCGGCTCCGGCGCCACTTGCTTCGCGCTCTGCGCCGATCTGGCGGAGCGCGACGCGCTGGCGCTGGCGCTGGCCGACGCTCACGGCGACTGGTGGGTGCAACCCTGCAGGCTGGCCGGCTACTCTCCCTAGAGCCGGTGCAGCTGAAACAGCAGCCATTCGCCCAAGTAGTAGCCCAGGCTGACGACCCCAACGCCCATCATGCCGAGGAAGACGTAGGCAGCGGCCAACAGGAGCCAGAAGTTCGGCCGCCGGTTCGACGAGCGGCCGCCCAGCGCGTCCCACTCGAGCCGGATCGCCAGGGCGGCGGCGGCCACTCCGCCCATTACCACAGCCCAGAATGGTGCGTGCACGAGGCCGCATAGCGCGCCCCAGAGCAGCGCTACCGCTAGAGCATAGAGCATGCGAAAGCCTGGATACTTGGTCAGTGTGCGCTCCGGCGGTTGCGCTGGGCGTCCGTCCGTCGCGTCGGACCCCAGCCGTGGACAAACAAAAAGCGGGGGCCCGAGGGCCCCCGCTTCCTTACGCTACGCTTAGACCAGGAGGAACTAACCTCAGCCTTGGACGACCTCGCCGTGGAGGTTGATGTCCAGACCCTCGATCTCCACGTCCTCGCTGACGCGGATGCCGATGGTGTACTTCAGGATCGCCAGGATGATGAAGCTGCCGACGCCGCAGAAGACGAACACCGCGGCCACATCGATAAGCTGCAGCCACATCTGACCGAAGTTGCCGTCGATCAGCCAGCCGCCCTTCGACGGGATGCCCGAGTTGATCGCCTTGGAGGCGAACATGCCGGTCATCAGCGCGCCGAGCGCCCCGCCGACCCCGTGCACGCCGAAGCAGTCCAGGGCGTCGTCGTAGAAGCCCAGCATCTTCTTCATGTGCACTGCGGAGAAGTAGCAGACCACGCCCGCGGCGACGCCGATGATCAGCGCGCCGGTAGGGTTGACGAAGCCCGAGGCTGGCGTGATCGCCACCAGACCGGCGACCGCGCCGGAGCACATGCCGATCAGGGTCGGCTTCTTGGCGATGAGCCACTCCATTCCCATCCAGCCCATCGTCGCAGCGGCGGTGGCGATCTGCGTCGCCGCCGCGGCCATGCCCGCTTGGCCGTCATGGGACTCGACCGCCGACCCGGCGTTGAACCCGAACCAGCCGACCCACAGCAGCGAGGCGCCGATCATCGCGTAAGCCGGGTTGAACGGTGCGAAGTTCTCGGTGCCGAGGCCCTTGCGCTTGCCGAGCATCAGCGCGGCGACGAGGCCCGCCGTGCCGGCGTTCAGGTGCACCACGGTGCCGCCGGCGAAGTCGAGCGCGCCGATGCCGCCTTCACCGAGCCAGCCCTTGGCCGACCAGACCCAGTGCGCGATCGGGCAATAGACGAAGAGCAGCCACAGACCCATGAACCAGAGGAAGGCCGAGTACTTCATCCGGTCGGCCACCGCGCCGGCGATCAGGGCCGGGGTGATGATCGCGAAGGTCATTTGGAAGAACATGTACACGGTCTCTGGGATCGTCGGCGCCAGGTCCGTGTTGGCGATGTTCATGTCGCCATTCAGAGGTGCGAGCAGCAGGTACTTGAAGTCGCCTATGTACGGGTTGTGCCCGGTAAAGGCGATCGAGTAGCCGATGATCATCCACAGTACGGTGATCACCGCCGTGGCGCCGAAGCTCTGCGCAAGCGTGTCGAGGATATTCTTCCTGCGCACCATGCCGGCGTAGAACAGCGCCAGGCCGGGAATCGTCATCATCAAGACCAGCACTGACGAGGTCAGCATCCAGGCGGTGTCGCCCGAATTGACCGAGTCTTTCGGATAGGTCTGCGTGGCGCAGTTGTTGAGTGCGGCGCACGTGCCGGCCGTGGGCGCCGCCGCCGCCGAATTGGTGGCGTTCGTCGCGTTGGTGGCGTTGGAGTCCGCCGCGTTGGCAGCGGCCGCCGGAGCGTTCGTCGCGGCGTTGGTCGTGTTCTGGGCGAAAGCGGCCAGTGGCGCGCCTATGATCATGGCGGCTATCGCCAGACCCGCCAATCGCTGCATACCGAGTAGCTTCATGTGAACTATCCCCATGTCCCTTTGTTTAGAGCGCGGCCGCGCCGGTCTCGCCGGTGCGTATCCGCACGGCTTCCTCGACGTTCAGGACGAAGATCTTCCCGTCGCCGATCTTGCCGGTGCCGGCGGCGGCTTTGATAGCGTCCACCGCCCCCGCGGCGGCCGCGTCGTCCACGACGGCTTCCAGCTTCACCTTCGGCACGAAGGTCACCTGGTATTCAGCGCCGCGGTAGATTTCCGTATGGCCCTTTTGTCGGCCGTAGCCCTTGACCTCGGAGACCGTCAGGCCTTCGACACCCGCCGCCACGAGGGCCTCGCGAACCTCGTCGAGCTTGAAGGGTTTGACGATTGCTATGATGAGTTTCATCCGCCTCGCTCTCGCTGTCGCGCGTCTGACGGTCTCCCGCCGACGCGCGCGCCTCTTTGAAAGTGTTATCCCCAACCGACCAGGGAGCCGTCCGCTCGCGACTTCGAGACCCCATACGCCGACGCTGGCGACGCTAGTGGCGGGCGCCTCGAAAGCAGGCTTGCGCGGTAAGGTTCTGGCAAGAAAGGGGCGAAAGCGCCCACTTTTTGCTCAGCCTCCCAGTCCGGCGCCTAAATTAGGGGCGACTTGAGCACTGTCGTCGGCGCGGGCGCCGTCGATGGCGGAGATTTGGTGGCCGCGTCCGGCGCCGATCCTGATGCGGTCGGGGCCGAGCGTGTTCGTCGATCGGTGAACGATCGCGCCGCCCGATCAGGCAGCGATGAGCGCTTCCTTGTCGCAGGCCCCACCGAGTCCGATTGACGAGAGGGCGTAAGGCTTAATAAAGCGTCGGGCTTGGGACGCCGGGTGGGGTCCTGCAGCCGAGGACTTCAATGCATCTGATCCGTCTCGCCACCACCGCGCTCGCGGCGGCCATGATCACGTTGCCCGCCGCGGCCCTGGCCGCGCCCGGCGATGCACCGCCCGCCGCGCCGCCCGCCGCCGCGCCTGCACCGCCGACGCCGGCCTTGCCCAGCATCCCCAAGGTGGCGCCCGGACCCGACATCTACACGACGCTGAAGACGTCCGGGCAGTTCACCATCCTGGTCAAGGCGCTCGACCAGGCCGGGCTCGCGCCGATCCTCCAGCGCTATCCGAATCTGACTTTCTTCGCCCCAACCGACGCAGCGATGAACGCGCTGCCGCCCGATGTGCTGACCAAGCTGCTGGCCCAGAACGACACCAGCGCCAACCAGCTGCAGCAGATCCTGAAGTACCACCTGATCAACGCAGTGGTGGATTCCAGCAAGATCAAGGGCGCCAAGGGCCCGGTGAACACGGTCGAGAACACCCCGGTGGTGTTCGACGGCGCCAACCCCGACGACCTGCTGGTCAACAATGCCGACATCATCCAGGCCGACGTGAAGGTCGCCAACGGCGGCGTCATCAACGTGATCGACAAGGTTCTGATCCCCACCGACAGCCCGTTTGCGCCCCCGGCCGCGCCCGCGGCTTCCGCTTCGGCGGCGCCAACGCCGGCCGGGACCTGACGGCCCGTCAGGGCGAGGAACCCTCGGCGAGTCCAAGCGTTAGCTTTGCGGTGCGGTCATAAGGCCGCCCGCAAAAGGACTTGTACGTCATGCCCCTCGTTCGCTCCGCCCTGATCGCGACGGCGGCCTGCCTCCTCGGCGCCGCCGCCTACGCCCAGCCCACGACCACTGACAAGACTGCGCCGCCCGCCGCCTCGTCCGACATGAACGCCGCCCCGCCCGCTAACGCCGGCCCGGCGCCTGACGCAATGCCGAGCACGGGCGCCATGCCGGCCACGACCGCCCAGACTGGCGCCGCCGCCAACACCTCGGCCACCGTTGACGCCAACGGGACGCAGGTCATCGCCAGCCAGCCCGTGCCCGACACCCCGGCCAACCGCGCCGCCTACGGCCAGCCGCTGTCGCACGCCGGCAAGCACACCGCGCCCAAGGGCAACTGAGCCCGACGGCGCCCAGCGTGCCGCGTCTGGGGCTGGGTCAGCTTGAAGCAGAGGTCGGCGGGCCCTATAGGTCCGCCGACCTTTTTCGCGCCCGCGACTGATCAAAAAGCCCGCTCCGATGGCCGCCTCGCCACCCTTGTCGTTCCAAGGACTGATCCTTGCGCTCCATGACTATTGGAGCCGGCAAGGCTGCGTGATCCTGCAGCCCTACGACGTCGAGATCGGCGCAGGCACCCTGGCGCCGTCGACGGTGCTGCGCGCACTGGGCCCGAAGCCCTGGCGCGCCGCCTACGTCCAGCCCTCGCGCCGCCCGGCCGACGGGCGGCACGGCGAGAACCCCAACCGGCTGCACCAGCATCATCAGTACCAGGTGATCCTGAAGCCCAACCCGCCCGACATGCAGGCGCTCTATCTCGGCTCGCTGCAGGCGGTCGGAATCGATCCGGCGCTGCACGACATTCGCTTCGTCGAGGACGACTGGGAAAACCCCACGGTCGGGGCCTGGGGGCTCGGCTGGGAGGTCTGGTGCGACGGGATGGAAGTGACTCAGTACACCTACTTCCAACAGGTCGGCGGGCTCGACGTGTTCCCGGTGGCGGGCGAACTCACTTACGGCCTCGAGCGTCTGGCGCTCTACGTCCAGGGCGTCGAGAGCGTCTACGACCTGGCCTACAACGACCCGCAGAGCCCCGACTTCATGACCTACGGCGACGTCTTCCTGGAGAACGAGCGCCAGTTTTCGGCCTTCGAGCAGGAGGCCGCTGACGTCGCGGTGCTGAAAAAGGAGTTCGAGGACATGGAGCGGCAGGTCCCACGGCTGCTGGCCGCCAAGGGCCGTCGCGGCCAGCCGCTGGTGCTGCCGGCCTACGACCACGTGCTGAAAGCCTCGCACCTGTTCAACCTGATGGACGCCCGCGGCGCGATCGCCGTCGCCGAGCGCCAGAGCTACATCGGCCGCATCCGTGACCTCTGCAAAGCCTGCGCGGAGGCGTGGGTCGCCGAGCAGGGCGAGAACGCCGGGGCGGGGACTTAAGGCCATGCCCCAGCTTCTGCTCGAGCTACTCTCGGAGGAGATTCCGGCGCGCATGCAGCCAGGCGCCCAGCGCGACCTGGAGCGGATGGCGCAGGAGCGGCTGGCGGCCGCGGCGCTGCCGTTCGAGCGGCTGCGCGCCTTCGCCGGGCCCAGGCGGCTGACGCTGGTGGTCGATGGCCTGCCGGCCGTGCAGGGCGATCGCACCGAGGAGCGCAAAGGTCCGCGCGTCGGCGCGCCGGAGCAGGCGCTGGCGGGCTTCGTGCGCTCCGCCGGCGTCGCCCAGGCGGCGCTGGTTGAACGAGACGGCGCCTGGTTCGCCACTATCTCCCACGCCGGCCGGCCCACCGCCGAGATCATCGCCGAGATGACCGAGGAGATCGTGCGCGGGTTCCCTTGGCCGAAGTCGATGACCTGGGGCCTTGGCCGGCTGCGCTGGGTGCGGCCACTGCAGCGGATCCTGTGCGTGTTCGACCGCCAGATCGTGCCGCTGAACATCGAAGGGTTCGAGGCCAGCGACCTGACCGAGGGCCACCGCTTCATGGGCCAGGCGCGGCCGTTCCGGTGCCGCGACTTCGACGAATACCGCGAGGCGCTGGCGGGCCATTTCGTCGTGCTCGACGCCGATGAGCGCCAGCAGCGCATCCAGTTCGCGGCCAGCGCGCTTTGCCGCGAACATGACCTCGACCTGGTCGAGGACGACGACCTGCTGATCGAGGTGGGCGGCTTGGCCGAATGGCCGGTGCCGGTGCTGGGCGAGATGGACCCGGCGTTCCTCGAGCTGCCGCCCGAGGTGATCCGCACCTCGATGCGCACCCACCAGCGCTACTTCGCGGTGCAGAACCGCACCTCGGGCAAGCTGGCGGCGCGGTTCGTGGTCGTGGCCAATATCGAGGCGGCCGACGGCGGGGCGCTGGTCGCCGCCGGCAACGCCCGGGTGCTGTCGGCCCGCCTGAAGGACGCCCAGTTCTTCTGGGACGAGGACCGCCGCGCAGGCTTCCAGGTCTGGCTGGAGAAGCTGAAGGGCGTCACCTTCCACGCCAAGCTGGGCACCATGGCCGAGCGGGTTTCCCGGCTGGAGGCGCTGGCCGAGATGCTGGCCCCGATCGTCGGCGCCGATCCGAAGCGGGCGCGGGAGGCGGCGCATCTGGCCAAGGCCGATCTCGCCTCGGCCATGGTTGGCGAGTTCCCCGAGCTGCAGGGCGTGATGGGCGCCTACTACGCCCGCGACGCCGGCCTTCCGGGACCGGTCGCCCAGGCCATCGGCGAGCAGTACCGCCCGGCAGGTCCGTCGGACGAGGTCCCCGACGCCCCGCTGGCGATGGCGATGGCGATGGCCGACAAGCTCGACACCCTGGTCGGGTTCTTCGCCGTCGGCGAGAAGCCGACCGGTTCGCGCGACCCCTACGCCCTGCGCCGCGCTGCGCTGGGGCTGATCCGCATCATGCTGAAGTCGGACGTCCGGCTGCCGATCCGCGAGGCCGTGCGCGACTGGTACCGGGTGCTGAAGACCTACGCGGCGCCTGGCCGCGCGGTCTACGCCTCGGCCGCCCGCACCACCGGCTGGCTCGGCGTCGGCTGGGACGCGCCGGGCGGGGCGATGGAAACCTACCTCGACGAGCTGGAGACCGCGCTGATCAGCGAGGCGGCCTATGTCATCGCCGTCGACGAGGACCGCCCCGTTGCGTTCGACCGCACCGCCATCGTCGCCCGCCCGCCCAGCCAGCCGGTGGTCTACCGCTTCCGCGCCGCGCGCGAGGTGGCCGAGGAGGTCACCGCGTTCCTGGTCGAGCGGCTGAAGGTGCTGCTGCGCGAGCAGGGCGCCCGCCACGACCTGGTCGACGCCGTCTACGCGCTGGGCGATGACGACCTGGTGCGGATCATGCGGCGGATCGAGGCGCTGGGCCGGTTCCTGGCGACGCCCGACGGCGCCAACCTGCTGGCGGCGTACAAGCGCGCCTCCAACATCCTGGCCGCCGAGGCCAAGAAGGGTGTGATGCCCCACGGTCCGCCCAGCCTGCTGCCCGGCGCCCCGCCTGAAGAGGCCGCGCTGATCCGCGCGCTCGACGGGGCGCTGCCCAAGGTGGAGCTGGCCTTGGAGGCCGAGAACTTCGCCGCCGCCATGACCGCCCTGGCGGCGATGCGGGCGCCGGTCGACGGCTTTTTCGACAAGGTTCTGGTGAATTCCGACAAGGCCGGCGAACGTGAGAACCGGCTGAAGCTTCTTGGCGAGGTGCGCGCTCTGATGGGCCAGTTGGCGGACTTCTCTCTGGTTTCGGGATAGGAACGGTCATGGTCGAGACTTTGACCCGCAAAGGCTTCGTCTACGCCTTCGGCGGCGGCGGTGCTGACGGCGATGCGTCGATGAAGGAGCTGCTCGGCGGCAAGGGCGCGAACCTGGCCGAGATGTCGTCGCTGGGCCTGCCGGTGCCGCCTGGCTTTACCATCACCACCGAGGCCTGCACCCACTTCTACGCCAACCAGCGCCGCTATCCGGACAGCCTGCGCGAGGAGGTGTTCGAGGCCCTGGCCCAGGTCGAACGCCTGACCGGCAAGGAGTTCGGCGACGCGGACAATCCGCTGCTTGTCTCGGTGCGCTCCGGCGCCCGCGCCTCGATGCCCGGCATGATGGATACGGTGCTGAACCTCGGGCTCAACGATGAGACCGTCGAGGGCCTGGCCAAGCTCGCCGGCGACCGCCGCTTCGCCTTCGACAGCTACCGCCGCTTCATCCAGATGTACTCGAACGTGGTGCTGGGCCTCGACCACCACATGTTCGAGGAGATCCTCGACGACCATAAGGACGCGCTCGCAGTCTCTGTCGACACCAAGCTCACCGCCGAGAACTGGCAAGCCGTGATCGCCGACTACAAGGCCCTGGTCGAGCGCGAACTGCAGACGCCGTTCCCGCAGGTCCCCGGCGAGCAGCTCTGGGGCGCGATCGGCGCGGTGTTCGACAGCTGGATGAACGACCGCGCCAAGTTCTATCGCCGCATGCACGACATCCCCGAAAGCTGGGGCACCGCCGTCAACGTGCAGTCGATGGTGTTCGGCAACATGGGCGAGACCAGCGCCACCGGCGTCGCCTTCACCCGCAATCCGTCCACCGGAGATAACGCGCTCTACGGCGAGTTCCTGATCAACGCCCAGGGCGAGGATGTCGTCGCCGGCATCCGCACGCCGCAGTCGATCACCCGCGCCGCCCGCGAGGAGATGGGCGAGAAGGCGCCCTCCATGGAGGAGGCGCTGCCGGAGGTGTTCGGCGAGCTCAAGGGCGTCGTGAACCGGCTCGAGCGCCACTACCGCGACATGCAGGACATCGAGTTCACCGTCGAGCGCGGGCGGCTCTACATGCTGCAGACCCGCAACGGAAAGCGCACCGCCAAGGCCGCGCTGCGCGTCGCGGTCGACCTCGCCAACGAGGGGCTGATCAGCAAGGAAGAGGCGGTGCTGCGCGTCGAACCGGCCTCGCTCGACCAGCTGCTGCACCCGACCATCGATCCCGGCGCCGACCGCGACGTGATCGCCCAGGGCCTGCCGGCATCCCCCGGCGCCGCCACCGGCAAGATCGTCTTCACCGCCGAGGAGGCCGAACGGCTGGGCGCAGCGGGCGAAGCGGTGATCCTGGTGCGCGACGAGACCAGCCCGGAGGACATCCGCGGCATGGACGCCGCCCGCGGTATCGTCACCGCCCGAGGCGGCATGACCAGCCACGCGGCGGTGGTCGCCCGCGGCATGGGCCGGCCCTGCGTCTCCGGCGCCGGCGAGATCCAGATCTACGAGAAGCAGGGCGAGATGCGCGCCCGCGGCCGGGTGTTCAAGGCCGGCGAGATCGTCACCATCGACGGCGGCAAGGGCGAGATCCTCTACGGCACGGCCAAGATGATCGAGCCGGAGCTCAGCGGCGACTTCTCGACCCTGATGGCCTGGGCTGACCAGGTGCGCCGGCTGAAGGTGCGGGCCAACGCCGAAACGCCCAATGACGCCGCGGCCGCCCGCCAGTTCGGGGCCGAAGGCATCGGGCTTTGCCGCACCGAGCACATGTTCTTCGACGACGCCCGCATCGCGGCCGTGCGCGAGATGATCCTGGCCGACGATGAGCAGGGCCGCCGCGCCGCCCTGGCGAAGATCGCCCCCATGCAGCGCGGCGACTTCGTCCGGCTGTTCGAGATCATGGAGGGGCTGCCGGTCACCATCCGCCTGCTGGACGTGCCGCTGCACGAGTTCTTGCCGCATACGGAGGAAGACCTCGATGCGGTGGCGAGCGCGACGGGCCTGGACGCCACCAAGCTGATGCGCCGCGCCCGCGAGCTGCGCGAGACCAACCCCATGCTCGGCCACCGCGGCTGCCGGCTCGGCGTCTCCTACCCCGAGATCTACGAGATGCAGGTGCGCGCCATCATCGAGGCGGCGCTGGAGGTGAAGGCGTCGGGCAGGGATGCGCCGCAGCCCGAGATCATGCATCCGCTGGTCGCCAAGGGCGAGGAGATGGCCTTTCTGCGCCAGCTGACCGACCGGGTGGTGAAGCAGGTGCTGGATGAGACAGGGTCGACCCTCGACTACACCGTGGGCGCAATGATCGAGCTGCCGCGCGCGGCGATCCGCGCCGACGAACTGGCGGCCCACGCCAGCTTCTTCTCGTTCGGCACCAATGACCTCACCCAGACTACCTACGGCATCAGCCGCGACGACTCCGGTCGCTTCCTCGCCGCCTACCTGGATAAGGGCATCTTCGAGCGCGACCCGTTCGCCTCCCTCGACCAGGACGGCGTCGGCGAGCTGGTGCGCATCGGCGTCGAGCGCGGCCGCGCCGTGCGCCCCGATGTGAAGCTCGGCATCTGCGGCGAACACGGCGGCGATCCGGCCTCGATCGCCTTCTTCGACCGCGTCGGCCTCGACTACGTCAGCTGCTCCCCTTACCGCGTCCCCATCGCCCGCCTCGCCGCGGCGCAGGCCGCGCTGCAGGGCGGCTCGACCTCCAACGCCTGAGGCCGCGCACAGCCTTCATTCCGTCGCCCAACTCGGGCAAACAAGCTGGATCGAGACAAGGGCAGGGGCGAGCATGTCGGATTCTCCGCTCGAGGAGGTCGAGAACCACGAGCATGCCGAGCACGCGGCGCACGCCGCCGAGACGGGCGACAGCTTGATCTCACAGGTCACCTTCACCATCGCCGTGCTGGCGGTGGTCGCCGCCGTCGCCGCCAGCCTGGAGACCACCGAGAGCGACGCGGCCATCTCGGCCAAGAACGACGCCGTGCTGGTGCAGGACCAGGCCACCGACCAGTGGGGCTTTGCCAACTCCAAGAGCCTGCGCAAGAACATCTACGTCATCGCCGCCGACGCCGCCGCCGGACCCAAGGCCGCCGCCTACGCCAAGTCCGCCGCCAAGGAGAGCGCCGACTCGGACAAGGCCAAGGCCGCCGCCCAGGCGTTCGAGGCCAAGCGGGAGACCTTCCTGCAAGCCGGCGAAACCCACGAGGTGCGCCACGGCCGCCTGACCGTCGCCTCGACCCTGCTGCACATGGCCATCGCCATCGCCACCCTGGCGATCATCCTCCACCGCCGCTGGCCCTGGTACGCGGCGTTGGCGCTGAGCGCCGGGGGGCTGGCGGTGGGGGCTTGGGCGTATCTGTAGTGCCGCAGCGCACGGCCTTTGCAGTATTGCTGCGGCGCCATTGTTTCACGTGAAACCGCTAACGCCCGTTGATAACGGTCCCCGCCCCGTAAAAGGGCGCGCTTCGCCCACGCCTCTGGGCCAGTTTTTCTAAACGTCAACGATTTCAAAGACCCGCGTCGAAGGGCGGCGCAGACGGAGCAGCCCATGCGGTTGAGTCGCCGTCAAGCGGCGAAGGGTCCTCCTGTCCAACCGCAACCGCGCTTCAGGCGGGGCCGCCGCCGCCTTCGGCTGGCGTCGGCAGTCTGGCGAGCCTCTGCCTCGAGTACAAACTGACCCCCGAAACGCCGAGCCAAAGCGCCGCCGCAACCGCCTTGACGATCCATTCCCCCGGCTCGGGGTCCATGAAGATCATGACGACATCCAACACGCCGAACACAGCGCCCAACCACACGAAAATGCCGATCTGCTTGCGGAAAGCCGCGGCGTAGGCCTGCGGCGTGCCTTTGTATTTCGGGCTGATCTTTCCCTCGCAGATCTGCGAGGTCTGAATTGGCGTCATGACCAGCAGCACGAGCGAGGCCAGGATCGATATCAGTTCAAGCATTGCGTCTCTCGCCTACAACGATTTTCGTGTCAGCTTCCAGTTCCGGGCGCGTGTCCATCATCAAGCGGTCCCGATCCTCACTCCCGCGCCAGCGGCAACGACAACCCCGACGCCGGCCGCGCGGCCAGCAGCTCGCGGCGGAAGCGGAACAGCTCGGCCGGGCGCCCGCCGGTTTCGACGTCCATGCGGCCCAGTCCCTCGACCAGGCCGGTGCGCTCGACCACGCGGCGGAAGTTCTGCTTGTGCAGGGCGACGCCGCTGATCGCCTCGACGGTGCGCTGCAGCGCCGAGAGGGTGAAGGCCTCCGGCATCAGCTCGAAGATCACCGGCCGGTACTTCAGCTTGCCGCGCAGTCGACCAAGCCCGGTGGCCAGAATACGGCGGTGGTCGGAGATCATCGGCGCGCCCAGCCCGATCGCCACCGGCTCCGCCGGCTCGCCGCCCAAGGCGCGGGAGCGGTCGCGGGCGGCTTCCGGCGCGAGCCCGGCCTCGTAAAGCAGCTCGTAGCGGTCCAGCACCCGCTCCTCGTTCCACGGCGAGTCGTCCAGTGCGAACAGCAGCCGCACCCGCGCCAGCCGGCTCTCCGAGCGCCCGGCCCAGCTGGTCAGGGCCGGGACGATGCGTTCGTCGACGATGTTGGGCCGACCGCGCCGCCAGTCTTCCCACGGGAAGAAGTCCAGGAACGGCGACCAGGCGCTGCCCGGCGCCTCGGTCTCCACCGCCAGCGGGGCGAGCGCCAGATAGCCGACCGAGATCACCCGCGCCGCCCCGGCGCCGACGTCGGCCAGCGGCGCCTCGCGGCCCTTGTCGCCGAAGGTGTAGAGCTGCTCGACGAAGCCGAGCTCGAAGCGGGTCTGGCGCGTGACGAACTCGCGCAGCGCGATCTCGAAGGTGCGATGACCGTCGGGGTCGAACGGTCCGAACGGCAGACCCTCGAGCGGCGAGGGCTGCCCGTGGTCGCGCGGCCGCACGGTGAGCGCCACGGCCTCGCCGTCCTTGATGGCGATCACCACCGCCGACAGCCCAATGACGACGTCGGTGGCCATCGCTAGCTCGGCGACCCGCCGGCCATTCGGCGCTCCAGCATCAACCGCTTGTGGCCCGTCGAGGTCGTTGTTGAACCACGAAAAGCACGAAAAGCACGAACCCAGCGGCTCAAAGCACGAAACGCTCGACGCGCGCCTTCGGCGCGCATCCGAAGTTTACCAGCAGGCCGAGTCTTAAGCCGGTCGCCTTGAGATAGTTCAACACCTGTGCGCGATGCTCGGCAGCCAATTCCCGCACGACCTTCAGCTCGACGATGATTGAGCCAAAACAAACGAAATCGGGTCGGTACGATTGTTTCAACGGCTGGCCCTTGTAAACCAGAGCCAAGGTTGGTGCGGCTACGAAGGGGATCCGCTGAGCGGCAAGTTCGAGCGTGAGACACTCTTGATAGACTGCTTCGAGGAAGCCAGTCCCCATCTGTCGGCTGACCTCGAACACGGCGCCCTGGATTTGGAAAGCTTCCTCGGCAAAAAGAATATTTTCGTGCTTTTCGTGCTTTTCGTGGTCCACTCTTCACACCCCCGACGGGCGCCCCATGCCCCGCGATAGAGCACGGTAGCCTCCTCCGTAGTTGAGGGCAGTCCTCGCCCCGCATCTCAGTGCCGTGCGGCCAGGTCGAAGGGAACGCCTTCCACGGCGAAGCCGTTGCCCCCCATGGCTTCCACCGCCTCCAGCATGCGTCCGCGACGATCCAGGATGTCGTCGGCGAGGGCCACGATGCGGCGGTTCGGGAAGGCCGAGGGCGAGGCTCTGCGCATGGAAAGGGCGATTTTGAGCTCATCGGCGTGCGGATTGCGCTCGCAGGCGATGGCGAAGGCGCTGGCGGTGGAGCGGCTGATGCCAGCCCAGCAGTGCACCACCATCGGCGCCTGCTCGTCCCAGTCCTGCGCGAACGCCAGCACCCGCTCGACCATCCGCGCATCCGGGGCGACGAACCCGGCCTCGGGAACGGCGATGTCGTGCATGCCCAGTCGCAGGTGGCGCTTCGGATCGAACCCGGCCGGGGTCTCGATCAGCTCGGCGGGGCTCAGCAGGGTGATCAGGTGCGACGGCGCGCGCTCGGCCAGCACTTGCGGCAGCAGTCGAAGCGGCGTGACGACGAGGACCATCGGGCGGCTACTCGGTGTTGAAGGCCTGCGCCGCCGGCGCATAGCCCGCGGCTTCGGCCAGCAGTTGGTAGCGCTCAAGATAGCGCGCCTCGGCGACAGTCGCCGCCATCGGCTCGATCTTCAGCGCATAACCCGCTGGCGGCCGACCGAACAGCTCCAGGCTCTCCTCGTGGCCGAAGCCGGCGATCTGGGTCGCCTCGAAGAAGGCGCAGGCGCGGTCGGCGGTCTTGATCAGCGCCTTGATCTCGGCCGGGATCCGCGCCGGCAGGCCGAAGCGCAGATGGATCGCCGCCTCCAACCGCTCCTCGAAGAGGCGGTAATCGAGGCCGAGCGCGGCCTTGAACGGCGAGATCATGTCGCCGATCACATATTCCGGCGCATCGTGCAGCAGCGCAGCCAGCCGCCAGCGCGGCGCGAGGCCCGGCCGCACGTGCGCGGCGATCTCCTCGACCACGAACGAGTGCTGCGCCACCGAGAAGGCGTGGTCGCCGATCGTCTGGCCGTTCCAGCGGGCGACGCGGGCCAGACCATGGGCGATATCCTCGATCTCGATGTCGAGCGGCGAGGGATCGAGCAGGTCGAGCCGACGCCCCGACAGCATCCGCTGCCATGCGCGCGGTTCGATCATCTTGCGGCGACGGACTGTTGGGGTTCTGGCCACAGGCGTTACTTCGCCCGCCAGCCCGCTGGCGCCAAGGGGGGCGCTGAGACCGATCGCTTGACAAATATCAAAGCGCGGCGCCGCGTTGTGGGGCGTAAACAACCATAACGGAGGACGCGGGATGGACTGGGCCAGGATCATGGCGCCGCTGTCGGGCGGCGAGGCCGATCGGCACATTATCGCCGCCGCCGCGGCCGTGGCCGAGGCGTTCGGCGCCGAGTTGGTATGCGTCCACGCCCCGCCGGACGTCGCCGACCTGATCCCCTGGATGGGCGACGGCTTCATGGGCGGCGTGCAGGCGAGCGCGGTCGACGCCATCCGCGACGCCGCCGCCGAAGGCGCCAAGGCGGCGCAGGCGCTGGTCGACAGCCTGCCCTATGCCAACAAGAGCTTCCGCACGCTCAGCTCGCCGGTCTGGGCGGCGCTGGCGCTGCAGGGTCGGTTGTCGGATGTCGTGGTGTTCGAAGACGGCGCGGCCAAGGGCCGGGGACCGCTGGCCGAAGTGTTCCAGCAGATCGTCGCCGACGAGCAGCGCCCGACGCTGGTGGCCCGGCCGGGCTTCAAGGTGGGCGGCGTCGTCGCCATCGCCTGGGACGGCGGCAAGGAGGCGAGCCGCGCGGTGCGCACCGCCATCCCCTTGCTGGAAAAGGCTTCGAAGGTGGTGATTCTGACCGCCCCCGCCGCCGCCTCGCGCCAGTTCGATCCCGCCGGCCTGCAGGCCTACCTCGACGCGCGCGGCGTGAAGTCCGAGATCCACGCGCTGGAGGGGTCTGGTGACGCCGCCCCGCGTCTGTTGAAGGCGGCGTTGGAGGTTGGCGCCGAGCTGATGGTCGCCGGGGCGTTCGGCCACCCGCGGCTGCAGGAATTCGTGTTCGGCGGCGCCACGCGGACCTTCCTGACCGCCGCCGCGCCGTCTCTGTTCATTTCGCATTAGGACCCTGCCATGGCCGACGGATCACGCACCAACGCGTCGCTTTCGCGCATCGTCATGCGCCTGGCGCGCAACCCAGGCACCGAGTTCACGGACGGCGACGACCATCGCGGCTATTCGCTGGTCGCGCCGCTGACCAGCGACGGGCACCTCGACGGCGTCGCCTACGCCAAAGTCAAGAACGCCTGCGCCGTGCGGCGCTTCGCTCCCGACGAAGACCCCAGCGACGGCAAGCTCGTGCGCGTCGGCAAGAGCTGGTACTTCGACTACGACAATGCCGCCGACACCGGCGAGGAACCGGGCTTCCGCCTCGGCCAGCACCGCTTCGCCGTCGGCGAATACGTCAGCATCACCGACGAGGAGGGCCGCCTCCTCACTTACAAGGTGACGGACGTGGCGCGGGCTTAGAGGGCGCGCCGTTCGGACTTGCTATCGCGGCCCGCTGGCGGGACGATGCCGATCTCATTCGCCCAGGATAGCCGCATGCCCCGCGTCGAAGTCGTCGAATACACGGACGCCGTCTGCTCGACGGCCTGGGGCGCCGAGCCGCTGCTGCGGCGGCTGGACTGGCGCCACGGCCACCATCTCACCTGGCGCAAGGTGATGGGCGGGCTGGTGGGCGATGCGGCCAAGAGCTCGGGCCGGGCGGATTGGGATCGGGTCGGCGCGGCCGGGCCGATGCGCGCCTACTGGAAACGCGTCACGGCGCTCACCGGCATGCCCTATCCCAACCCCATGCGCCTGATGCTGCAATCCACCGATCCTCTGGGCGCGGCGGTGAAGGCGGCCGAGTTGCAGGGCCTGGACGTGGCCGAGCGGGTGCTGCGCCGGTTCCGCGAGCAGATCTTCGTCTTCGGCGTCGGGCCGCAGACGCCGGACGAGTTCGCCGCCGCGACCGTCGGCGTCGCCGGCCTCGACCAGGCCCGCTGGCGCGCCGACCAGGCCCGCCCCGAGGTCGCGGCGGCCTACCGGGCGGACTGGACCGAGACGCGGACGCCCAATGACTACGTGCGCCATCTGAAGCACGAGGGCCCGATGAACGGCGAGCTCAAGCATTCGGAGGGTCACGACCGCTACGCCCTGCCGACGCTGATCTTCAAGGGCCCGGCGGGCGAGGCCACGGTCGCCGGCTGGGTCCCGTACGAGGACTATGTGGCCGGGCTGGAAGCGGCGGCGCCCGGCGCCACGGCCGATCCGAGGCCTGATCCCACCCCGGCCGAGGCGTTCGCCCGTTGGGGCATGCTCACCGCCAGGGAGCTCGAATTCCTCTGCGGCGAGACCGCGAAGCCGCCGCCGGACGCCGTAGCCCACGACTGGGGCGACGGCCAGGTCTGGTTCACCGCCGCCGAAGCGAGGGCGCGCGGCCTGGAGACGGTGGCGGCCTGAATCCGGGCGATATCCAAGCGCGTAGGGGCCTAGAAGTTCGCGCGCTGGGTGATGGCGCCATCGACCACCAGGTTGACGCCGGTGGTGAAGGCTGAGAGCGGG
Organism: Caulobacteraceae bacterium; assembly: GCA_035604515.1. Lineage (GTDB taxonomy): Bacteria > Pseudomonadota > Alphaproteobacteria > Caulobacterales > Caulobacteraceae > Acaudatibacter. The sequence continues at coordinate 6,107 of DATNIH010000107.1, read as the reverse complement.
CTGGCCAGGAACACGGTCGCCGCGGCGATCTCCTCGGGCGTGCCCATGCGGCCGGTCGGGTTGCGGGCGATCATCATCTTGAAGAAGTCAGGCGCCCGCTCCTTGGTCACGCCCCAGACGCCGCCTTCGAAGAACACCGTGCCGGGCGAGACCACGTTGCAGCGCAGATGCCGCGGCGCGCCCTCGCGGGCGACGCCCTTGGCGAAGTGGATCAGCGCGGCCTTGATCGCACCGTAGGCGCCGGGCGCGCTGGCTTCCGCCGCCGAGACCGACGAGGTGATGATGAACGCGGCGTCGCCCTTGTCGGCCCCCGCCTTCTCCAGGAAGGGCCGGGCGGCCTCCAGCGAGCGCACCGCGCCCATCAGGTCGATGTCGTACATCGCCTTCCAGTCTTCCTCGCCGGCCCCGCGGGTCAGCGCGCTGGCGTTGGAGACCAGGACGTCCAAGCCGCCGAGGCGTTCCGCGGCCTCGGTGATCCAGCCCTTCAGCGCCGGGCCGTCAGCGATGTCGACCGCCGCGCCGAAGGCGGCAACGCCCCTGGCCTTTAGCGCGTCCACGACCTCGTCGACGCCGGCCTGGCCGCGGGCGCAGATGGCGACATCGGCGCCTTCGGCCGCCAGCGCCTCGGCGATCGCCCGCCCGATGCCGCGCGAGGCGCCGGTGACGATCGCCTTCTTGCCCTTGAGTTGCAGGTCCATGCTCTCGTTCTCCCTCACCCGACGCCGGTCTCATCGCCGATAGAGTGACTTAGGGGAGGGGGCGTGCGGCGCCAAGCGGGCAGTCTTCCACCTCCGCCGGCCTGTTCTGAAACGCAAAACGCGAGGGCGGAGACATCCGCCTTCGCGTCTTGTTCTTCATCGTCGAAGCGCGGCCGTCACATCGAGCCGGGGCGGGCCCCAGAGCCTTCGCGGCGGGCGAGGAAGGCCAGGCGTTCGAACAGCTGCACGTCCTGCTCGTTCTTCAGCAAGGCGCCGTGCAGGGGCGGGATCAGCTTGGTCGGATCCTTTTCCTTCAGCGCGTCGCCGTCGATGTCCTCGACCATCAGCAGCTTCAGCCAGTCGAGCAGCTCGGAGGTGGAGGGCTTCTTCTTCAGGCCCGGCACCTTGCGCATGTCGTAGAAGATGCGCAGCGCCTCGGCGACCAGCTTCTGTTTGATCCCCGGATAGTGCACGTCGATGATTCTGCGCATCGTCGCGTCGTCCGGGAAGCGGATGTAGTGGAAGAAGCAGCGGCGCAGGAACGCGTCGGGCAGCTCCTTCTCGTTGTTGGAGGTGATGATCACCACCGGCCGGATCTTGGCCTTGATGGTCTCGTCGGTCTCGTAGACGTAGAACTCCATCCGATCGAGCTCCTGCAGGAGGTCGTTCGGGAACTCGATGTCGGCCTTGTCGATCTCGTCGATCAGCAGCACCGGACGCACGTCTGATTCGAACGCATCCCAAAGCTTGCCGTGCTTGATGTAGTTCTTGACGTCCTTGACCCGCTCGTCGCCGAGCTGGCTGTCGCGGAGGCGCGTCACCGCCTCGTATTCGTAGAGGCCCTGCAGGGCCTTGGTGGTCGACTTGATATGCCAGGTGATCAGCGGGGCGTTGAGGGCCTTGGCCACCTCATAGGCAAGCACCGTCTTGCCGGTGCCGGGCTCGCCCTTGATCAGCAACGGCCGTTCCAGCGCCACCGCGGCGTTCACCGCGATCTTCAGGTCTTCCGTGGCGATGTAATCGGCCGTGCCTTGGAAACGCTCGCTCATTCACCGCTCCCGGGCCCTCAGTTGGGCTCGAACAATTGTTCAAATCACGCCCACCCTAAAGGGCCGGGCGCGACATTCAAGCGGCTTTGGCGGTGAGCGACGCCAGATTGCCGTGGATGGTTCCATCCGAGCGGTGACGGATCGAGGCTGGATCGTGGCGGCGATGGCGGCTTTTCGCCGCTCTAGATCAGCCCTCCGCCAGCGCCGCGGCGACGCGGGCCATGGTCTCTTCCCAGTGGCTGAGGCCCGGGGGATTGAAGATGCGCGCCTGCGGATACCAGGGCATGCGATCGGTGCCGAGCCGGGTCCAGGCGCCTGGGACCGAGATGATCCAGGTCGCCGCGCCGCAGGCGGCGGCGATGTTGGAGGTGGCGTTGGCGAAGCCGAGCGTCACGTCGAGCGCCGAAGCGAGCGCGCCGAGATCGTCGAGGTCCTGCTTCAGGTCGATGCCCGGCGGCGTCCAGATCTCGACGCCGAGTTCTCGGGCGGCCCAGGCGATCTCGGCCGCGCAGTCGCCGTACTGCAGGTTGATGATTGTAGTCCCTGGCGTCTTCAGCACCGGCGCCCACAGCTCGAACGGCGAATAATAGCGTGAGCGGGCGAATTCGGGCCGCAGGCTCTTCCAGAGGATTCCGACCTTGCGCCCCGCCGGCGCGGTCTGCAGCACCTTGCGCCAATGCGCCACGCGGGCCGGATCGGCGATCAGGAAGCGCTCGCGGGCGGGGAAATCTTCCAGCCGGCGGCGAAAGCGGCGCAGCAGCGACGCCATCGGCGTCCAGAGGTCGAATCGACTCATGTCGCCCAGCGCCGGCGCCGCGCGGTGATTGCGGCCGTGCTGGCGATAGGTGACGTGGGGGACCACTTCCGCCGTTGGGAACGAGCGCTGGAACAGGCCCACCAAGCGCTCTTCCAGCGCCAGCACCAGCTTGCCGCGCGGTCCCAGCGCCTCGATCACGTCCGGCAGCATGTTGGCGAACAGCACCTCGTCGCCCAGGCCCTGTTCCCCCATCACCAGCAAGGTCTTGCCTTCGATCGACGTCTCCGGCGTCCAGGCCGGCAGATCGACCAGGAAGATCGTCGCGCCGGCGAAGAGCGGGGCGAGGCGCGCCTCATAGTCGTCCCAGCCCTCGCCGATGCGGCCGAGGCCGATCTTGATGGTCGAGCGCGCCAGTTGCATCATCAGCCGGTCGTCCTCGGAGCGGGCGACGGTGATGGCGGCTTCGCAGTCGGCGAGCGCCGTCTGGGCGTCGTTCATCTCCAGAAAGGCGCTGCCGCGATTGTAGCGGGCGTGGGCGTGTCCCGGGTCGAGGCGCAGGGCCTCGTCGAAGAAGATGATCGCGGTGGCCTGGTTGCCCTGTTCGGCGACGACGGTGCCCAGCGTGTTCCACAGGTGCGGATCGTCAGGCCGCGTCTTGAGCGCAAGCTTCAACAGGTCGATCGCTTCGGCCGCCCTGCCTTGGTCGCGGACACAGGAAATCAGGTTGTTGAGGGTGCCGTAGTCGTCCGGATGCGCCTCGAGGTAGCGGCGGAACAGCTGCTCGGCGACGTCCTTCATCCCCATCCGGAAGGCGAGGCGGCCGAGGTCGTTGGCGATGTCGGCGTGGTTCGGCATCAGGGCCAGCGCCGATTGGTAGGCTTGCAGCGAGCTGGCGAAGTCGCCGGCCTTCTCGCGGGCGACCGCCAGCACGTACCAGGCCATGCCCGAGTGCGGATCCTGGTTCAAAGCCTTCAGCGCCCAGTCGGTGCCGGTCTTGCCGTCGTTCTCGCGTACGGCGTCGATGGCCCGCCGCAGGATCGGGACGATGGCCAGAGCCTTCAGTTCGTCCAGCGCGCCTTCAAGCTTGGTCAGGGCGGCCGGGGACGCGGCGTCGCCCATTGGGGCCGGGTCCGCGGGCGGCGCGGCGTCGGCGAAGCCCATGGCGGCGACGGAAACCGAAGACTTGGCTGTCGATTTGGCGGACATGAAGCGCTGCGATTCGGGGAGGCGGATGGCGACGGCGCCAGTTCGCGCGCAGGGTCTTAAGGCGCCGTTAAGCATGCGTCCAACGCTGCAAGGCGCTGTTAACCACGTCGGTTTAGCGTGCCGAAAGCTTCAGAGGCTAGCTTCCAAGTGCGCTTCGAGGCGGTCGTGACGTTGCTTTCCAAGCCCGCCGGAGAACCGACCGATGCCGCTCAAACTGTCGCTGAAGCCGGGCGAGAAGTTCGTGCTCAATGGCGCGGTGGTGCAGAACGGCGACCGGCGCTCCTCGCTGCTGCTGCAGAACAAAGCCTCGGTGCTGCGCGAGAAGGACATCATGCAGGCCGACGAGGCGGTGAGCCCGGCGCGCAGAATATACTTTCCAGTAATGATGATGTACCTCGATCAACCGAACGGGGCCAACACCTATCACGATGAATTTGTTCAGCGACTGTCCGAGTTCATGGGGGCCGTGCGCAATCCGGAGATACTGACGGACTGCGTCAATATTTCGCGGCACGTGATGATAAGAGAGTATTACAAAGCGCTGATGTTATGTCGCAGGTTGATCGAGTACGAAGACGAGAGGTTGGGGAATGTCGCTCCGCGCCTATCAGCAGGCGGCGCAGCGGGCTGAAACGCCCAGGGACGTCGAATATCGCCTGTTCGCCCAGGTCACCCGGGCGCTGCTGGATGTGAGGTCCACGCCGCGGGAAGACCTGCACGCCTGGATCGACGTGCTGCACTGGAATCGCCGTATCTGGGCGGCGCTGGCCGACGATTGCGCCCAGCCCGGCAACGCCTTGCCGGAGGCGACACGCGCCCAGGTTATCTCGCTCAGCCTGTTCGTCCATCGCACCACCAGCCAGGTGATGCGGCGCGAGACCGACATCGAAGTGCTGATCGACCTCAACCGCACCATGATGCAGGGCCTGTCCGGCCAGGCGGCCTGATTTTCCCGGCAGGTTCTGCCGACCGGGCCGCGACGTGGCAATAAGTGCCCAGTCCAAACGGCCGGCTGGCGCGATATAGTTCAATAAAAACAGCTCACTAGAGTTTGGTTCGCGGCGGCCCGCCGCTTGCTCCTGCTCCGTCAGGCAAAATGCCCCCGGCTGTCAAAATGACGTCGGACCCCTGATGAAAAGGACCTGTGACCATGCTTAGCGTCAATACGAACGCCGGCGCCCTCATCGCGCTCGAAAACCTCAACAACACCGCCCAGCAACTCGCCAAAGCCCAGAACATCGTGTCCACCGGCCTCCTGGTCGGCAACGCGAAGGACAATGGCGCCATCTGGTCGATCGCCCAGTCGGAACGCTCCGACGTGGCCGACCTGGATTCGGTGAAGTCGTCGCTGCAGACCGGCCAGTCGATCATCGACGTGGCCAACTCCGCCGGCACGACCGTGTCGAACCTGCTCACGCAGATGTCGCAAAAGGCCCTGGCCGCCTCCGACTCCTCGCTGGACACCGCCAGCCGCCTGGCGCTGAACAACGACTTCGTCGCGCTGCGCAACCAGATCACCTCGACCGTGCAGAACGCCAGCTTCAACGGCGTCAACCTGCTGAACAACAGCCTGACCAAGATCACGTCGCTGGCCAACTCCTCGGGCACCTCGGTGCTGACCACGCTGGCCCAGAACCTGACGCTCGGCGGCGGCATCATCACGATCTCGGCGACGACCACGATCAGCACGGTGGCCACGGCCGCCGCGGCCATCACCGTCGTCAACACCTCGCTGTCCAACGTCGACACCGCCCTGGCCACGCTGGGCACGTCGTCCAACGCGCTGGATACGCACCTCAACTTCGTGTCGAGCCTTCAGGACACGTTGACCACCGGCATCGGCAACCTCGTGAACGCCGACCTCGCCAAGGAAAGCGCGACCTTGCAGGCCCTGCAGACCAAGCAACAGCTTGGCATCCAGGCCCTGTCGATCGCCAATTCCGCCTCTTCGGCGCTGCTGGGCCTCTTCCGCTAGGCCGAATCGCCCCCGGCCGACGGTCCGTTTCAGGGGCGGCGGGAGCCAGGCGCTCCCGCCGCCTTTGGCGCTTCCACCGCGCCAACGCCGCACGCGCCGGCCATAGCGTTCGAAATCGGAACCGATCCAAGGCTTGGAGCGATGACCCGTATCCTGAAGAGCCCGCCCGCGCGTCGCTGGGCGCCCAAAGCCCTCGGGTGGCGAGGGCCGCCGCGCGCCGATGCGCCAAGCACGGTCGGATGGCTTGCCGCCGGCCGATTCCGAGGCGGCGGCGCTGAACGTCACCGCCGCCGACGGGCGCCTGGCCTGGCTGACACAGGGCGCGTCCTCGGCCCCGCGGCGGGCGCGCCGTTGATCACGCCCCCTCATCTCACCCGCTCCCGGGATCCACCCCGGCGGTCGGCGCGCGAGCCGGAAGGCCC
>DATNIH010000106.1:0-21127 GCA_035604515.1 Caulobacteraceae bacterium | reverse complement strand
GAGATCGGCGGCGACGGCGACCGCGAGCCGGTCGTCGGACCCGGCGGCCGCCAGAGCCAGGATGGACAGAGGCGTCATGGCGCCCTCCATTTTGTTCGGTGGCATCTAGCCTGTTAGAGGCGACCCATGCTTTGATCTGACGCAAAGCTTGGCGCGGCGTCAGATGCGGGATCGCGGCAACGTCCGCTTCCACCTGTCCCAACCCTGATGCGTCCGTCTTCGGGCATGGCCCCGACGAGGACTTTCGCGCGCTGTTGTCGCCGTTCGTTCCTGCCGCCCAGGGCGCGCTTCGGACGCGCATCGAGTTTGGCAGCGATGTCGGTGGGAAGGGAATCGCGACTTTTCGCCTTCAGGGCCAGCTCGCCGAACGGTTCGCAGATCCCGATATTGACAATCAGTATCAAGTTACTTGGTCAGCGTCAGACATGGCGGTCACGAACACCCGCGCAACCAGGCGACGTTTGATCCATCTCAATGCAAGGCGCACGGCGAGGTGATGACTTCTTTCCAAATATTAGTCGTTGCGGAGGCGCCATCAGCGGGTTGGATGTCGGGCGGAGGCTTCTATTCGGCCCTTTCCGAACTTCGACCAGGCGCCGCCCGCAGCGTAGAAAGCGGGAGAAGCGCCGTGGCGTTGCTGGCGACGATCGATCAGGATCCCCAACTCACCGACACCGAGCGCGCCGCTTTCGAGACCGCGCACCGGTTCGCCCGCGACGTGATGCGGCCGGCGGGCGAGAAGCTCGACAAGCTGCCGGCCGCCGACGTCATCGCCAGCGGCTCGATCCTGTGGGACGTCTTCCGCCAGCATCGCGAGCTCGGCCTTGGGCTCTTCGACGGGGAGGGACAAGCCTCGCCCGCAGAGCAGGCCCGCATCCGCTGCATCGTCGGCGAGGAGCTTGGCTGGGGCGACGCGGGCCTCGCCATCAGTCTCGGCGTCTCCGGCTTTCCGACCATGATGGCGCGGATGTCGGGCAACCCGGCCCTGATCGAGCGCTTTGGACCAGGCACGCTCGGCTGCTGGGCCATCACCGAGCCGGGCCACGGTTCGGACCTGATCAACTTCGACAATAGCATCAGCCACCCGGGCGGCCACGACGAGCGCCCCAACTGCATCGCTCGGCGCGACGGCAATGGGTTCGTCATCACCGGCCAGAAGTCGGCGTGGGTCTCAAACGGCACCATCGCCGAGGCCGCGGCGCTGTTCTGCGCTGTCGACATGGGCGACGGGCGCCTCGGCGGAGGCGTTTTCGTCGTCCCGCTTACCGAGCCAGGCGTGACCAAAGGCAAACCCACCGAGAAGATCGGCCAGCGCGCCCTCAATCAGGGCGAGATCTTCTTCGACGCGCTGAAGGTGCCTGCCGACCATCTGGTCGTGCCGCCCGAAGGCTACCGCGCGGTCGCCGACCGCATCCTGTGCCTCGCCAACGGGGGCATGGGCACGACCTTCGTCGGCTGCGCCAGGGCCGCGTTCGAGCTCGCGACCGACTACGCCAAGACCCGCGTGCAGGGCGGCGTTGCGATCTTCCAGCACCAGTCGATGAAGTCGCGCCTCTTCAAGATGTACCAGAAGGTCGAGGCGGCCCGGGCGCTGAACCACCGGGTGACCCGCATCAACGCGGCGCGCGCGACGCCGCTGCTCGAACTCGCCATCGCCTCCAAGGTCACCTCGACCCAGGCCGCCTTCGAGGTGGCGAGCGAAGCCCTGCAGGTGTTCGGCGGCGCCGGCATCAGCCGCGACTGCCCGATCGAGAAGATCTTCCGCGACGCCCGCATCTCGATGATCGAGGACGGCTGCAACGAGGTGCTCGGCATGGTCGCGGCCGGCAGGTTCTAGGTGAGAAAGGCGGCGCTGCGATGAGGATGAACGCCTACGTGGCCGGGGTCGGCATGACCTCGTTCGGCCGGATGATGGACGACGGGCTGAAGAGCATCGCCGGCGACGCCATCCGCGCCGCCATTTTCGACGCCGGCATCGACAAGCGCGAGATCGAGGCGGCGTGGATGTCGAACGCCGCCGCGGGCGTCCTGACCGGCCAGGAGTGCATCCGGGGCGAGGTGGTGCTGCGCGCCCTCGGCATCGGCCGCCTGCCGGTGATCAACGTCGAGAACGCCTGCGCCAGCGCCTCGACCGCCTTCAACCAGGCCTGCGCCATGGTCAGCGTCGGCCTCTACGATGTCGTCCTCGCCTGCGGATTCGAGAAGATGTACTTTGAGGACCGAGCCAAGGTGTTCGGCGCCTTCAAGGGCGCCGTCGACGTCGAGCAGCTGCAGGCCATCTTGGCCGGTCTCGAGAAGTCCGCAGCCGCCAGCGGCGCGAGCGAAGCCGCCTCCGGCGCCGGCAAGAACCGCTCGATGTTCATGGACATCTACGCAGCCGCCGCGCGCGCCCACATGGCTCGGTACGGCACCACGGCGCGGCAATTCGCGATGGTCTCGGCCAAGAACGCCTTCCACGGTTCGCTCAATCCGCGCGCCCAGTTCCGCGAAGCGCTCAGCGTCGATCAGGTGCTGGCCTCGCCGATGATCGCCGAGCCGCTGACGCGGCCGATGTGTTCGCCGATCGGCGACGGCGCAGCGGCGGCGATCATCGTCAGCGAGCGCAAGCTGCGCCAGCTCGGGCTGGTCGGCGCTGTGCATGTGGTTTCGAGCGTCCTGCGCTCCGGGTGGGATCACGACGCCGGCGACGAAAGCCTTTCCGACCGGTGCGCGCGCGAGGCGTTCGAGGAAGCGGGGCTTGGGCCCCGCGACCTCAGCCTCGTGGAGCTGCACGACGCCTCCGCGCCGGCCGAGCTGATGGCCTATGAGTCAATCGGGCTCTGCGCCAAGGGCGAAGGCGGGCCGCTGGTCGAGTCCGGGGCGACGCGGCTGGGCGGCCGGATTCCAGTCAGCACCTCGGGCGGCCTCCTCCGTAAGGGCCATCCGATCGGCGCCACGGGCATCGCCCAGGTGGTCGAGATCACCGAGCAGCTGCAAGGCCGAGCCGGTAAGCGCCAGGTCGAAGGCGCCCGCGTCGGCCTTTGCCACAACGGCGGCGGCAGCATCGGCGCCGACGCCGCCGCCCAGTGCGTCACCATCCTGAAGGCGGGGTAGGAGCGGAAGGGATCCCATGCGCACGCTCAACGAGATGGTCCTGGCCGATCTGATCGAGAGCCGCGCCGCGACGCGTCCCGACCTCGATGTCGTCACCTTCGAAGGCGGCGAGCAGGGGCCGGACGAGGTCCGCACCTACGCCCAGCTGTTCGAGAACGCCAACCGCCTCGCCGCTGGCCTTCTCGCCCGCGGCATGCGCTACGGCGACCGGTTCGCGATCCTGATGCGCAACCATCCCGAGTTTATTGAGCTGATGATCGCCGCTTCGCTGACCGGCCTCGTCTTCGTACCCATCGACCCGCGCACCAAGGGCGCCAAGCTCGTCTACACCCTGAACAACTCCGGCTGCCGCGGCGTCGTGGCCGCCGACTACGCCGCCGCCCACGTCGCCGAGGTCCAGGCGCAGCTGCCCCTCGTCGAATGGATCTGGGTGCTGGAAAGCGGCGAGGAGGCCGCCGCGCCCACCGCCAGCGACATCGCGGGCGGCGCGAGCCTCGGCGAGATCCTGGCAGCGTCGCAGACGTTCGTCGATTCCGCGCTGAAGAGCCCGGCCGATCCGCTGCAGATCATCTACACCTCCGGCACGACCGGCGATCCCAAGGGCGTCGTGTTCGCCAACGCCCGCTTCGGTGGGGCGAGCATGCTGGCCCAGATGCTCGGGCTCGGCCCCGAGGAGCGGCCCTACACGGGCCTTTCGCTCACTCACGGCAACGCGCAGCTGATGACGCTGGCCTCCGCGCTGCGGCTCGGCCAGCGCGCCGTCTTCAGCCGCAGGTTCACCAAGTCGCGCCTCTGGGACATCACCCGCAAGTACGGCTGCACCTTCTTCAACCTCCTGGGCGGCATGTCGACGGCCATCTACTCCGAGCCGGTCAAGCCGAACGACGCCGACAACCCGGTGCGGTTCGTCCTCAGCGCCGGCATGCCCGCCGCGATCTGGGAGGCGTTCGAGCGCCGTTTCGACCTGAAGGTGCTGGAAGCCTACGGCGCCATCGAGGGCGGCATGGCGTTCAAGCCGATCGGTACGGGGCCGGTCGGCAGCTTCGGCAAGGCCCCACCTGGCCTCGACCTGCGCATCGTCGACGAGGGCGGGAACGAGTGCCCGCCGTTCGTCCAGGGTGAGTTGATCAGCCGCTCGGCAACGGGCGAAGCCGCCGTCGTCACCTACTACGGCAACCAGCAAGCCTCCGAGAAGAAGACCGCCGGCGGGTGGCTGCGCAGCGGCGACATCTGCCACCAAGACGCCGAGGGCTGGCTTTACTTCGACTACCGCAAGGGCGGAGGCATCCGCCGCAACGGCGACTTCATCAGTCCAGGCTTCGTCGAGGCCGCGCTCGCCGAAGTCCCTGCGATCAACGACGTCTACGTCTACGGGATACCGTCCGTGAACGGTGCGCCGGGCGAGAAGGAGGTCGTCGCCGCCGTCGTCGTCGATCGCGCGGCGTTCGACCCTGACGCTGTGTTCGCCGAATGCCGCAGGAAGCTCGAGGCGAACTTTGTCCCGACCTTTGTCCAGGTTCTCCCCGAGATCCCCAAGACCGCCTCGGAGAAGCCTCAGGACCGCTTCCTGATCGAGGCGCTGGCCGCGCCTTCGGCTGAGGTCTGGGAGCTGGCGGCGGGCCAGGCCCGGCGCGCGCCGCCCGGCGCCTTCAACTTCCTCTCGAGCGAAGCCCATCCGCCTGTCCGGGCGGTGGCGTGACCCCACTGGCTACGGAACAATGGCGATGAGCGACACCCTCGACCTCGAAGACCTCGAAGACCTCGAAGACCTCGAGTGCGAGCTCGAGACCAAGCATGACCGTACGCTGCGCCGGCGCACCCACATTGTCGACATCGAGCCGGGCGCCGACTGGAACGACGTCGAGCACGCCATCCTGACCCGGCGCAGTATCCGCAAGTTCAAAGGCCGCCAGGTCCCGGCCTTCATGATCCGCCGCATCCTCGAGATGGCCCGCTACGCGCCCTCGCAGGGCAACTGCCAGCCCTGGTCCTTCGTCGTCGTGCGCGACAAGGGGATGATCGCCGAGATGGAGGCCTGCTGCGTCGCGGTCTGCAAGCACATGACCGCCGGCGTCGATTACACCAACTATCCGAAAGGGTCCGCTGAGCGCGAGGCGATTCTCAAGAGCACCCAGTCGCTCAACCGCGCCAACCCGAACGCCTTCCATCCCGTGCCGATGACCGCGATCAAGTCGATCGCCAACGGACGCTTCGCGGTGTTCCACAAGGCGCCGACGGTCATCCTGATCCTGATGGACAAGCGCGGCGTCGGCGTTCCCGAGATTGACGTCGGCGTCGTCGGCCAGAACATCGTGCTCGCCGCCCAGAGCCTCGGCCTTGGCACCTGCTGGATCGGCTTCTCCAAGCTGCTCTCCAGCAATGCCGCGATGATGCAGAAGCTCGGCGTCGAGCCCCCGTTCGAGCTCGCCGAGGCCATCTCGGTCGGCTACCCGATCGGCAATCCCACTCAGCAGCCCGTAGCCCGCCAGACTCACCAGATCCTCTGGTGGGAGAACGGTGAGCGTCAGGTCCTCTTCTAGGAGAAGCGCCATGACCGTCGCCATCGAGAAGGCCCGCGTCGCCAGCGACCACCTGCCGATCTGGGACGATCCCGCGCAGGCGCTCTACCGCCAGGTCACCATCGAACTCGACAAGTGCGACGGCTGCCGCCTCTGCGTCGTCGTCTGCCCGGCGAACCTGCTCGAGCTGTTCGGGCCGAAGGACAACCTGAAGGTCCGCCTCAAGGCCGATGTCAGCGGCTGCATGAGTTGCAACAACTGTTACGCCGTTTGCGCCGGGCAGGGGGTCTACGCCACCGAGCCGTACGACTTCGCCGGCTTCTACGAACAACAGCGCCTCGGCCCATTCTCGGCCCCGAGACAGTTCTGACCCGCTAGGAGGCGGCTCGACCATGACCCAGGAAGACAAGCGCCTGACAGGCGGCGAACTGCTCGCCAACACCCTCGCCGCAGCCGGCGTGAAACGCGTCTTTGCGCTCCACGGCGGTCACCTGGACGGGTTCTTCAAAGGCTGCGTCGAGGCCGACATCGATCTGATGGATTTCCGTCATGAGGCCGCCGCCGGGCACGCCGCCGACGCCTTCGCGCGCGTCACCGACGGGCTCGGCGTCTGCGCCATCACCGCCGGACCTGGGTTCACCAACGCGCTCACCGCCATCGCTAACGCCTGGCTCGATTCATCGCCGGTGCTCTTCATCATCGGCGCGGCGCCGCTGCGCGAGATCGAGACCAATCCGCTGCAAGGCGGCATAGACCAGGTGGCCGCCGCCCGTCCGCTCGCGAAGTGGGCGATCAGCGTGCCGGTCACCGAGCGCATCCCCGACCTCACCGCCATGGCGATCCGCAAGGCGCTGACCGGCCGCAAGGGGCCCGTGGTGCTGGAAGTCCCGATCGACGTGTTGCACGCCAGCGTCCGGGCCTCGCAGGCGACAACCCCCTGCGGCCTTGCCACGCGGCCCACGCCGGCGCCGTCGCCGCTCGAGGCGCGCCGCTTCCTTGAGCTCCTTGCCGCGGCGCGCCGCCCGGTCGTGATCGCCGGCTTCGAGGCGGTCTCGACGCGGACCGGCGAGGCGCTCACCCGTTTCACCGACGCGGCCAAGGTTCCGGTGTTCGCCAAGACCCAGGCGATGGGCCTTCTCGGCGCTGCCCACCCGCTCGACGGCGGCGCCGCCGCCAATCTCGCGGCCCTGCCGATGCTGGGGCTCCCCCGCCCCGATCTCGTCATCCTGCTCGGGGCGCGGCTTGGGCTGCTGCTGGGTGGCCGCTCGGGGTCAGTCGTCCCGCACGAGGCTCGGGTCATTCAGGTCCATTCCGACGCCGGCGAGATCGGCCGCCTGCGCGACATCGACCTGCCCATCGCCGCCGATCCGGCCGAGACGCTGGACGCCGTCATGGCCGCCGCGCATGGCGCCTTCCCCGGCTACGGCGATTGGCCGGCCCGCGCCGCCGGCGCGCGGCGTCTGCTGACCGGCGCCTATCCCGACCGGGAGACGCCAGCCGGGATCCATCCGCATCACGCCGCGGCCGCGGTCGCCGAGGCGGTTGGCTCGGAGGCCATCTGGACGCTCGACGGCGGCGAGGCCGCCTCGTGGGCGGGCGGCGCCATCACCGTTAGCGGCCCCGGCCGAGTCCTCACTCACGGCTACCTGGGCTGCCTTGGCACGGGACTCGGCTACGCCATCGGCGCCCAGGCCGCCTACCCGAATCGCCGTGTCATCCATGTCACCGGCGACGGGTCGATGGGATTCCATGTCCAGGAGCTCGACACCATCGTCCGGCACGGCATGCCGATCGTCACCGTCGTGCTCAACAATCAGGCCTGGGGCATGTGCCTGCACGGCCAGCAGATCATGTTCGGCCAGAACTACAACGTCCTCACCAGGCTCGGCGGTACGTGCTACGCCGACATCGCCACAGCGTTCGGCTGCGTTTCCGAGCGGGTGACGACCTACGACGCGATCGCGCCGGCCATGGCCCGGGCGCTCTCTTGCGGCCGCCCGGCTTTCGTCGAGATCATGACCGACCAGGACGCCATCCACCCGATCACGCTCTCAATGCTGGGCACGGTCGATAAAGGCGCCAAGGAGGTCCAGATTCCCTACTACGAGAACGTCCCGGCCGATTGAATAGCGGGTACCGGCCTTCGGCGGATGGACCACAATCCGCCGAGTGGCGGCCGTGTCGCGACGTCTTGGCGGCGTCGTGGACTCGCGCAGGTCTTGAATGCCGACGCTAGATCGAACGCACGACGAGGCCTCGAACGCGCACGGCTGAGGGCGGAGGGCCGCCGCGTCGTCAAACCGGTGATGCCTGGCGCAAGCGCGGCGGGCCGGTCAGCGGTAGATGATCTCATGCGCATACCCGTCAGGATTGGCCCCAGTCGGTGGACCCGATCGGCATTGGCGCTGCTCAGCCTGACCGCGTTGCAAGGCTTCGCGCCCGCGTCAGAGCTGGCCGCCGCCCGCACCGCTTGCATCCCCTCGGTCCTGCGCCTTTGCCCTGCGGCAGCCCTCGCGGGAGATCACGACGGCGCCAAACGTTGCCTCCTGAAGAACCTGCAGAAGGCCAGCGCGCAATGTCAGGCGGCCGTGAGAGCGATCCCCCCTGAGAGCGGCGTGACCGCAAGGTCCAGTTAGCGGCGGCGTCACCGCTTCAACAGCCCAGCAGATTAACGTCGCGCCGGGGTCCGCTGACGCGGAAGGCGACGTAGGACGTGGCGGCAGCGCCATCACCGCGATCCAGCGCTGGAACGGGTGCGACCGAGTTGAAGCAGCGGCGCAGGGCAACAGCGCTGAGCCGGCCCGGTTGGTCGATGACGAGCCCTGGCCTGCGGAAGTCTGCGCGCCCTGCGGCGACTTCGAACGTATAGCGCTGGCGCTCGCGGATCTCCGAGACCGGGGCGTCAGCGCGCGGTTGAGCAGCGAGTTGGGCCGCTAGGCCATAGCTCGCGGTCCCCACCCACGATGCGCCCACCTGACGGCGCGTGCGCTCGACGGTCGCGAAGAAGCCCGGCCATCCTCGCAGCGGGGCCGACGGATCACGAAATGGCAGGCGCGCCCCGAGCGGCGCGCAGATGAAGGCCAGCGCGAGAGCGCTCGCGGTCAATCCGAACGGCGTCGCGAAGCGTTGAATACGGCCGAGCCAACCGCCGCCGCCGGCGGTCTCGGCCGCCTGCGCCGCGCAGATCACCAGCAGCGGATAGAGCGGTGCGGGCCATTGCCCTTGCACCTGATCGTGCAGGCTGTGGACCAGCAGATAGAGCGCAAAGGGGGCGGCGATCGCGATGAGGGGCGGCATGGGCCGGCGCGCGAGCGCGATACCGGCAAAGACGGCGATGCTTGGATTCAGCAACAGGAATTGGTCGACGAGAAGCTCCGGGAGGTGCTGCGGCGCAAATCCGGCGCCGCGGACGCGCCCGAACTGCTTGGCGAACGTCGGCCAATGGTGGGTGGCGTTCCACAGCACGTTCGGCAGGAATATGGTCGCCGCAACGCCCGCCGCCAGCCACGGCCATGGCGTTCTCAGCTGGCGCCGGCCTTCCGCTGACATGGCGAGCCACAGCAGCAGCCCAGGCCCGAGAAACAGCGCAGAGTATTTCGACAGGCACGCCAGACCGGCCGCCGCGCCGCAGGCTAGCCACCACGTCGGCCGGCCTGAGCGCGCCCGAAACGCGCACCAGACGGTCACGACCCAAAACAGCGTGTTGGGCGCGTCGGGCACGGCCAGCAGTCCGCCCAGGCCGATCAGCAGCGTCGCGTTGAGCCACAGGCCGCTGCGATAGGCCGTCCGTTCGCCGGCGCCCGCAAGACGCGCCAGGTCGACCGTGACGATGCTGGTCAGCGCGCACCCGAGGATCGGCAGCAGGCGCACGCCGATGGCGCCCTCGCCGGCGATGCGGCGTCCCAGCCAGATCCACCAGGCGATCATCGGCGGATGGTCGAAGTAGCCGAACGCCGGCCTCAGCGACCAGAGGCGGTAGTAGGCCTCGTCCTCCGTCAGCGGTGCGAGCGCGCCCGCGGCTAGCCGCGCTGCGGTGACCAGCAGGAGGAAGATCGCAAAGCGCGCGGCGTGGCGAAGAGAGCTATTCTTCCGAGCTGTTCCAAGAGTATATAGATGTACTCTCGCCTCATTTACCACAAGGTGTGGGTTATCGTGCCAAATTGGACAGTGATATGTCTGCGATAATTCTAACGGGTAACGATTTATTGGCGATTTAATCCTCAATATCGCGCGTCACTACCCAACAAGGAGATGGAAATGCACGTAAATTCTCTTGGCAACGCTGGCGCACACCCAGCGCTCACGCCGCCGGCGGTCGCCAACCAGGCCCCGCCCACACCACCTGCGGACGGGGACGGCGACCACGATGGAAGCTCGCCGGCGGCAAAGCCGAACGGCACGGGCAGGGTGCTCGACACCTCGGCCTGATCGGTAGGCGAAGTTGCAGGGCGGCGCTGGGACTGGGATGGGGGCGCGCCGCCCTGCTTCACGCGGATGGGTCGCGCCGGCCGGTCAACCGAGGGACGGATTGTTCGTACTGGCTCAACCACTTCTCGCTTCCGCGTTGCCCCTCGCTGGAAACGACGACGCGGGCAGGGAATCCCCTCACCCCGCGGGTCCGACTTTCTTGCTGGGGTCTACGCCGCACTGCATCGGCTTTGGCCTTCGCCCAGCTCGGCCTGCCCGCTGGGCGCGGGTCACGGGTGCGAACTTGGCCTTGACTCGACGAGGCTGGCGTAGAATGCGCCGCAGGGCGGACGTCGAGCCCGCCAATCGCTGATGCGACGCCGCCCGGCGCCGTTCGCCCGATCGGAACATGCAGCTTGGCTGACGAGGGCCGCACGCCGCTGATGGCGGCCTACCTGCTGAAGCGGCAGGATCTGCTGCGCTACTTCACGCTTCGGCTGAAGTCGCATGCCTTGGCGGAGGACGTCGTGCAGGACATCTACGTCCGCCTTGCGACGGCCGACATCGAGGCGGTGGAGAATCCGGCCGCCTACCTCTACCGGCTGGGCACGAACCTGATGCTGGACCGGCTCAAGCAGCGCCGCCGGGCTGAGGCCCGCGACGAGGCGTGGCATGAGAGTGCTTTCGTGCGGGTCGGCGAGACGCCGGCGTCCAACGAACCGCCCGCCGACGAGGCCGCCGCGTCGCGCCAACGTCTGCGCCAGCTACTGGCGGCGCTGGACCAGTTGCCGCCGCAACGGCGCCGCGCGTTCGTGCTGCATAAGCTGGAGGGCCGCAGCCACGCCGAAACCGCGGCGGCCATGGGCGTCTCGCGCAGCGCGATCGAAAAGCACATCATCGCGGCGCTGCAGCAGCTGATGTCCTTGCTCGGCCCGGAGGCGCTCGGATGAGGGCGAAGGCCGATTGCGGCGTCATTATGGTGAGAGACGCGCCGATAGGGGCGCGCGAACGGCGATGAACCAGACCGACAGCGGCGAAGACATGGAGACGATGCGCGCCGAAGCCGCCGCCTGGGTCGTGCGGCTGCGCGCCGACGACGCGGGCGAGGACGACTGGCTGGCGCTCGAGTCCTGGCTGGCCGGATCGCCCGAGCGCCAGGCGGCGTTCGATCATGCCGAGCAGGTCTGGGCGGCGTTCGACGAGCCCGGCCTCGCCGACGCGGCGGCCGGACAGTGGGACCGGGACCCGGTGGTGGTCGGCCTGGCCGCGCGCCGTCGGCCGAGCCCTGTCCGCGCGTGGGCGCCGATCGGCGCGATCGCCGCCGGAATTGCCGCCGTCGTGGTCGTTGGCGCCCTGTTGCTGCGCCCGGCGCCGACGCCCGCCCAGCTCATCGCCACGGGCGTAGGCGAGACGCGCCTCGTCCGCCTGGCCGACGGCAGCGACATCCGGCTCGGCAGCAACACGCGGCTGACCACGCAGGTCGGCGTCGGCGTGCGTCAGGTCGCCCTCGAGGGCGGCGAGGCGGAGTTCGAGGTCGCGAAGGATCGAGCGCATCCGTTCGTGATCAGCGTCGGCGACCAGCGGGTGACCGTGGTCGGGACGCATTTCGATATCCTGAGGGACCAGGGACGCGTCACGGTGACCGTCGCGGGCGGGGTGGTCGAGGTGCGGGGCGCATCGCCGTCGGCGGGCGCCGCGGTGTTCCGGCTGACGCCCGGCGACCAGCTGTCGCACGATGAGGGCGCGGCGACCTCGGTGGTGAGCCGCGTCGCCGTCGACGACGTGTTCGCCTGGACCAAGGGGTATCTGGTCTTCCGGGACGAGGCGCTAAGCGCCGTGGCTGACGATCTCAACCGCCATTTCCCGGTCCCGATCCGCGTCCAAGGCACGGCGAGGCGGCTTCGCTTCTCCGGCGTGCTGATGCTCGACCGCGAGGACGCGGTGGTCGATCGCCTGCAACACTTCCTGCCGGTGACGGTCGTTCACGCCCAGAACGCGGTCGTGCTACAGCCTCGCTGATCGTCCTCGATGAGAGTCAGGTTTGACGGCGCCGCCTCGCGTTCGACTGCCGCTCGGCCTGGCCTCGTTCGCCGCCTGCCTCGCGCTGACGGCGCTGGCGTCGGAGGCGCGCGCCCAGGAAACGGCGCCCGCGTTCCACATACCCTCCGAGCCGCTCGCCGCGGCGCTGGTCGACTTCGCCGTCCAGGCGCGGGTGTCTGTCTCGACCGACGGCGTCTCCCGCTGCGCGCGATCGACGCCGCTGAACGGCCGCGTTCGTCCCGCCGAGGCGCTTGAGCAGCTGCTCGCCGGCACGGGCTGCAGCTTCCAGCTGATCGATCCGCGCACGGTCATCGTGTTCAAGTCCAGGCCCCGCCCGACGCCGCCGGCTAGCCCCGCCCGCGAGCTTCCCGACGCGACGCCGGCGGCGTCCCTGCAGCCACTCCTTGTCACCGCGGGGCGCCGTACCGTGCTGCTTGACCGCGCGCCCTATTCGGCCAGCGTGGTCACCGGCGCGGACCTCGCTGCCGCCGGGGCGTCCGACATCGGCGACGTCGCCCCGCTGGTGGCCGGCCTTTCGATGACCGATCTGGGGCCTGGACGCGACAAGCTGTTCCTGCGCGGGCTGTCCGACGGTCCGCTCACCGGCGAGACCCAGTCCACCGTGGGCGTCTACCTCGATGGCGCGCGCCTGACCTACAACGCGCCCGATCCGGACCTCAGACTGGTCGACGCGGCGCGCGTCGAAATCCTGCGCGGACCGCAAGGCGCGCTCTACGGCGCGGGGTCGATCGGCGGTCTGGTGCAGATCGTTACCCGCAAGCCGGACCTGCACGCGTGGTCCGCCGCCGTCGACGCGAGCGCGTCCGCCACCCAAGGGGGGGCGCCGAGCTGGTCGGCGGACGGCGTCCTGAACCTGCCGATCGAGCCCGACAAACTCGGGCTGCGCATCGTCGGCTACGACGAGCGCGACGGCGGCTACATCGACGATGCCCGCCTCGGCCTGCGCAACGCCAACAGCGTCGCGCGCAAGGGCGTGCGAGCCGCGGCGCTGTGGGACATCTCGTCCGACTGGAGCGCGACCCTCAGCGTCGCCTGGCAGTCGCTGAACTCCGCGGACACCCACTACGCCCAGCCCAGCGTCGGCCCGCTCAGTCGGAACGTGCTGCTGCAGGAGCCCCACGACAACGACCTGCTGGACGTCGCGCTCAGCATCGAGGGACACGAGCCGTGGGGCCAGCTCAGCTTCACCAGCTCGGTGGTAAGCCACCAGTTCAACAGCCGCTACGACGCCTCGCTGGCGCTGCCTCTGTTCGTCCCGGGCGCCGCCGTTGTCCCCAGTCCATTCGACGAGGCGAACACGACGCGCAGCGTCGTCAACGAGCTGACCGCGGCCTCGCGCGACAGCGGCCAACTGCGCTGGCTGGCGGGCGTATTCGCCAGCGCCGGCGACGACGATCTCAATTCGACGCTCACAGCGCCGATCGGCCCAGGCGGGGCGCCGCTCGCGGCCTATCGCCAGAGCCGCGGCGATACCATCGGCGAACTGGCCGTCTACGGCCAGCTGACCTACCAGATCGACCCAAGGCTGGTGCTGTCGGTGGGCGGGCGCTGGTTCGCCTCACAGGTCTCGACCCATGCGACGACCACCCAGGCGCCAAGCGGCGCTGCGAGCGCCTTCTCCGGCAAGAGCTCCGATGGCGGGTTTGCGCCGCAGGCGACGCTTCGCTTCCTCGCCAGCGACGACGTCACCCTCTACGGCCAGGTTTCGGAGGGCTATCGCGCCGGCGGCTTCAACACCGCGGGTCTGGTCGGGCAAGCCTTCGCCCCATCGGCGGCGGGACCGGAGCCCGCGCGTCGCTACAGCGGCGATGAGCTTTGGAACTACGAAGCCGGCGCGAAGCTCAACCTGTTCGACGGCTTGGCGCGCGTTCGGGCGGCCGGGTTCTACATGGTCTGGAACCGGGTCCAGAGCGACCAGTTGCTCCCCGATGGCCTGCCCTACACCGCCAATCTCGGCGATGGCCGCGACTTCGGCGGCGAGCTGGAGGCGGAGATCCGGCCGGACGCGCACTGGCGGCTGCAGGCGAACGCGACGCTGAGCGAGCCAGACCTCACCCGGCCCAATCCGGCGTTCGCCGCGGCCCCGGACAACGGCCTGCCGGGCGTGCCGACGTTCTCGGGCGGCGCCTCGGCCTCCTACGAGCGTGCGCTCAACGGGAGGCTCTCGCTGCGTCTGCAGGGCGCCTACGCCTACGTCGGCGCGTCTCGACTCACACTCGATGCGACCACCTCGGCGAAGATGGGCAACTATGGCTTCGGCCGCTTCTCGGCCGAGCTGGAAGCGCCGGGCTGGACGCTCGGGCTGGATCTGCGCGCGCCTCTGACCGGACTTGGCGACACCTTCGCCTACGGAAACCCGTTCACCTTCCGGGACTTCCCCCAGACGACGCCGCAGCGGCCGGCGACGGTGACGCTGAGGATCGCCCGGCGCCTGCCCTGAATTTGTGGACCGCCGGGTGAGGTGAACCTCGGACGGCGTCGTCTCGTGGGTGAAGCCGCTTCGACGGCTTCGCTTGAAGGTGACCTCATGCCCATCGCAAAGCCCGGCCAGCGCGCGCCCCCGTCGCACACCGGACCCTGGCGACAGCGGGGTCCGGCCGCCGCCTGATGTGCGGGCGCCCACCACACCTCAACGGGCCCATCCCTCCAATCGGAGCTTCAATGTCGAAGACGTCGCTTGCCTTGACGCGGCGCGGCCTGGTCGCGGCTTCGGCCGCCCTTGGCGTCGCGTTCGTCCTCCCCGCACACGCCGCCTCCGCTCCCGCCGGAGCCCTCGACCTGGCCCCATACAGGGGCAAGGTCGTCTACCTGGACTTCTGGGCGTCGTGGTGCGGGCCGTGCCGGCTGTCCTTCCCCTACATGCAGCGGCTCTCGGCCTCCTTCGCGGCCAAGCCGTTCGTGTTGATCGCGGTCAACGTCGATCATTCGAGGGAGCGAGCCGACGCGTTCCTCTCGCAGTTCGGCCCGAATATTCACGTGGTCTACGACCCGGATGGCCGTCTGGCCCTGAAATACGCCGTTCGCGAAATGCCGACGTCAGTTGTGATCGACAAGTCCGGGCGCGTTCGCTTCACCCACAACGGTTTCTACGAGGCTCAGGAAGCCATCTACGAGGATCACATCATGAGTTTACTGAATGAACATTGATGCTGCTGACGGTTCGACAATCGATTCCGGTCGCGTCGTGCTGATAATCTGTTTGCTGGCGGCTCTGCTCGGCGCCTGCGCCCACCCGTGGGACCGCGACCTGCTCGCCAAGCGAGCCATGCAGCTGAATACCCATCCGGCCATCACCGCGGCCCAGGAGCACGTCTACTTCAGCAAGGAAGGCTCCAGTGGCGGCCGCACCTTCGATGGCGGCGGCTGCGGATGCAATTGAGGAAGCCGCGCCGCGGCCGGGTCAGCCAGGCCCTCGGCCTGATGACGGCGAATCTGCTGGCTGCCGTCGGCGCCCACGCCCAGGACGCCCAGGCTGGTTCGATGGACCCGGCCCAGGTCGCCAGCGTCACCAACGATACCGAGACGGACCTCGGCTACACCCGGATCGACGCGGCCGTGCTGTTCTACCAGGAAGCCGGCGGCCGTGTGCGCGCGACCGAGCCCACGCTCACCGCCACGCTCAATAGCGACAGCGGCGACGTGCTGAGCGTGGGCATCGTGGCCGACACCCTGACCGGCGCGACCCCGAACGGGGCGATGCCTTGGAAGCAGAGCCAGACCTTTGTCACGCCCGCGCACTCGCCCAGCACCACGGCCACGGTCACCACAGCCTCTGGCGGCAGCACGCTGGTGACCGTGCCAGGGACGGGGATCATCTCACGGCAGTATGTGGTCGCGCCCAACACCCTGCCGGTCGACAACGGCTTCAAGGACCAGCGCTGGGGACTGAACCTGGGCTACTCGACGCTCTGGAACCCGAACACCCGCGTCTCGGTCGGCGCCAGCGCCTCCAACGAGCGGGACTACACCTCGGTCTCGCTCACCGCCGGCGTGGCCCGGAGCTTCAATCAGAACATGACCACCGCGGCGGCCTCGATCGACTTCGAGTATGACCTGTCGCGCCCATTCTTCGGAACGCCAACGCCGTTCACGGTGATGAGCGCCGACCAGAAGGGTCCCAATGCATCGAAGACGGTCGCCAGCCTGGTCGTCGGGGTGACCCAGGTGATGAACCGCTACTGGCTGGCGCAGCTCAACTACAGCGTCGGAAGCACCAACGGCTATCAGACCGATCCCTACCGCATCCTATCGGTGGTCGATCCGGTCTCGGGCGCGCCGCTGCAGTACCTGTACGAGGGTCGGCCAGGCTCACGCATTCGACAGAGCCTCTACTTCGCCAACAAGCTCGCCATCGGCCCCACCTTCGCCGACGTCTCCGCCCGCGCCTACATCGACAGTTGGGGCATCAAGTCGGTCACGGCCGAGGTATCGGACCGGATCCCTCTGACGTCCCACCTCTTCATCGAGCCGGAGGGCCGCTACTACACCCAAACGGCGGCCTCGTTCTTCCGGAACTACCTGGTGTCGGGCCAGCCGCTGCCGCGATACGCCAGCTCCGACAGCCGGTTGG
The DNA here is from genome assembly GCA_035604515.1 of Caulobacteraceae bacterium. Lineage (GTDB taxonomy): Bacteria > Pseudomonadota > Alphaproteobacteria > Caulobacterales > Caulobacteraceae > Acaudatibacter. The sequence goes on along the minus strand of DATNIH010000106.1, from coordinate 4,477 downwards.
GCGCCTTCAGCGCCGTGACCTGGGGGGTGAGAGCGGGCTACGACTTCACCCCCCATGCGGAGCTGTATGTGCAGGGGGAAAGTTACAAGCAGACCGGCGTGACGCACCCGGCGGGCGCGATCGGCAACCTCGCGACACAGAATCTGTTCAGCGGCGTCTCGGCGACCAGCGTCATCGTGGGTTTCAGCTTTGCCTTCTACTGAGCGGGCCATGCCGACACACCTTGCGACGCCGCCCCACCCCGTGCTGAGCGCCGTCCCGGAAGGGCTGATCTACACCTTCCGCGCCATGGCCTCGCCGTGTGAGGTGCGGTTCGACAGCTATGACGCGGACATGGCCGCGCGCCTCGGTGAAATGGCCGAGGAGGAGGCGCTGCGGATCGAGCGCAAATACAGCCGCTATCGCTCTGACAACCTCATCGCCCAGATCAACGGTGCGGGCGGCGCCCCGGTCGAGGTCGACCCGGAAACGGCTATGCTGCTCGACTACGCCGACGCGGCCTACAAGCTGAGCCGGGGCCTCTTCGACATCACTTCCGGCGTCCTGCGCCGGATCTGGAAATTTGACGGGTCGGACCGTGTGCCGCCCCGCGAACAGGTCCGGGCGATCTTGCCCCTGGTCGGCTGGCACAAGGTGAGATGGCGAAATCCCTTCATCACCCTGCTTCCGGGCATGGAGATCGACCTTGGCGGCCTGGGCAAGGAGTACGCCGTCGACATCACGCTCCTGAAGCTCGCCGCCGAAACTCGGGCGCCCCTGCTCGTCAACTTCGGCGGGGACCTCAGGGTGTCCGGTCCGCGCGCGGGATTCGGGCGCTGGCGCGTCGCGATCGAGTCGGTCGACGAAGAAGGCGTCTCGGAAGCGCTCCTGCAGGTCTCCCAAGGCGCGCTCACCACCAGCGGCGATGCACGCCGCTTCCTGCTCAAGGACGGCGTCCGCTACAGCCACATCCTCAATCCACGCACCGGTTGGCCGGTGAAGGACGCGCCCCGCTCGGTGACCGTGGCCGCCGCCACCTGCATGGAGGCCGGCCTGATGTCGACGCTCGCCATGCTGCAGGGGCGCGGGGCGGAGAAGTTCCTGCGCCGGGAGGGCGTCCAGGCCTGGTGGATGCGCTGATCGTTCGGGCGCGACGTTGGGGCAAGCCGGAAGACTTCGCCGGGATCGCCGTTTACCTGGCCCCCGACGCGTCGGCCTTCCACACGGGGGACTGGATCATCATCGACGGTGACTGGCAGATCTCCTGAGGGTCGGAAACCACGCCCGACCCTGCTGCACAGCCGCCTCTTCACGGACCGGTAGTCGAGATTAGGCGCGGAAAGTTCGAGTCCCTCCAACTGCTCCGCGCAGTGATCCAAGCTGACCTTGAAGCATTCGCTCAACCAGCAGCTCCCAGCGCAGGCGGCGCTACATGATTGGGTTCCCATGCTAGGCTAGGCGCGAGGCATCCAGAAAGGGTCGGCGGCGCCGCAGACCAGTGGCAGATCGATTGGTTGAGAGCGCGATGGCGGGCAGCCCAATCCTAGGCCTGCTATCTGCTGCATCGCGTGGAAGACTTGTGGCCGCAGGTTCTGCCCTGACGCTCGAGCGCGGGGGTGTATTGTGCCAGCGCGGCGATCCAGGCGACGCGATATTTGTCGTTCTCGAAGGTGAGATCGAGATCCAGACGAGCTCGGCTGAGGGGCGGGAAGTTCGCTACGCGAGTTTCGGGCCGGCCGCCGTGGTCGGCGAGATGGCGGCGCTCGATGGCGGGTCGCGCTCGACCGATATGGTGGCCGCGCGTCGCTCCAGGCTTTGGCGAATCCCTCGTGAACCGTTGATCGAGGCTTTGCGCGGGGATCCTGCCGCGTCGGTGGCGCTCGTGGCGGAGCTGGCGAGGCGGTTGCGGGGTGCGAACGCCGAGCTGGAAGCGGTCCGGACGTTGGATCTGGGGGGACGCCTGGCGCAGCTCCTACTGGGTTCCGCGGCCGACAAGGCGCTGGTGCCGCTGACCCAGACCGAAATCGCTCGCCGCCTCAGCGCGTCGCGAGAGAAGGTAAATCGCAAGCTCAACGCGTGGGCGCGCCAAGGCTGGGTGGCGCTTGGAGCGACCGGTGTTCGGCTAGTGAACAAGGACGCGCTCGCCGCCGAGGCGAGAGAGCGGGCGGTGCTTTGAGGGTGGCCGCCCCATAAGACGAACGGATCCGACGCGCGCCGGGCGAACCCGCCGAGTTGGGTTGGCCGAAGCGTGCATCGGATCCGAAGCGTGTTTAACACGGCGCTAGACAGTGCGGCTGAAGAGTTCGATCGCACCGACTGGAAGCACCGCGAGAAACACGGCGTAAGCCACGAACAGCGCCGTCCGATCGATGACTGTGAAGATCACCGGAAGTATGCGGCGCGGTGCGTGGACCGTCTTGCCAATCGTAGACACGTTAAGTCTCCTGGGTTTGCGTTAACGATTGGGAGCTTTTGAGCCCGACGCGCCAAAGCCGCTGTGCCCCAGGTCACGGGCCGGGTCGCGGGGCCGACAACCACGCAAGCGCGACGCGTGAATGGCTTGCCTTTGATACTTGGCAGCCGCCTAGCGGAGGGACAGTTTGGTGGGCTGAACGACAAACAGGGCGCCCGCCATGTGGCGAACGCCCTGTTGCCGTAACCGCGCCAGCCGGATGTACCGGCTCAGCGCGCGGCCAAGTCCGCAAGCGTCGAACGGCCGAGAGCCGCGGACACGAGCGGCGCATCGAGCGAAGCAAGCGCGCGATCGATGGCGTGGTTCCGACATGCGGTGAAGTCGGACACCATGAGGATCGGACGCGAGTTCCCGCCGCAGACATCGCTTGCAGCGTTCTTGATGCGCCCGGCCGCCGCCCTGGCGCCGTCGGTGGTGTGCATATCGACGTCGGCGAGGTGGACGGTTCGACTGACCTGTTCAGTCTCGCCAAATCCGCTGGGATCGGCGAGGGCCGGGGCGGCGAGCGCCGCGGCCGCGAACAGGCCAAGGACGAGGGAACTACGGGGCAGGGTCATGGTCACAGCTCCTTTGGCTTTGTGCCAGGACGAAGATTGCCGAAGGCAATTCCGAAGGGCTGTGACCGGCGTCACGCGGCGGCAGATCGCCGATCCGACGTCGGGCCGGGCTGTCTGCCTTCACAGCGACGCCGCGGTCCGCGACGAGGCGAAGTGTGCCCGTCCGCATCGTGGCGGTTCGTCTTCGCTCGTTTTGCGATTACTCTCGTTGCCGACGGGACGTTCGCGATGACGGATGAAGCACGCTTTTCAGAGCGCAGAATAATCACGGTTCTTGCCGTCGACATCGTCGACTCGACTCGTCACATCGTAGCCTGCGACCCAGACGACGCTCAGGCTTTCTACGACCGCTGCTTCGAGCAGGTGCGCAAGGCTGTCGTGCGCGCCGGCGGAACGCTTGTCAGCTACTCGGGGGATGGCGGCATCGCCACGTTCGGGTGGCCGAAGACGCTTGAACGTCATGCCGACGGCGCCTGTGTCGCCGCGTGGGAGATTCGGGGCTTTAGCGGCCGCGCGGCCGGGCCTGACGGGGAGGCCGTGGCATACCGCGTAGGCGTCCACTCCGGGTTGGTGGCTCTGCGCAGGATCCGTCGTGGAGGCAGGCCGCGGTTGGATACGGTAGGCGCCACCGTCAACATCGCCGCCAAGTTGCAGCAATCGGCGGGCGCGGGGACCGTGGTGTTGAGCCGGCAGGCCGTCCGACTCTGCCTCTCGTCTCTCAACCTTACACCCCACCGGGACCTGCCGAGGTTCATCGCAACGAAGACAGAAGCATTCAGACTCGAATCTCGCCCGGAGCAGGGTGACGACAGCGATCTGGCGAACCGATACCGGTCGCCCATCGTCGGACGGCATGTCCAGATTGCGGTCTTGAACAACCTCCTCCCGCGCGAGGGGGGTGAGAGCAGCTCCGTGGCGCTCGTCGGCGAGGCAGGCATCGGCAAGAGCCGTCTCGCTGCGGCTCTTGTCGCCGACGCGCACGCCGGCGGCACGCGGGTCATTGCATTCTTTGGGGACGCTCAAAAGCGAACCACCCCGTTCGCCGCGGCGCGATCCCTCATCGAAGGTCTGCTTTCCGCAGCTGGCGGATCGTCGCGCAAGAAAGGAATAAAAGCCGTTCTGGCGCGCGTCCGGTTGAAGGCCCCGGAAGTCGCGGCCATTGAGGCGCTCCTCCGCTCCCGCCCCGCGGAGCGGAAGGGGGGGAGTGGCGTATCGCAATTGCTGCTCGCTCGTGCCCTCGTGGACGCGTTTTGTGCGCTAGCGTGCGACGCGCCAAAGGTCGTTCTGATCGAGGATTTCCACCTCGTGGACCCTGAGAGCCAGCAGTTCTTGCGCGTTCTTGCGCAAGCCAACCCACGTCATCCGCTCTGCATCATGCTCACCTGTCGGCCTGAGGCTCTGAGGGAGGCGTGCACCGTCGCCCAGATGCTCATACAGCTCGAGCCGCTTTCCCGGTTTGCGATGGAGG
>DATNIH010000105.1:0-6692 GCA_035604515.1 Caulobacteraceae bacterium | reverse complement strand
AGCGTGCACACGATCGAGCGGGCTGGCGCCGGCCAGCCAATCGGCGAGCACGACCGCGGGCTCGATCACGCGGGCGTCGCGAAGAAAAAGGCCGCCGACGTGGACCGGCTCGCCAAGCGACGCCGACAGCGCCGCGGCGCCGAGACGCTCCACCGCGCCCGGCTCGAAGAGAGGGCTCGTGGCGATGCGGTCGAAACGGCCGGCGTCCTTCGGGCCGACCGCGAGCTGGCGCACGCCGCGAGCGATGATCGCGCCGGCGGTCTCATCGAGCATGTCCGCGGCGCGCGCTAAAGCCTGGGCGTAGAGCGCCCCGACCGGACCCGCCCCGGCGTCCAGCCTTGGCATGACCAGCGCGGCAGGATTGCCCGACGCGCCCGCCCCCGCGGCATCGGCCTCGATGACCAGAGGGTCGACGCCCAGCGCATGTAGCGCCCGGGCGAGAGCGGCCCCGGCGATACCCGCTCCGACGATCGCGGCGCCTGCCGCCCGCGGTCGAGGGCGGGGCGCGGCGGGGCGAGCCAGCGTTCCCTCCAGCCGCTCGCGCTTGGCGCCGAAGCCGGGTTTCCGCTCGACCGCGAAGCCGTGCGCCTCGAGACCGCGCCGCACGGCGCCGGCCACGGTGAAGGTCGCGAGCCGCGCGCCTTCCCTCGATCGACGGGCGACCGCGTCGAGCACGCGGTCGGTCCACATGGCGGGATTGTGCGATGGCGCGAAGCCGTCGAGGAACCAAGCGTCGGCGAAGCCCGTCCAGCCGTCGAGCGCCTCTTCCACGTCCATGACGGCGACATCGAGGACAGCGCCGAACGCATCGAGCGCGACGCGGTGGAAGCCGCTCGCCCGCCGCGGCCAGCGGGAGAGAAGCGCCGCCGCCGGATCGCCGACCTCGGGCCAGGCGGCCAGCGCGCGGCGCGCATCGCTCGGCGCGAGCGGGAACGCCTCGACGGAGAAGATGTGCAGTCGCGCGCCGGCCGGTCGCGTGCGGCGCCACAGATCGAGCAGGGCCGCGACGTTTAGGGCGGTCCCGAATCCGAGTTCGCCGACGAAGAAGGCGTCCTTACCCGCCCAGGCCTCGGGCAGGCCGCAACCGGCGAGGAAGACGGCCCTGGCCTCAGACAGGCCGCCCGACCTTGAATGGTAGAGATCGTCGAACTGCGTCGAGTAAGGAAGGCCGCCGTCCCATACGATCCTCGGCGAGCGCGATGGCGGCGTCATGGCTCAACCGAACGCCGCCCGCCGCCGCGACGCAAGAAGGGCCGCCCTGATCGGGCGGCCCTTCGATCGGCTTCCGCAAAAGGAAAGCGAGAAAGCTTACTGGTTCGCCGGAGCCGCGGCGCTCGCGGCCGAAGAGGTGGCCATCGCGGCGTCAGATGCAGCCGCGGTCGCGGCTGACGTCGCTTCCGTAGAAGCCGAGGCGGCCGTTTCACTTGCAGACGCTGCGGATTCAGCGGCGTTTTCCTCGTTGTTCGCGGCGCCCTTGCAGGCGACGACCGAGAGGGCGGCGACGGCGGCGCCGGCGACGAGGATCTTACGAAGAGCTTCGGAGGTCATTGTCCCTGGTCCCCTAGAAGGAGGTTGCTGCGCCGATCAGCAAGCTCGTCCCTGCGTGACCGCCCGCGGAAACCACGGACGACCCCAGCAACGCCTCGCCTGCGCTAGCTGTGATTATGCCGTCTTGGGGCCGAAGGGCAAGCGCCAAGTTCACGACAGCGTGATCAATCGGCGCGATTATCCTTCCGCAGGGATAGATCCCAGCGTCTCCTCCAGCTCGAGGAAGCTGGGCTGGGCGGTGCTTGGCACGCTTCCGCGCCCAATCTCGACCGAAATCTGCGCCGCGTTGCCGTGCAGGTGGGCGACCAGCACCGACTGGATGATGCGGTAGAACGACCCCTCCTCATCCACAACGCTCTGCATCCGCGCCGCCATCGGCCCCACCAGGCCATAGGCGAGGAAGACGCCGAGGAAGGTGCCGACGAGCGCGCCGCCGATCATCATGCCGAGGATTTCCGGCGGCTCGGTGATTGCCCCCATGGTGTTGATGACGCCGAGCACCGCCGCCACGATGCCGAGCGCCGGGAGCGCATCGGCCATGCTCGAAAGCGCGTGGGCCGGGGCCTGTGCCTCGTGGTGGTGCTTCTCCAGCTGCTTTTCCATCGCGTCCTCGACCTGGTGCGGGTCTTCGAGGTTCATCGTCATCATGCGCAGGGTGTCGCAGATGAAGTCGATCGCGAAGTGGTCCTTCATCAGGTTCGGGTAGCGATTGAAGATGCCGCTCTCGGTCGGCTTTTCGATGTGGCTCTCGAGCGCGATGACGCCTTTCGACTTCATCGTCTTGGTCAGCAGGAAGAGCAGGCTCAGCAGGTCGTTATAGTCCTTGGCCTTCCACTTCGGTCCTTTGAACACCTTGGCGAGGCCGCCGCCCGTCGCCTTGATCGTGGTCATCGAATTGGAGATCAGGAAGGCGGCGACGCCGGCGCCGAAGATGCACATCAGTTCGTGCGGCAGCGCCTCGAGCACCACGGCGATCTTGCCGCCCGAGATGATGAAGCTGCCGAACACCATGGCGAAGAGCAGCACGATGCCGATGATCTGGAACAAGGCTCTGCAGCTCCCCGGGGCCGTAAAGGTCGGCGCGGACGGGGATCGTCGGGGTTAATGCTTAATTCCCGGTTTGCGCGGCGGCGAAGGCCTAGCGGCCGGCGGCTTGCGCCACGAGCTGCCCGGCCACGTGCGGCGACAGATAGCCGTCCGCCGGCTGGCCGTTCGCGCGCTGCCAGGCGCGGAGCGCGATGCGGGTTTTCAGGCCGACCTGCCCGTCCGCGGGCCCCGCGTCGTAGCCCAGCTTGGTCAGCGCCGCCTGTGCGCCGACCCGATCGGCGATCGATAGCGGCAACTCATGCGGCCAGGGCGCGACAACGCCGGCCCGTCCGGCGATGCGATCGGCCAGGAGCCCGACGCCCAAGGCATAGGCGATGGAGTTGTTGTACTTGCGGATGATGAAGTGGTTCGGATAGGCGAAGAAGGCCGGCCCCGCGGCGCCAGCCGGCAGCAGCAGGATCGCCTCCGGAGCCCGTTCGCCAAAGCTGTCGCCTAGCATCGGCCGCACGCCCAGCGCCCACCAGGCGGCGACGGGCTTGGGCGGGCCTTCGCTGAGCCCATAGTCGAAGCTTGCCGGCAACCGCGCTTCCCGTTGCCAGGCTTCGCTGCGGCGCCAGCCGGACTTGGCCAGAAGGTTGGCCGCGGACGCGAGCGCGTCCTGCGATGAACCCCAGACGTCGGGTCGTCCGCCGCCGCGCGCGTCGACGGCGTCGTCGAGGTAGGCCTGGGGCTCCAGTTGGGTTTGGCCCATCGCCCCGGCCCACGATCCCTTGAGTTGCGCGCGGCTGGCCTCGCCGGAGGCGATGATGCGGAGGAGCGCCAGGATCTGCCCCTCCGCCCAGTCGCGCCTGCGCCCGGCGGCGGCGAGCGTCGCCAACGAGCGCAGGACATCGAAGTCGCCCTGGATCGCGCCGAATCCCGACTCGACCGCCCAGATGCTCACCAGGATCTCCGGCGGCGTGCCGTAGCGCTGCTCGATGCCGTCGAGCCACGGCGCCGCAGCGCGTCGGCTGCGGCCGACCGCGACCCGCTCGTCGGAGGCGACCGAGCGGATGTAGTCGCTGATCGGCCGCGAGAACTCGGGTTGCTCACCGTCCAGCGCGACGACCCTGGGGTCCAGGGTCAGGTCCTTGAACTGTCGCTTGAGCAACTCGCTCGAGACGCCTGCGCGGCTCGAGCGCGCGATGAAATCGGCTTCCCAGGCGTCGAAGGCCGCCTGGTCGACCGGCGCGTTGGCGGTCGCGGCTGGCGCGGCGGCAGGCAGCGCGAGGCCAGCGAGGCCGGAGGTGAGGAAGGCGCGTCGGCGCATGCGCACTAGGTAGCTTCGGCGAGGCGGCGCCATCAAGACCGCGCCTGAAATTGACTTTCGCAAGCCCGGGACCTATACGGCCGCGCTCCCCACAAGGGCCATCTTCCAGAGCGTAGGCGTCATGAAGGTCAGAAGTTCGCTCAAGTCGTTGAAAACGCGCCATCGCGACTGCAAGCTCGTGCGCCGCAAGGGCCGCGTCTACATCATCAACAAGACCAACCCGCGGTACAAGGCTCGTCAGGGCTAAGCGGCCGCCGGGCATCTCGCGCCGCGGCGCTTGGCCGGCCCGAGGTTGCTCGCTAGGCTTGTCCGCCCCCTAAGCCGTTCCGGAAGCGATGCCCCATGGCCGATGAGTCCGCCGCAGTCGATACGTTCAGCGGCGCCGCCCAAGGACGGCTGAAGAGCTTCATCGAGCGGATCGACCGGCTCGAGGAAGACAAAGCGGCGGTCCAATCGGATCTGAAGGAGGTCTACGCCGAAGCCAAGGGCGAGGGCTTCGATGCGAAGATCCTTCGCAAGGTCGTGCGGCTGCGCAAGCAGGATCGGGCCAAACGCCTGGAGGAAGAGGCGCTGGTCGACCTCTACCTGCAAGCGGTCGGCGGGTTGTGAAGCGGGCCCAGGACCAGTCCAAACGCGCCGCGCTCCGCGCGCTCGAACGCGCCAGGCGCGCCGCGGCGGCGACCGGCGCGGACCTGAGCGCATGGGAGGGCGAGTTCTTGGGCTCGGTCGAAGATCGAGTGCGGACCTACGGGCGCGCCTTCGCCGACCCGGCGAAGGGCGAGCCTGGCGAAAGCCTGTCGGCCCAGCAGCACGTGAAGCTCAAGGAGATCACGCGCAAGGCCAGGGGCGCCGATCGCGCGCCCAGAAAGCCGCTGCGCGCCAAGCGCGGGCTTCGTCGCGGGCCGAACGAGAAGGGCCGAGCGTGACCGCGCCGGCGCGCGCGATCCTGCCGGTGATCGTGTGTGGCGGCGCCGGGACCAGGCTCTGGCCTGTCTCGACCGCGGCCGCGCCGAAGCCGTTCCATCGGCTGCTCGCCGACGAGAGCCTGTTCCAGCAGGCCGTCCGCCGGGTCGCCGAGCCGGCGGCCGGCTTTCTGGCGCCGGTGATCGTCTGCGGACGCGCCCACCGCGGCCTGGTCGAGGCGCAGCTGCAAGCGATGGCGGTCCGTCCCACCGCCATCGTGCTCGAGCCCTGCGGCCGCGGCACGGCCCCGATCGCGGCGATCGCGGCGGCCGTCGGTCAGCGCCTGGATCCGGACGCCCTGGTCCTCCTGCTCGCCGCCGATCATCTGATCCCCGACGGCGCGGCGTTTCGCCAGGCGGTCCTGAGCGGGGCCGCGGTCGCCGACCACCGGATCGTCGTTCTGGGGATCACCCCGACGCGCGCCGAGACAGGGTACGGATACATCAAGCGGGGCGAGCGGCTCGGCGATCGCCTCCACGCCGTTGAACGGTTCATCGAGAAACCGCCGGCCGCCGAGGCGCAACGCTTCCTCGCCTCCGGTGACTATAGCTGGAACGCTTCGGCCTTCCTCTTCGCCCCAGCGCTGATGCTGGAAGAGCTGCGCGCCTGGCGTCCCGACATCGCCGAGGCCGCGCTGGGCGCGCTTCCTGCGAAACAGGAGCTCGTGATCGCGCTGGATGAAGCGCGCTTTCGCCTTTGCCCAGCGGAGGCGATCGACCGGGCGGTGATGGAGCGGACGTCGCGCGCAGCGGTCGTCCTTTGCGATTTCGAGTGGGCCGACATCGGCGCCTGGGACGAGGTGTGGCGGCTGAGCGCGCTCGATGAGCGCGGAAACAGCCTGCGCGGCGACGTGCACGCGGTCGACGCCAACGGTTGCCTGATCTGGTCCGAGGCGCCGACGATCGCCGCCATCGGGGTAAGCGACCTGATTATCGTGGCCACGCCCACTGGCGTGCTGGTCGCGCCGCGCTCGCGCGCCCAGGAGGTCAGGGCGTTGGCCGAGAGCCTTGCCGCGCTCGAGAAGAAGTGAGGCCGAAAAGGCCCCCGGCCCTGTTCAGCCCTGAATTTCCCTGCTTGCAGGGTATTTTGCAGGGAATTTGCGTAAATTCGGCCGTTTTGCGATGCTTTGGCGAGCGCAGCGTCTCAAATTCGCGAGCCAAGTCTGAGACTTAAGCTGTCGACGCGGCAAATTCCCTACAGCATCCGAGCAGGGAATTCTTGGCGCCGAGCAGGGAAATAACAGGCTCATAACAGGAGGCGCGGAAGGCAGGCCGCCGGCGCCTACAGCACCCCTGTTTCGACGAGGTATCCGACGAGCGCAGCCCCCGGCTCCTCGCCGGCATTGAACGCGCCGTAGAGGGCTCTGCAGAGGTCGAACGGATCGACGCCGAGGCGGCCGAAGAAGACGGCCTCGGAGCTGCGGTGCTGGTCCTCGATGTGATGGTGGACGCAGCCTGGCCAGGCGAAGGCGTCGTCCGCCTTGTTGGCGAGCCCGGGGTTGGGACGGCCAGGGATGGACATGCGCAGGTGGCAGGCTTGCACGGGACCCTGGCAGCCGCCTTCGATCAGGCCGGCCAGGCAGGGCGCGCGGCGCAGCCAGGCGAGGTAGGCGTGGTCGTGGACGCGGGGTTGGCGCTGGCCCTTGGCCGCGGGGCGGACTGCTCTCAGCTCGCGCTCCTCTCTGGTGTAGCGGATCACGCCGCCGCGCCGGCGAGCATGAGCTCAGCAGGCCCGACGCCGAGGATGTCGGAGAGAAGCTCCAAGACCGCCCGCTTGCTCGCCTGGAAGGTCTCATGATCCATCGCCTCGAGCGACTGAGACATGG